>CALCEJ010000136.1 GCA_937900465.1 uncultured Bacteroidales bacterium | reverse complement strand
CTCTCCCGATCTGGTACAAGGAGAGAAAACAAGGAAAAAAGCGTATTCACTTGAGAAATTTCTGGATGATTGCAAGCATCATAAGGAACTCATAGAAATTGATTCCGGTGCGATGGATGAGGCCGTGAATGTCATGCATATCAGCTGTGATTCTGAAGAGGAATTGAAGGTTCAAATTTTAGATCAGATTGCTTCTCATGGGGCAGGGGAATTTGAATATATAAACACGAAGCCTTTTAGGAAAGGAATAAATGGAAACCATCCTTTGGTTGAGGTATACAGTTTTATGCACGGTTTTATAAACATGTACATTTCATTTTGCATCGTGCAAACAAAAAATGGATGGTTCATAAAGTCTATTCATGCTGATGATAGTCATAGTGGTTTGGGAGACTCGATGTCTATTGGTGAGATGATTAAGTTGTTGGGGAAGAAATAAGATGTCAGAAAAAAAATGTCCTGTTTGTGGAAGTGAATTCGTGACGAAAGAAGAGAACAGGCTGTTTGCTGCTGTTTATGCGGGTACCAGGGCCGAAGTCTTGATACCCGTAAGGGTTTGTTCCTGCTGCGGGGCAAAACTTGACGCGGGAAAAGATACGGACGAATTGAGAAAAAAAGCGATGCTTGCCGCGAGGAACAACAGTGTATCCGAAACGCTGGAACGTCTGGAAAAAACAACGTCATTCTCGGACATCGAACGGAGTTTTTATCTGCCTCCAAAGACCCTTTCCAAATGGAAAAATCAGTCTAAGACACCCTCAGCCACAGCCGCCGCTACGAAGCATCTGGTATACGGAGAGCACGTCCGCCTGGTGCCGATAATTGCCAAAGCCGCTGCTGCCTTGCACCAGAACGGCATATTGGTCCGTCATTGGAGGATAATTGAGAGCCGTGCCGCTACCGGCCTGGGAGTCGAAATCGGCCCGGGCCTGCTGCTCGTTGTAAAGATACATCCAGGCAGCACTGGCATCGGCAGTGCGGCTGCCGGATCCGCCGAAGTATCCCCGGTGAAGGATTTTTCCGTCCATCACCTGCCAATGGACATATGTAGTAGCTGTCGCTGCCGTAAATGTATCCTTGTCAAAACTAATTTCTCCCGACGCGCCGATAAAATGGAGCAACCGGCCCTGTTCAAGAGCGTTGAGGTATACCTCCATCGATGTTGCGTTCCAGGCCGGGCCGCCCAGTTCCGCCCCGTCCGCCTCCATCGTCAGGGTGATAATGGCATCGTTGACGGACCGGTTTTCCATACTGCCGGCAGTGTGCTCCAAATAGCACGCGGCAAACCCCGCCAGCATAAGGGCATCGTAGAATTTGCATTCGGCAAAGCCGGGCTTGACCCCGAAACGGACCTCGTAACTCAGTTCGAAGCCGGTGGAAGGATCTGCGTAGGGCGAAAAACCCTCATATCCCTGGAGAATTTTCCAAGAACGCGGACCAATGGCATCCAGGTTTTCTTCATAAAAGCCCGGAATGGCGAAGTACGTCAGGTAACTGGATTTGAATATCTGCCAATACCTGTCATTTTCCGGATCGTCCGGATCCTTGCTGTCGTGGAGCAGATCCCAAAACTCTCCATCCATCACCGCTATCCGGTTAGCGCGGGCAACCTCATACATCCCGAGGGCATCCTCTGCCACGCAGAATATGGATGAGCCGGCCGTCCCCTGCGCGTCCATAACTTTCCGGTAACTGTCAAACTCTGAAAGGAGTTCCTCCCCGCTTCCGTACAGAAGGTTCTGCTGGAGCGAGATCCCTTGCTGCAAAGAATAGAACGGTGCCCAATAATTGAATGTCATTCCGTATGAATCGTCCGGGGAGAAAAAAGCTGCTGCCGGGCTGTCGATTAACTCATCGTAGTATTTGCTCAAAGAGGCGAAACGGCTCATCAGGAGCCCGGTGAAAGATACATCGCTTTCCGTGAGGGACCAAAGGAAAGGATCCCGGTTGATGCTCATACCGCTGGTCGTAACCGCGTACGGACGTATGACATCCTCGCTTGTGGCAGTAGGTGCGATCAGAGGCTTACCTGTTCTCTTGCAGGCAGGGGCGAAGGAGGCGAGGTTCTCATTTCCAAAAGGGCCGATAACCGCTATAAGATCCTCCCTTCCGGAGAGAATGCGGCTTAGCTTCACAAGGTCTTCCGAAGATTCGTCGTACCACTCCAGACGAAGGTCTATGGCAAGGGCGTTATGAAGCTGCGCTTCCCGAAAGTTTTCTAAAAACCACACCGCAGTACGCTCGAGCCGGTTTTTTAGAATTTCATCGCCGAGCGGCGCCACTACCGCGACCGTCCTCCGGGTCCAGCTGCGCTGGCTTCGGAGCTCGACCGCCTCCCGGTTACACGAGAGCAGGAATAATGCAAAAAAGAGCCAAGGCAAGATATGCTTCGTCATTCTACTCATCACCAGCCTCCTTTTTCAGCGCATCTTCGTGAATGGTCCCGAGCATCTCGGCGCTCAGAACTTTCTCCGTAAAGTATTTCTGCATATCCGTATAGGGGTGCAGGACAAATTCCGTCCAGCCGTCAGCATAGTCAAGCGTCTGATGCTTTGGCATACCTTCAGCGGAGAGCCACTCCCCTATGCAAAGATCCAAGGCCCTGTCAATATGTTTCACTACGGAAAACGGACAGTGCGGAGAAACGCTGGTAACATCTATCCCCACGTATTCATATCCTCCGAACAGGTTGCTGAGCTGGTAGAACGTACCGGAAGCGCCTCCGCATATCGGAAAAACAAGATTTGCAACCGGCATACTGCCACCGCCATACACAATGTCCATAGCGCTCCCGTCGTCAATCCTGAATCCTCCGACGGTTTCATCTGAAATCCATTCAAGAAGTAGTTCCGGATTCTCTTCGGATTCGGAATAGTTCACATTGAACCCGTCCGTAAATCCCTTAACCGACTCCTGTATGACCTGAAGCTCTGAATTTGCTGCGATAAGAAGCGTTGTGCCGGAGTAGATTCTGGAGACAGCCCCAGCCTCGTACATCGCGCCGTAGTATGGAAGACAAAGGGTTGAGCCCTTGCCGGGAAGCGGCTCCTTCGTCTCAAGATAGAGAAGGTCCGCCAAGGAATTGCCATCCAGCTCTTTGCTATGCTCACGGATATATTCATCGTACTCTGCCCCGGTTACAATAAGAAGGCGCCGGACGGTATCGGTGAGCATACGCATCTGTTCAAAATAAGTGTCCAAAGCGGCAAGTCCCTCGGAGGCGGAGGAGGGGGAAAGTTGCAAAGTCCTAAGTCCCCTCGTCAGCGCGGCCCGTTCCACTCCGGCATATATCAAGTCGTTATAGCTTCTGTCTCCCAATGCTCCCGGGTCATAAATGACCGTCACCAAGGGAGCGCCGGACGGGATATCGGAAGGGTCCGGTTCATACTGGACCTTCTTGCATCCCGTTATCACTATGGTAATTGCAATCAAACAACCGTATATTTCGAGCCGAATATTCATCCCGTACAATTCTGACCTGCAAAATTACCGTTTTTTTTGTAACTTTGCGTCCCGGAATTTTTAGTAGACAAATTTATATTATGAAAAGATTTACCCTGGCACTTGCAACAGCCATTACCTGCGGTCTCTTTGGTTTCGCCACACTGGTTTCCTGCAGCAAAGACAAAGAGGATGATGAGATTCAGACAGAAGATTACGAGCGCGGACTTTACAGCGACCTTGACCTTCCCGATGATGGTTCCAACGGCTCTAAATACGGGATAACCGACGAAGATTTCGCCAATTGCGCAGCAGATCTGAATAAGGAGGGATATACGATTGAAGCTGTTACGCTCAAAGCTGTCGTACTGGTCGAAACCGGTGGAAAAGGCGGATTTTTAGCCAACGGAAAGCCTACTATTCTTTTCGAGGGCCACATTTTCTGGCAGCAGCTCCGCTGTCGCGGAATCAATCCACAGGGTTATGTAAAAGGCAATGAAGATATCCTTTACCAGAAACTTGACAAGACCAAATATAAGGGTGGCGTCGAAGAATGGGACCGCTTGAACAGGGCCATAGAGATTAATGAAGATGCAGCCCTTTGTTCTGCAAGTTTCGGTATGTTCCAGTTAATGGGATACCAGTACCTCAAATGCGGCTGCGACTTCGTTCAGGATTTCGCTTCCAAGATGGAAGAAAGCGAAGTGTCCCAGCTTACTCTCTTTGCAAATTTCCTGAAATCAAACCCCGCGATGCTTAAGGCCCTCAGCAATCACGACTGGGTTTCTTTCGCCCGGCTTTACAACGGCCCTACATACGCCCAAAACCGGTATGACGATAAATTGGCAAAGGCGTACTACAGCCTGAAAGGTTGACACCAATTTTTTCATAGGACTACTGCTCAACAAAGTCCTTTGCCTTGGTAAGGGTGTCGATTGAGCCGCTCTGGCCCTTTTCCAGGTCATAGAAGACCTTTACGAATGCGGCGTCTTTGAGTAAATCCACGTGTCCCACTTCTACGTTGTTCACTTTCACGCCGATTCGCTTTTCAAGGTCAGCGATAAGTTCGTCTCGCCTGGAGGGGACGATGAGGTCGATGCGGTCGTAAAGGACCAGCTTCGTGGAGGTATGTTTAAGAAGGTGGCCGTTTTCAAGCACCCATATCAGCAGGATGACGAGGAGGTTGGAAAGGGCCATAATGCCCACTGAACCTCCGGACAGGGCATAGTGCGGATCAGCCGAAGTTGCGCCGACCAGTTTATAGACAGGGGCAAGACCATTCATAGCCGCGAGGGCGATGATGACGAACAGATATGTCATCTCCCTCACAGGCACGGTCTCCGTACGGTAACGGATTACGCCGAAAATGGCGAAGAGTCCAAGCGTCAGACCTACACCTACTTCCACGCTGCCCATTATATAAAGGAGCATAAGCATTGCCGAAGAAAAGACCATAAAAGTAAAATAATAGTCGCGGCGGCGGCTCTTGCGGTAATAGAAGAACTGGACAATAATCCAGCAAACCAGAAGGTTCAGGAAAAAACGGATGGCCAGTTCCGTAATGGACTGGGTTGTGGTCATCATCGCATCGGTGATGGTCTGGACATCGATGATAGCATCATCGGCGAGCGTATAGTCGCCGAAATCTTGGGCAGTAATCATATCACGTTGATTTTTTTGTTAATAGTCTTTTCTATGGTCCGTACTTTTACCTTGAAACGGCCGCTCTTGACGGAAGGGTCGGTAAGGGTGACGGCAATACAGTATTTGCTTACGCGAACGGGCTTTACCCGGTGTGCCAGCAGGATGCTCTTCATCTGACTGGAGGCGTGGCCGTCCTGCTTGAGTTCGATAATCACGGCATCCTCCAGCGAGGCCTTCTTGCCGGTCTGGAAGTTTGTGAACAATAGCGATGTATCGATGGTGAGGCGCTCCGTCATTGCCGGATTCACCAGCGTGATGCGCCGGAAGGCCGTGGACAGCACAGGAGAAAGGTCCTCCACCGTGAACCAGGAATGATTGGAAAGATACTCGCACGCCACCGGATTTCCGGCAAAACCCAGCATCTCCTTTTCATCTATGCCGATACGCTTTTTCTTGGTGCGTCCGTGGTTGTTCTTCCGTTTGATCTCCAGGAAAGCCGTTCCGGAATTCACATACTCGCGCGTACGCACCTTCTGGCGTATAAGACGACAGTTGTGATGGTCCAGGAACATCTTCATCCCCGGTGTATCGAAGTAGATGGAATTGTACGGACTGACCTTAGTGCCTTCGGTCTCCAGGGCACGGTAGCCCGCTGCTTTGGCATCGGAAAGCACCTCAAGAAGCGTCGACTCGTTGGTCAGGAACTTGGCGTCAATGCGGTTAAGCAACTTCACCCCGTCCATCTCATCCAGGGTGATGGCTGGGATGGACGAGGCCGCTGCTTCAATGAATTGGTTGGTTTCAGTCATCGGCCGCTATATATTCGAACACCTTGGTGGAAATCAGCTTCCCTTTTGCGTCATATGTGTACTGCACCTTTTTCTTTCCGAACTCGTTGTATTCAAACTTTTTGTAGTTCACGAGGCGATTGCGCTCGTCATAGACCAGCTCCCGGGTCATCTTCAAGTTCTCTCCCCACTCGTAACGCTTGCGCCATTTCTGCTTTCCGGCGGTGTCGTATTCGATTTCTTCCAGTTTCTTCCCTTCCGGGGAGTATATGGTCAGGTGATCCAAGGTACTGGCAACACCTTTGGCGTTGGTGTTCCACTCCTTCACCAGGAGGTTCTTCTTATTGAGTTTCGGGGCTGCGTCCCCGGTCTGGGCGAAAGCGCCGAAGGCCGGAAGCATCGCCAGAGCAAGTATCAGTGTGACAATTCTTTTCATAGCTTATATATCTTCATAAGGGGTATCAACAGTTTAAACGTAATGTTGCGGCCGGGATTACGGATTCCGACATATTTGAGACGGCTTAGGTGATCCGTATAAACTACATCCGTCAGGTTGTCCGCCATAATGTATATCGAGGCTATGCGACGTCCACGGACAAGGATATCAGTACCCGCCGAAACACCCAGCAATGTGTAGGCGGGAGTAGCAGTTTCCGTGCCAGGCAGGAAATGGTTTTGGGCGAAACAGTGATCTACCCTTAATGCGAGACAGCAGTCATTGAAGACTTTTCCGCTATGGGTTATCTCCCATTTGATGTCTCCGCCAAGGCGCGGAGCCGGAATCAGCGGCATATCACTCTCCGTAAAGGATCCGCGGACATACGAGAACCGGGCTCCAAGATGGAACTGGTGAATGGGGTGGACATCGGCCGAAAACTCCGTGCCGTAAAGGAGCGCTGTCCCGGCTGTGTATGAATAGACATCGAATCCGTCAATTATATCGCCTGTCCGGGCGGCATAGATATAGTTGTCTATCCGGTTGCAGAAAACGGCCGATGACAGGGACAGATAATCGCTGGCGTAATCAGCCCCGAAATCTCCCTGAAGGCTGAATTCGGGTTTAAGGGAATTGTCCCCCTTTTCGTAGCGGACAGTCCCTTCGTGGACACCGTTTGAAGCGAGTTCGCTCAGATTAGGAGCCCTGAAACCACGTGAGAGATTTGCCCTGACATTAAGGCCGGGAACGGGAGTATAGACCGCCCCGAGGCTTCCGGTTATTCCGGGGAAGGTACGGTTGAATTCAGTAAAAGTGCCTTCCAGCGGGAGACTGTGGAGGAATCTTACATCGGCCCTGAGACCTCCTGAGAAGTGGAATCTCCCAAGTGACTTTGTGGCTGTGGTAAACAGCCCGGCATCAAAGAGGTTGTAGGCAGGAATCAAAACTTCCTCTCCAAGGTTTCTACTGCTCTGATTCATACCTCCGACACCCCCGGAGAACTTCCAGCCGTTCATATCGGCCGATATGTACTTGAGGTCGTAATTGATCGTTCCCAGCTGAAAGTCCAGGCCGGGCTCTGAAAAACCTTCTTCATATTCCTGCCGATGGTTGAACTGGTAGCCCACGAGAGCTTTGATTCTCCCGTCACCAACGCGGAATGTGTTGTTCAGGACGGCTTTATAATGACGGACCTGCTGAAAAGGAATCTCAATGCCGTAACCCGTAGGGCCCTCAAGGATTCCGTCTTCATATCCTTCCGCCATACCGGGCGTCAGGTGGAAATAGCCCAGAGTCAGACGCGATATGCCCCATTTGCGATTAATGCCCATACTGCCGGTGAAGGCCCGTTCCCGGAATTGGGTGCCGGGAACAAGTCCGTCGGCGGCATTGCGGTATGCGTGGGCATATTTGTCGCTGAAGCGGAGCCCCCACGTGACTCCGTTCACATTGCCGGCGTGATACAGGCTGTAGCCCGCGAGGCCGCTATTGCTCTGATATTCACTGCTCAAGTCGGCAGCAAATGAGCCGGGCGCGAGATTCACATCCGGGTGGAATATGATTACGCCGGCAAGGGCGTCAGAGCCATACATCAAGCTGGCAGGGCCTTTGATAATCTCAGCTGAATGGACGCCGTTCCCATCCAACTCCACACCGTGTTCATCTCCCCACTGCTGTCCTTCCTGGCGGATTCCGTCAGCAATAACGACAACTCTATTGTAGCCCAGGCCCCTGATGACGGGTTTCCCGATGCCGCCGCCTGTTGTAATCTGGCTTACGCCGGGCTCATTTGCAATGGTACCGATAACGTTTCCCGTGGCGCTGGAACGAAGGTCGGTTGCATCCAGGACACTCACAGGAACCGGAGTTTCACTTTTCCTGCTCTCGCCGGTAAGTCCGGTCACAACCACTTCATTAAGTTTAAGATGACGCGAGAATACATCCAATGTATCCTGCGCTTTTGCACTGACGCCACACAGGAAGGCCACTGCAATGATAAAGCATCTTTTCATTGTGTCGTCGTTTCCGCAGATTATTCCAGCTTCTTGGCGAAGAACTTCATCATCTTGGAAGACCAGTCAGAGGGGATCTCGTGATTCATCTTTGGGTAGAAGTAGTATTCCTTGTCCTTGCCCGCCAGGTTGTTGTAGGGGGCGATGTTGGTATGGGGCGGACAAGTTTTGTCCAAGAGGCCGCTGCAGGCCAGGACCGCCGTAGAGGCAGGAATCCTCGTAGCGAGGTTCTTGGTGTCGAAGTAGCTCAGGAAAGCGTACATCTGCTCATCCGAGAGCCCATTCTGGGACGCGCAGGACTTGGCTACGTTAGCGGGCCAGTCAACGATACGGAAGTAATCCGGATAGTCTCCGAGGAAAGCTACGCAGGGGGCGATGGCCGTAAACGGGTAGTCACTGAGGGCCGCGACAGCATATGACAGGGCGCCGCCCTGGCTGGAGCCCTCAGCAAAAAGGTGGACCATATCGGAAGTAGGACGGGTAGCCATAAAATTAACCGCCTGTACGCAGTCCAAGAAGGCACCGCGGTAATAATAGCTGTCTTTATAGCCGAAACCATAGGCAAACCAGTCTCCGTAAATATTCTCGAAGTCTCCCTTTCCGTCGGGTTCCCTCTTGTCGGCGGTTGTACGGTTGAGGTACTGGCCGCGATGCGAAAGATAGAATTCCGCATACTTTCCGTCTCCGGAGGGGCAATAGACCTTTTGCTTGCTGCCCAGCGTGTCATAACCGTAGAAATGCATCAGGACGGGATGTTTCTGCCCGTCCTGGGGCTCCAGGTAATAGCCGTGAATCAGGACAGGATCTCCGTCAGGACCGTCCGGAACCGACTGGAGCTCGACGAAATAGACCTTGCAGTTCGAGTTGCTTTTACTTACAATCTCCACCATATCCACCTTCATATCAACAGCTGCAAGCTGCGCCTTCGCCGCCTCCCAGAATTCATCGAAATCCGCCTGTTTGTCAGGGGCTGATACTATATCGAAGGGATCGATTCCGAAGGCGACCACAGGAGTACCCCTGCCGTTCAAGAAGCAGTTGGCATTATAAAACCCGGGCTCAAGGTTGTCCTCTGTAGTAAGGACAATGTCCTTTTGCCCATTTGCAGGGATCTTCTCCGTCAGTTCAAAAGAAACGACCGGCTCCTTTGTATCTGTTTTTATACTACAAATTATCTTGGCCTCCGCCTCCACGTTTGCTGGATTCTCGACGTGTGCCGTGAATGTGGGCTTTTTGGAGAAGACACGGTCTCCGTCCGCTATTATGGTAAGCGTCAGATCCTCGAGGTTTTCCGTCTTCCCGGTACCCTGCTGTTCCCCTGATTCATCGTCGATGGAGGAAGAATCGCCGCAGGATGAAGATAATCCCAGCACAGAAAGCGTTGCAAGAAGGATAAACAAATACTTTTTCATAACAGTAGAATCAATTATTACCCCCGAGTCTTTACAAATGAGAGAAGGTCTATGCCGATACCCCCGTAAAGGGCGTAGCGGGTCGCTATCAGATTAACGCTGAACCACTTGCACGGCTGGATGGACAATCCGCCGCCATAATTGAAATAATGAGTCCTGGTCCCCGGGGTAACCTTATACTCGTGGTACCACGTAGTATTATCCTCGTCCGCACTCAGATGCAGGGAAGATCCGTCTGTCACACCCTCGTTAGTCTGGGCATAGCCCAGAACGGGCATAATGCGAAGCCAGCTGAGAATAGGAATCTGATAACCGGCGTTGATGCAGAATGCGACGGTGTCGTCCCACTTAGTGTCCGTAACCTCGTGATTGTACTTGTGCTGGGGATTCGCCTCCAGATAATCCAGATATATGCCATTTACAAGAGCGCACGCGCCCATTCCGAAACGGGCATAAGGAGTGAACGAACCGGCCTGGCCGAAGTTAAGGCCAAACTCCAGACGTCTGGCGTTTAAGCTGAAATCAAACAGGTGGAATTCCTTTTCGTACACGACTCCTGCGGAGCTCTGGGCATAGGCGCTGACTGCGCCGGCAATCAGCATAAGTGTGATGAGTATCTTTTTCATTTTTCTGAACTATTTGTAAAGGGTGAACAGGCGCAGATCGTTGTCCGCCTTTATCTTGTCGATAATGGCGCAGACAAGGCGGAAAGTACGGGAGTCCTTGGTATAGGAGGCGGGAGTGATGTAGTTTACCCGTCCCTGGCGCTGGAGACGGCGAGCGATATCCCTCTTCCCGGGTTTTGAGGGGTCGAAGACAGCGATGGGGTTGCCGCCGAACATACCCACGATCTTCATAGAAGGGACATCGGTCTCTCCGTCGCCGAAGTAAATCATATTGGAAAAAGGAATTCGCTTAGCCTCTTCCGCCATACTTTCGTTTACCATCTTTGCATCACGGGAGGAGAAGATTCCCTTCTGGATTTTGAAAAGATATTGGGTTTTAGCAGTAAAGTCCACGGCGATTCCGGGCCATTCCGCTTCTCCCTTCTCATCGTAGATGTAGCTGCCTGCAAATATATGCTTGAATTCCTTCGCGATTGGCGAACCTTCGATGATTTCCGTGAGGCCGGAGGAATTGATGTAGTGTTCCACCTTGACGCCCTTTGATTCCCCGTACTCGTTCACATTCCGGAACCACTCCCGTACCCCCTCATAGAGCTTGATATCGGCCCCATAGCGGCGGAAATCCTCACGGGTGAGCTTGATTCCTTTCTTCGCGGCTTCGTCGAACATAAGTTTCATATAGGCAAGGATATTGGACGCATCCTGTCCCCTTGCGATATTGTCGCTCTTTGCCCAGAACTCGTCGGGAGTCTGGCCCACAGCCTGGATGAATCCGAACTCCTGCATATTGCCCGGAGAAAGGGTTCCGTCAAAATCGTAAATGAGGGCTACTATGGGTTTTCTTCTCATAATCACCTGGGTTTAACGGTACAAAGATAACCATTCTTCCCGTAAAAATTGCTATCTTTGCCCGTTGTACTTAAACTTGATTATTTTATGAGCAACTATCCTCATTACCTGCAGCGCCTCCAGGACGCAACCCGTAAGTTCTGGGATAAGCCTGCGCTGAATACCATCGGCGGCGACTCTTTCACCTACGCCCAGATGGCAACTGACATCGCACGTTTCCACATCATCTTTGAAAAGGCCGGCTTCAAGAAGGGGGACAAAATCGCCCTCTGCGCGAACAACGGCGCACGCTGGGGTTTTGCATACCTCGCGGTAAACACCTATGAGACCGTCATCGTCCCTATCCTTGCTGACTTTACGCCCGACAGCGTAATGGGCCTTGTGAATCATTCGGAGAGCATCGCTCTCTTTACGAATGCGGCAAGATGGGCTAAGATGGACCCGGAGAAAATGCCCCAGCTGAAGGTTGTCTTCGACGTCGACAACTGGAATGTACTGCTTTGCAGGGATCCGAAGATTCAGGAAGCGGTTGACAATTGGGATAAACTCTTCGCGGAGAAATATCCTAACGGTTTCGGCCCCGGAGATGTCGTATTCCCTACGGACAACTGGGATGACCTCTCCACCATCAACTACACCTCCGGTTCTACCGGCGACCCCAAGGGCGTAATGCTTACGTACCGTAACTTCAGCGCCAACGTCGACTATAGCCAGAGGAACGTCCCTGCCGGCGACAAGATGGTCTCGATGCTCCCGATGGCCCATATGTACGGCCTCGTGATCGAGTTCCTCTATCCCCTTTGCAACGGAACGTCCATCTACTGGATGGCCAAGGCTCCGACTCCCGCCGCCCTTCTCAAGGCATTCGCAGACGTAAAGCCCTACCTTCTGATCACTGTTCCTCTCGTAATGGAGAAGATCTACAAATCCAAGGTAAAGCCCACTCTCGACAAGCCTGCAATCAAATTCGCACTCAAGGTTCCCGGACTGAACAACGTCATCTACAAGAAAGTCAAGGACGGACTGGTCCAGGCATTCGGCGGCAATGTCCAGGAATTCATTATGGGCGGAGCTGCTCTCAACCCTGAGGTCGAAAAGCTCTTCAAGAAGATCAAATTCCCTTATCTGGTAGGATACGGAATGACGGAAGCCTGCCCTCTGCTTGCATACGAGCACTGGACAAAATATGTCGCAGGATCCTGTGGAAAGGCTGTCGACGTGGCTGAGGTCCGCATCGACTCCGATGATCCCCAGCATGTCGTCGGTGAGATCCAGGCCCGTGGTGAGAACATTACGATAGGCTATTACAAGAACGAAGAGGCTACGGCTAACGCCTTCACAGAGGACGGATGGCTCCGTACCGGTGACCTTGGAATCATCGACGCGGAAGGTAATATCTTCATCCGCGGCCGTTCCAAGAATATGATACTTGGCCCTTCCGGTCAGAACATCTACCCTGAGGAACTCGAGGCCGTTGTAAACAACCAGCCTTATGTGATGGAGTCCGTCGTAGTGGACCGTGGCGGCAAGCTCGTTGCCCTGGTATTCCTCGACGAACAGGCCATCGCTACCTCCCTCCTCGATGCGGAGGCAAAAGCGGAGATTCCTGAGAACATCCGACTCGGCGCGAACCGTCAGTTCCCCGCTTACTCCCAGATCGCCAAGGTCGAAGTCATGGACAAGCCCTTCGAGAAAACCCCTAAGATGAGCATCAGAAGGTTCCTGTATAAGTAGCAACAACACTCTTCTAAGACAAAAAATGGGGGTGACAAAAAAGTCGAGAGACTGATAGTCACCCTCTCTTTTTTGATCGAATCAGCTATTTTCTGCGGTAGGTGTCACTTTGGGGGGAACACCTAACGCGGCAAAAAACGATAATTACCTATCCATCAGTATTTTACATAAAACAGGCGCGGTAGGTGTCACCTCTATCAGGACACCTACCGCAAGCTATGGGCACAAAAGGAGGCTAAAAAGTCGAGAGACTGATAGTCACCCTCTCTTTTTGTCCCCCGGTCAAGGCTCCGAGCCGCCAGTCAGCCAACCGCTGGCGGAACTCCGTTCGCTTCGCTCACTCCGGCCCCTCCCACAATCTCCTTCGTCCCGCTGGCGCGGAACTCGTATCTTGCGGGCCCCTCCCCCTGCCCGTGTCCGGGGGTGGACACGTCCGCCGGCGGTTGCTGCCTGAGCGGCATCTACGCCTTGCCTAAAGCATTAAAGAAAATGAGGTCGACTAAAAAGTCGACCTCATTTAGTTTTCCCGGAAGTGAATTACTTTACGGAAACGGTAGCAACGCGGCTCTTGACAGCGGTGTCGTATGCATCGACGGTTGTGTCAAGGGTGATGTTGTCAGCGTTGAAGCCTGCATTTACGAGGTAATCCTTAACGACCTCAGCACGCTTGTTAGCAAGGTAAGCGTTGCGCTTTGCGGAACCGGTGCTGCTGTCAGCGGAACCGACAACGTCCAGAGCCTTCTCCTTGTCGATAGCGTTAGCAAAGAACTCGAGGTGAGCCTTCTCCCTCTGAGAGAGAGTGGTGCTGCCGCAGTCGAAGTATACGGTAACGGGAGCGCCGGGGTTGACATCAACAGCGGTGAAGTCACCGTTCTCGTAAACATAGGTCTGTCCGTCGACGAGGTTGTTGACCTTGTCAGCGATCTTCTGGAGCTCAGCAACCTTGTCCTTGAGTTCTGCATTCTCCTTCTCAAGCTCTGCTACACGGTCAGCAAGATCGTTGTACTGCTCGGTTGTGAAGGGAACGGGAACAACAACGGGAGTGATGCTGCTGTGACGGTCGAAGTTGGTCTTTCCGAACTTGTAAGCAAATCCTGCGAATACGCTGGGGATGTGATAGAAAGAACCAGTACCGTTGGAAATGGCGCTCTCCTTCTCGATGATCATACGAAGGTCGAGGTTGAAGTCCCACTTGGAGCCAAGACGGAAGATGTTGTTGATACCCCAACCCATACCGTACTCCTTGTTTCCGATCTTTGCGTTCAGGCCATCAGCATTGAGGTTGGTGCCTGCAAGGAACAGACCGGTGGAGAGGTAAAGCGCAGGATTCCAAACGCGGGTCTCCTTGTAACCCCAGAAGGAGTTGACGAAGCTCCACATAAAGTCAGCGTGGAAGAAATGCATTCCAAATGCATTGGGATCAGGGTCGCCAGCGTAAGAACCTGTGGTGAGGATCTTGTCGACAGCGGTGATTCCCTGCCAGCCGATACGGGTACCGACAGCGGGGGTGATCCACTTACCGAAGTTGATATCAGTACCGAGGCCTACGCCGCCGAACTGGAAGAGATTAGGCATAGTGACGTTAACGCCTGCGCCAACGCCGAGATAAGTGTTGTCCCAGAAACCGTTGGTCTCGTAGGGTCCGCGAACGACGTTTCCGTTCTCATCGCGGTTCGCATTCTCCTGAGCGAATACGTTCACGGAGAAAAAGAGGCTTGCTGCTGCAAGGACTCCGAGAATAGTTTTTACTTTCATAATCGATTATTTGAACTTTAAATATTGCCTTGTTCCAATAAACGCCACAAATGTAGCAATTAATTCCGGACTGACAAAATATTCTTAAATTATTTCAATAATGGAAAACACTTTTTACCTTTGTACACCTCCGCCGTAGCGGTGTGTACAACGACTATGAAATTCAGACTCCACGCCCCATACGCCCCTTCCGGGGACCAGCCGGAAGCCATCGAAGGACTCACGAAAGCCCTTGAGAGCGGAATAACTGACATCACCCTCCTTGGTGTCACCGGCTCCGGAAAGACCTTCACGATGGCCAACGTCATCCAGAATCTCCAGCGTCCCGCCCTGATTCTGAGCCACAATAAAACCCTCGCGGCCCAGCTGTACGGCGAATTCAAGGCCTTTTTCCCGGAAAACGCCGTGGAGTATTTTGTCTCGTATTACGACTATTACCAGCCTGAGGCATACCTTCCCGTCACGGATACCTATATAGAAAAGGACCTCAGCATCAACGAAAAAATAGACCAGCTGCGCGTCAGCGCCGCATCGGCCCTTATGTCCGGGCGCCGCGACGTCATCGTCATCTCGAGTGTATCGTGCCTGTACGGCATCGGCAATCCGGACGACTTCCACGATCAGACCGTAACTGTCCGTCGCGGAGACCATATGTCCATGACCCGTCTCCTCTATCAGATCGTCGACGCCCTGTACTACCGGACGGAAACTGACTTCAAGCGTGGCAGCTTCCGCGTCAGGGGCGATACGGTAGACATTTTTCTGGGCGGAGCAGACTATGCCGCCAGGATTGAATTCTTCGGAGACGAAGTGGACCGGGTGTCCCTTATCGACCCCGTGACAGGCGCGACACTCGAAGAACTGGAGAAAATAGACCTTTACCCGGCGAAAAATTTCGTCACATCAAAGGAGAAGGGCGCAAAAGCCGTAAGCCAGATCCAGGACGACCTCGTCCGCCAGATCGAGTTTTTCGAAAAGGAGGGCAGGTTCCTCGAAGCCAAGCGGCTGAAGCAAAGGGTAGAGTATGATATGGAGATGATAAAGGAGATGGGCTACTGCCCCGGCGTGGAGAACTATTCCAGGTATTTCGACGGCAGGAAACCCGGTCAGAGGCCCTTCACCCTTATCGACTACTTCCCTGACGATTTTGTCACCTTCATCGACGAAAGCCACGTCACGCTCCCCCAGGTACGCGCAATGTTCGGCGGGGACCATTCCCGCAAGGAAACCCTCATCGAATACGGCTTCCGCCTTCCCGCCGCCGCAGACAACCGTCCCCTCACCTTCGATGAATTCGAGTCCATAACAGGCCAGAAGGTCTATGTCAGCGCAACCCCCGCAGACTACGAACTGCAAAAATCCGAAGGACTCGTCGTCGAACAGATTGTCCGGCCCACAGGCCTTCTTGACCCGCCCATCGAGGTCCGTCCCACCAAGAACCAGGTCGATGACCTAATGGAAGAAATCCGCCGGAGGGCGGTAAGGGACGAACGCGTCCTCGTAACCACTCTAACCAAGCGGATGGCCGAGGAACTGGACAGCTACTTCTCCCGCAACGGTGTTCGCTGCCGATACATTCATTCCGACGTGGACACGGCCGAACGCGTGGAGATAATTGAAGACTTCAAGAACGGATATTTCGACGTTCTCGTGGGCGTAAACCTTCTCCGTGAGGGGCTGGACATTCCTTCCGTTTCGCTTGTGGCCATACTGGATGCAGACAAGGAAGGATTCCTGCGCAGCGGCAGGGCCCTCACCCAGACCGCCGGCCGCGCCGCACGTAACGTCAACGGGCTCGTCATTATGTACGCGGACACGATTACCGGCTCTATGCAGGAGACCATCTACGAAACCGACAGGCGCCGCCGGAAGCAGCAGGAATACAACAAGCTCAATGACATAACTCCTACCCAGGTCTCCATCCGCTCAAACATCCTTATGAGCGAGCTGGTTACCTCGAAAGAGGACACAGGACATATCAGCGGCTTTGTCAGCGCCCCGGATTCCGTCTCGGATCCAGTCTATATTCCCAGCCCGAGCGAACTGGGACGGGGCTACGTCTCCGTCGGGCTTGGCCACGACTCGAAGCGTGATACGAACTCCGCCTTCAAGGACGGGTACATTACCCCGGATCTCGCCGCAGTGCTCCAGGATCCCGTCATCCGGTCAATGTCCCGGGAACAGGTCGAAAAGGCCGCGGCTGAATCCAAGCGCAAGATGCAAAAAGCCGCCACGGAACTCGATTTTTCCGCAGCGGCGAAGTATCGCGACGAAATGTGGGCTCTGGAACAATATCTCAAAGTCTGGAAATCTTGATAACCTCGCGAAGGGCGCGTATCTGGGATACGACCTTGTCCAGCTCGAGGTTTGACGGTACGGAGATACGCATCAAAATCTCATAAGTGCCATTCCGGGCGTTCTCCGTGACATTGAATGCGCGGATGGACGCCTTGAAGGAGCCGACAACCTCCATAATGCGGTTCAAAACGGAGCTTTCCAGTTCAGTAATGACCCTGATCCCGGCCTGGAAAGAACCTCCGGACGGGGCTTCCGCCCAGCGGACCTTCTGGATGCGGTAAGGATACATCTCAAGAAGGCGCGCCGCATTAGGACAAGATATACGGTGAATCTTGATGCCGTCCCCACGGGTGACAAAACCAAAGACATCGTCCCCGAACACAGGGTTGCAGCAACGGGCCATCTTGTAATCCAGCCCGCGTACGTCACGGGCGTTAAGCACGAGGATATCATCGCGTCCTTCCTGCACTTCCGTTCGGGAACGGGCCGCCTCTGCGGCCATCTGGGCCGCTTCAACTGCCTCCTGATGACGTTTTTCCTCAGAGAGGATGTACTCCTTGATCTCATCCAGCGAGACGATTTCATCCGCAACGGCAGCCATAAAGGTATTCACAGATGTGAAACGATGGGCCTTCATAAAGTCGTGGAGCATATCGTCCGGAAACTCCAGTTTCCAGTTCTTCAGACGTCTCCCGAGAAGCTCACGTCCCGAAGACGCCTTTTTCAGCTCTCCTTCATTGAGAGCCTGCTTGATCTTCTGGCGCGCCTTTGATGTGACGACATAGTTGATCCAGTCCTGGGAGGGCTTCTGGTTCTTGGAAGTCAGGATTTCGACGGTATCGCCGGTGTGAAGGGCCTCCTTGATGGGGACAGGTTTCCCGCCCACAAGGCCCCCGGAGCAGTGTTCACCCACCTTTGAATGGATGCTGAACGCAAAATCCAGCACCGTCGCTCCGGCGGGGAGAATCCTAAGTTCCCCGGTAGGGGTGAATACGAATATCTCATTTGTCGGCGGCTCGGGAAGGAGTTCTTCCGGAGAATCGTTGTCCGGATGTTCGAGCGCATAACGCACCGCGGTAAGCCACTTGTCCATCGTTTCCTCGCGCCTGATTCCCTTGTAGGACCAGTGCGAAGCAAAGCCGTTCTCCGCCACATCGTCCATCCTTCGGGTCCTTATCTGGACCTCCACATAAGCGCCACGACTGTTCTTGACAGTGATATGAAGGCTCTCGTATCCGTTCGTCTTCGGGTTCGTAACCCAGTCGCGGAGACGGTTCGTGTCAGCCTCATATTCTTCCGTGACGAAAGAATAGACCTTCCAGCAGAGTTCCTTCTCAAGGGCGCGGTCCTCCTCACAGTCGATGATGAACCTGATTGCAAACACATCGTAAACCCCCTCGAAAGGCACCTTCTGCTTATGCATCTTTGCCCAGATGGAGTAAGCCGCCTTGGTGCGAATCTTCAGTTTATAGTTTATCCCGGCGTCCGAGAGCTTCTTCTTAAGCGGCTCAATGAACTCCATCATCAGTCGCTCACGGTCCTTCTCCCCGGCTTTGAGCTTGTTCGTAATCATCCGGTATTCTTCCGGAGAGGAGTAGCGGAGGTAGATGTCCTCCATCTCCCTCTTCATATTATAGAGACCGAGCTGATGGGCAAGGGGAATATAAAGGAGGAGGGATTCGAGAATCTTCCTCTCACGGGAAGCCTTTGGGAAGAGGTCCAGATGGCGCATAACCTCGAGGCGGTCGCAGAGCTTAAGCACGACAACGCGGGGGTCAGTCGAATACTGGATGATGAGTTTCTTGTATTTCTCCGCTTCCAGACGGGTGTCCTTCGGATTGATAGTCGATATTTTGTCGAGGCCCCTGACCATCGCAGCGATTCCCTCGTCAAAGCCCATTGCCTTCAGGTCCAGCTCCCTGCCGAAGCGGGACGCCTCGTGGAGATACACCGCCGCAACACACTCCGGCGGCAATCCCACCTCGTCCGAAACGATGCGGGCGACGCCGTCAGGATGGTCCAAAAAAGGCTTGCCGTCCCCGCGAACACGGCCTTCAAGGGCCCCCGCAGCGACAGATCTCGCCCGGGCGACTATGTCTTCAGTTTGTGCCATAAAAAGCAGTATGGGCTATTTTCCTTCCCGCTGGCGGCGGGTGAGCGCTTCTTGATAACGGCGGGCATTCTGAAGGTGCTCGCTGTAGGAGGAGGCGAATACGTTGGTCCCGTTGAAGCGATAATCCGCGCAGAAGTACAGGTAATCGCCGGGATCGGGATTCAGGACAGCTTCGAGACAATCCTTGGAAGGGCAGGAGATGGGCCCCGGAGGAAGGCCGAAGTTGATGTAGGTGTTGTAGGGCGACTGGGTCTGGAGATGGACCTTCAGGACGCGGCGAAGGGTATAACCGTAAAGGTATGTCACTGTAGGACAGGCCTGGAGCTTCATCCCGCTTTTAAGGCGGTTCAGGTAGACGCAGGCTATCTTCGGCATCTCAGGGACGTAGCGGGTTTCCCCGTCTACGATGGATGCGAGAACGCTTACTTCATATTCCGTAAGGCCTATTATCTTTGCCTTCTGCTTCCTTTCGGGAGTCCACCACGCATCGCGGGCGGCCTTCAGGGCATCGAAGATCTCCCGCGTCGAGGAGGTCCACCATATCTGATACGTATCCGGTATCACCATTGTAAAGAAGCCGGTAGTATCAACGCCGTAACGCGCTATGGAATCCTTGCAATAGATGAAATCAGCGACCGCCGCGGAGTCCACCATCATCTGCGAGCCAATCTTTCGGGCAAGGGCTTTCGGAGACCGGATTGAGCCGGAAAGGGTAAGTTTGACGGGGGTTTGCCAGCCGTGACGGAGCATACGGGAAACATATGCGCTCGTAAGAGTGGAATCCACGACATAGTGACCGGGCTTCACAGAGAGGGCCGCGCCTTCCTTCCGGAACATCCTGCGAAGGGATGCTTCGTTACGGATATGGCCTCCTGCCGAAAGCGTGTCGATGATGTCGCCGGGAACAGTCTCCGGATAAACATAAATGTCCGTCTTACCGCGGAAATTCGGAATCTTGCGGTCATAGACGATGCGGTATATGTTCACCGCACAAACGGCTAGCACTACGGCGGAAACCGCAATTCCCGCCCAGAACGTTACGGACTTCGCTTTCATTTCCCGGACTTTTCACTGACTGGACGAAGGAGGAGCTCATCACCTTCCGAGGGGACATAATCCTTGGGAAAGGCATTGAGTTTCCGAAGGGCGCTTTCCCTGATTGCGAACCTCTGGCATATCCCGCGGAGGGATTCTCCGTCTTCTCCTACGATATACTTCTCCAGGCCCGGAGCGGCCGCCTTACGCTTTCTCTGAAGATAAACGATATCTCCGGTGGAAAGGGGCTCAGACTCCTTGAGGTCGTTGAAGCGGAGGATTTCGCGGCGGAAAAGGTTGTAGCGCTTTGCTATTGAGGCGTAAGTCTCCCCTTCCGCGGCATAGATGAACGGAACGCCGTTCTTTGTGTACATCCTCCTGTCCAGAGGGAAGCGGAACTGCTCCGTTGCATCCTTGAAGATCCGGGGGCTTTCGATAGAGAGCGGAGACTCCGGAATCTCCGGCACGGGCTCGCCGGTTACAACTTCCACAGCCTGGGTGTCGTATTCATAGAGTCCATAGGTCTCGATGATACGAATAAGCTTTGAAGGATACTCCGGATCCGTCGCATATCCCGCCTGGGACAGGCCGTATGCCCATCCCTTATAGTCCCGGAGGTCCAGGTCGAAAAGGAATTTATAACGGTCGGAGTAGCGGAGGAAGTCCGAATGATCGTGGAAGCTCTCGTCCGCGGAAGGATAGGAACGGAAACACTCGTTGGGGCGGTCGTCGTCAGCGGTAAGCGTCGCGCCTTTCCAGGACTTGTGACACTTGATTCCGAAGTGGTTGTTGCCGTTGATTGCAAGGACGGAGAGACCGGAACGCGATTCGAGGATACCCTGGGCAAGAGTAATACTTGCAGGGACGCCGCTGCGGTACATTTCGCTGACGGCGATGGACGAATACTTGGAAACGTAACGTTCCTGGGGCGTCTGTCCCTGGGCGGATGCAGCCGAGGCAAAAGCGACGGCGCAGGCTATGACGGCAATAAGTCTTCTAAACATACTTCCAAAGATAGGAATTATTTTCCGAAATCGAATACGTCGCCGTCCTTCGCGGCATACGTCTCAGGGAAAATCTCCCGACATTCGCTTTCATACAGGCGGATGTCCCTGTCACGGGAGGAATAATGGCCGATGATGAGCTTTGACGCGCCGGCCTCAAGGGCAAGGCGGGCGGCATCGCGGGTTGTGCTGTGGTGGTGCTCTGCGGCCTTGTCTTCGTGGGCCATAAGATACGTCGTCTCGTGATAGAGGACGGTTACGCCCCTCACCCATTCCGACAGTTCCGGCATCGCCGCAGTATCCGAGCAGTAAGCATAGCTCACGGCATCGAAGGGACGGTTTTCCCGGAACAGGAAGCCGAAAGTCTCGATTCCGTGGTTCAGGGGAAAGGCGCTGACAGTCAAGGGTCCGGTTTCCAGAATGACCTCTTTCCCGCGCATTTTAAGGGGACGGAAGTCAATCCTGTAGGGAAGGCCTTCTCCCCAGTAGCTGAGGAAGAACTTGATGACGGGGCCGAGGGCACCCGGCCCATAGACGGCAAGCGGAGCGTGTCTTCCCATCATACCCATCGAGGAGAGGAATCCGAAGATTCCGAATACGTGATCCCCGTGAATATGGGAGATAAAAACGGCATCCACCTTCATCCAGGGTACGTGATTTTTCATCATCAGCCGCTGGATTCCGTCCCCGCAGTCTATAATAAACCAGCGCCCGTGCACTGAAAGTGCCTGGGCGCTCTGGTGTTTGTCAGCGAGGGGCATCGCGGAGGCAGTGCCCATCGTTATCAGCTTGAACTGCCTGTTACTCACCCTTTTCGAGTTTGTCCTTCAGGGCAGCAAGCGCGGAGATGTCACCAAGGGTTGTCTTCTCGACGGAAGTGTTGACCTTCTTGATGGCCTTCTTGGTCCCTTCAACCTCGGCATTCTCCTTGGCGGCCTTTGCCTCTGCGTAAGTGCGGACGTGGGAAACACGGAGAGTGCGGGTGCTGCGACGGAGCTCGACAACCACGAAGGGGAGCTTCTCGCCGGCGAGGGCCTGCTTGCCGTCTTCCTTGGTAAGCTCACGGACGAATGCCGCTGCTTCCGTTCCGTCTTCTAAAGTAATGACGGCGCCCTTTTCAGTAACAGCCGTAACGGTTCCCTCTACGACGGTTCCGACAGGGTACTTGGCCTCGAGCTCGTCCCAAGGATTGGTGGTGAGCTGCTTGTGTCCGAGGGAAAGCTTGTGGGAATTCTCGTCGAAGTCGAGGATGACGACGTCGATGACATCACCTGCAGCGACAAGCTCTGAAGGATGCTTGATCTTGTTCCAGCTGAGGTCGCTGATGTGGATCAGACCCTCGACACCGTCCTCGAGCTCTGCGAATACGCCGAAGTTCGTAACGTTGCGGACAGTTGCCTTGTGAGTGGAACCGACAGGATACTTCTCGCGGATGGACTCCCAAGGATTTGCGGTGAGCTGCTTGAGTCCGAGGGACATCTTGCGGGCTTCGCGGTCGATGGTGAGAACCACGGCCTCAACCTCGTCACCGACCTTGAGGAATTCCTGCGCGCTGTGGAGACGGGGGCTCCAGGACATCTCGCTGACGTGGACAAGTCCTTCCACGCCGGGCTCGATCTCGATGAATGCGCCGTAATCAGCGACTGCGACTACCTTACCCTTTACGGTGTCACCGACCTTGACGTCCTCAGAAAGGTTCTCCCAAGGATGTGCGGTGAGCTGCTTGAGACCGAGGGCGATCCTCTTCTGCTGCTCGTTGAAGTCGAGAACGACGACCTTGATCTTCTCATCAAGGGCGACGACCTCCTCAGGATGGGAGATGCGGCCCCAGCTGAGGTCAGTGATGTGGATAAGACCGTCAACACCGCCGAGGTCCACGAATACGCCGTAGTTGGTGATGTTCTTGACGACACCCTCAAGGATCTGGCCCTTCTCCAGACGGGAGATGAGTTCAGCCCTCTTGAGTTCCTGCTCAGCCTCGAGCAGGGCCTTGTGGGAAACGACCACATTGCGGAATTCCTGATTGATCTTGACAATCTTGAATTCCATTGTTGTATCTACGAATGCATCGTAGTCGCGGATAGGCTTGATATCAATCTGGGAGCCGGGAAGGAAGGCCTCGATGCCGAACACGTCGACGATCATACCGCCCTTCGTGCGGGTCTTGATGTAACCCTTGACGATCTCGCCGGATTCGTAAGCGGCGTTGACCATATCCCAGGATTTGAGCTGACGGGCTTTCTTGTGGGAAATAACGAGCTGGCCCTTGCGGTCCTCGACGGACTCAACGAGAACGTCCACCTTGTCACCGACCTTCAGGTCAGGATTGTAGCGGAACTCGGGAGCGGAGATGACACCTTCGCTCTTCGCGCCGATGTTTACGACGACTTCCCTCTTGTTGATGCTTGTGACGACACCTTCGACCACTTCGTTTTCAGCGATCTTGGAAAGGGTCTGGCCATAGAGGGCCTCGTCCTGAGAACGGTCTTCAACTGCGAATCCTTCGTTCTCGAATGCCTCCCAGTCAAAATTCTCGGGGGCGACGGATGCATTTTTAATTTCTGACATAGTTTTTTCTTGGTACAAACTAGTAGTTAAACATTATTTTTTGAGCTTTCGCGGGGTACAAAAAAGCACGCCTTGCGAAAAAGCGTGCAAATTTATTGAAAATAAAATTCCTTTCCAAATGTTTTTACATCAATTTCTTCTTCTTGAATATCAGCCAGATGCTGATGACCGATATGAGCATCACCCCCACGATGATAATCCAGTTCCAGAATGAAGACTGGGGATCCTGGCTTCCGATCATCGGAAGGCGGACGTTCATTCCGTAGAAGCTTGCCACGAGGGTAGGAGGCATAAGGAACACCGAAACCAGGGTGAATATCTTCATAATCTTGTTCTGGTCCAGGTTGATAAGACCAACCACGGTATCCTGGAGGTATTCAAGCCTCTCGAAGCAGAAGTTTGTATGGTTCAGAAGGGAAGATATATCCTGCAGAAGGACGTTCATCCTCGTATCCAGGGTGGAAGGAATCTTCGAACTGCGCAGCAGGTTCGAAATCAGACGCTGCTTGTCCACCACATTCTCCCTGACGATCATCGTATTCTCCTGGAGCCGGGAGATGTCGATGAGGAGTTCCTCGTTGATATCTTCCTGTTCGTTGATACGCTTTGCGTACTGGGAGATCTCCTTGGAAAGGAGCTCGATCATATCTGCATCGAGGTCGACACGCTGGTCCAGGATGCTTGCGAATACGCTGAATCCGGAAGGATACTGCCTGGGATTGACCTGAAGCCTTCTCTGAAGCTCAGTAAAGCTTCTCAGGGGCACCTCGCGGAGAGTGGTCAGGGTATCCTCCACTATGGTGAAGGAGACTGCCTGCATCATATACTCTTCAGGGCCCGGAGTCAGGAAGTTCGTGTTCGCGAAGATTGCATCGTCAGTCTCGAAGTAACGGGACGAACTTTCGATTTCCTCCGCCTGGGCGCGGCTCTGTATCTCCGTGCCGAGGAACGCCTCTACAGCGCGCTTCTCCTCGCCGCTTGGATCCACAAGGTCGATCCAGACGGTGTCCTGGAGAGCGAGGCGGCCGAAATCTTCCGTATCCTGCGAGAGGAGGATCCTGCCGTTTTCTCTGTAGAAGATGCTGATCATAGGTTAAGTTATAGGCGTAAGGGGTTCAACCCGGAGGTTACTGCTGGGCTTTCGCTGCGAGTTCCGCCTGGAGGGATTCCATAGTCCTGTCGTCCGCGATGTTCAGGGCCTTGCGGGCTTCGGCGGTAAGGTCTACGACCTGGGCCTCATCGAAATAGAGAGCGGAGGTACTGTCGAAAACGACTGCGAGGCCTTTACCCTTGGCAATGCTGTTGACCACTTCCTGGGCTTTCTGATACAGGGGGGCCATAAGGGAGGTCTGCTGCTGCTGGAGTTCCTGGGAAATAGTCTGCTGGAATTCCTGGATACGGTTCTGGATATCATAGAGCTCCTTTTCCTTGGCTTCGCGGATTGCCGTCGTCCAGGTGGTGTTTTTCTGCTGATACTGATTCATCTTGCCCTGGTACTCCTCCACCATCGAAGTGTAGGTTTCTTCCGCTTCCTGCTGTGAAGCCTGGAGCGTAGCGCGGGCCTCATCGGCCTCAGGCATAAGCTGGACAAGTTCGCTGAAGTTCACACGGCCGATGTTCTGGGCGAAAAGGCTCAGTCCGATGAGGCCGAGGGCGAGGGTTGCAAGAATCTTTTTCATAACTATCTCAATTAAAGGTTTTACATCTAGAACTGCTGTCCGAGGACGAAGTGGAACTGGGACCCTCCGTAGGTCTTGTCGTCGAAGCCGTAGCCCCAGTCGACACCCAGCAGGCCTATCATCGGGAGGAACACACGTACACCCACACCTGCGGAGCGCTTGATCTGGAAGGGATTGAATTCCCTCAGGTCAGCCCAGCAGTTTCCGCCCTCCAGGAAGCCGAGGACGAATATCGTCGACTGGGGCTGGAGGATGACGGGATAGCGGAGTTCCACCGTAAACTTATCATAGACGTTACCCGCATAACTCCTTCCGGAGGTACTGTAGGCAGTAGTCCTGTAAGGGGTAAGGGAGTAATCCTCGTAACCTCTGAGGGAGATGATTTCCGATCCGTAGGTCATATATCCGGACATTCCGTCACCTCCGACAAGGAAGCCTTCGAACGGGGAATAGCCCCAGTTCCGGTTATAGCTCCCGAGGATACCGAGCTGGGCCCTCGACATAAGGACGAGGTCTCCTATAAGTTTCGTGTAGATTGCAGCATTGAACTTCCACTTGTGGTATTCAATCCACTTGTAGCGCTGGGCGGAGGTCCACGTGCCGTAGTCCACGTCCTTGTAGCTGTCAAGTCCCGTCACCTTCTTCTGGTTGCCGTTGGAGTCATACTCGTATCCGTACTTGCGGAACAGCGAGTAAGGAGGGGTCAGCTGCAGGGACAGCGAGAAGTCCGATCCGGTACGGGGATAAATCTGCTGGTCAGTCGAGTTTCGCGTCAGGGATACCGTGTAGCTCAGGTTATTGGAAACGCCGGTATTGAAGGCAAACATACTGGAAGTCCAGTTTGTAAGCTTGTAAGTCTGCCAGCTGAGGTTATTGTACAGGACGAAGTAGTTGTCTGGCCACTTGAGGCGGTTTCCGAGCCCGGCGCTGAAGCCGTATACTTCGAAGAAGCGGGTCGCGGTAAGACGGCCTGTCGTCCAGAAACTGCTGTTGTAGTAAGCGTCCGTCATCCTCGAATAATATGTCGACAGACTCAGCGACGTAGGCTTCTTTCCGAACAGCCAGGGCTCCATAAAGCTGGCGCTGAGCGAAGTGTAGTAGGAACCGTTTGTCTGGAAGCGGAGCGAAAGCGACTGGGCGTCTCCAAGCGGGACCGGCCTCCACGCCCCCTTTTCGAACATCCTCCTGGTGGAGAAGTTGTTGAAGCTGACGCCTGCGGTGGCGACGAAGGTATGGGCTCCCCATCCGCCGGAAAGTTCCAGCTGGGAAGAAGGCTTTTCCGTCACATTATATACAATGTCGACGGTGTTGTTGATCTGATTGGGGAGGATGGACCATCCGCCGGGACTCATAATTGCTTCCGCGTCGAACTGGCCCAGCGACGCGATTTCACGGATGGACCTTTCGAAGTCGCTCTGGCGGAAAAGGTTGCCGGGACGGGTCATAACCTGACGGCGGACGACCTTTTCGTTGGTAAGGTCATTTCCGTTGATTATGATGTTGTTCAGGATTGCGGGCTTCCCCTCCGAGATACGCATCTCGACGTCCACCGAGTCATTCTGGATATTGATTTCAACAGGGGTGACGTGGAAGAACAGGTAACCGTTGTCCGTGTAGAGTTTGTTGACGTCGAGCTCCGTCTGTTTTCCGCCTCCGTGAAGGCGCTTTTCCATCGTGACCATGTCATAGACGTCGCCCTTTTTGATTTTCAGCACCTCGTTCAGGGCGTCAGCCGAATAGACGGAGTTTCCGGTCCAGGTGATGTTCCGGAAGTAGTAGCGCTTCCCCTGGTCGAAGTCCATATCGATTGCGAGTCTCTTCTCCGGTTCACCCTCTTTCTTCGGAGGGAGATAGTAGATAGAGTCCCTGATGAGCCTTGCATCACGGTAACCGGCCTCGTTGAACGCCTCCAGGACGGTCTTTCTGTCATTCTGATACTCCTTCTCCTTGAACTTTTTGCTCTTGAAGAAGTTGTACCACTTGGCGGAGTTTGTCTCCTTCATCGCCTTGTCCAGCTTGTAAGCCGACACGTCCTCATTGTTGCCGGAGAAGTTTATCTCACGGATTCTCACGCGGGGACCGCGGTCGATATCGAAATTGACGCGGATAGCCCTCCGGATAAGGGTATCGGGCTCTACCTGGACATCCACCTTAGCCTTGATGAAGCCCTTTTCCTTGTAGTAGCGCTTGATAATGTCGATGGAGGTTGCCTTGACGTAGTCGGAGAATTCACGGCCGGGGCGGAGATTCAGCCTTTCCTGAAGCTCTTTCTTGTCTCCGCTCTTGATACCGCTGTAGGTCCATCTTGAGACCCTCGGGCGCTCTACGATCTTGACCTTGAGCCACGCGGTATCGCGGGATTCATTGACAGAGTCCACGTATACGGCCACATCTTCGAAGTACCGCTGGGCCCAAAGGCGTTTGATGATGCTCGTGATATCGTCACCGGGGACGGTAATCTCAGAGCCCTCATGAAGGCCGGTAAGCTGAAGGATCTGGTTCTCGCCGAAATAATTGTTTCCTTCTACCGAAACACCTCCTACAACGTATTTCCTGGGGTTGTTGTAGTCGATTTCAATGTCGCGGCGAGTCCCCTGGGCCCCTGCGGAAAACGCCGGGGCGGCCGAGACCACCGCCACGGCTGCAACCTTAAGAAATATCGCCCGGATCCCCTTCATATCTGTCAATATCCGTTTAACCCGCAAATATAACCATTTTATTTTACTTTCCCATACCGGCGGTCCCTCTCCGAATATGCGCGGAGTGCCTCCCGGAACTCTTCCTTCCGGAAATCGGGCCACAGCACAGGGGAGAAATAGAACTCCGTGTATGCGCACTGCCAAAGGAGATAGTTCGAAATCCTCTCCTCCCCGGAGGTCCGGATCAAAAGGTCCGGATCAGGGATTCCGGCGGTGACAAGATACTGTCCGAACTGCTCCTGGGTAAGGTTTGCCATACCTTCCGGGCCCAGCTGCGCCGCAGCACGTGACGCCGCCTGGCAGATATCCCATTTCCCGGAATAGCTCAGGAACACTATCATCGTCATCCTTTCACACCCGGAAGTCTTCTCCATAAGGAAGTCAATTCCCTCGTTGAGCCTATCCGAAAGCCGCTTCCTGTTTCCGAGGACGACAAAGCGTACACCGTTGTCCATAAGGGTTGGAAGCTCCTTTTTCATCGCGTCCATCATCAGGTCCATAAGAGTGGAGACCTCGCTTTCGGGACGGTTCCAGTTCTCTTCCGAAAATGCGTAGAGCGAGAGGTATTCCACCCCTTCCTCGACCGCGGCTTCCGTGACGGCACGGACACTCTCGATTCCGGCGGCGTGTCCATAGACGCGTTGCTGGCCGCGGGCCTTGGCCCATCGGCCGTTCCCGTCCATTATGATGGACACGTGGACCGGTATGTTCCTATTCTTATTGTCCATTCCGCATATCCTCTCCCCAGAACAGCCGTGACGTAAGCGCATTCACGAATTCCGACTTGGAGAGCCGGATGCGTTTCAGCGAAAACTGTGCCATCGCAACGTGTACTGACCAGCGGGAGTCCATTTCAACGGTGGTATTGTCCATCGACATCGTAGCCTTGCCGTCGCGGGAGGTAACGCTGATGTCTATCTGCGACGTTTCCGGGACCACGAGCGGCCGGATATTGAGGTTGTGGGGAGAGATCGGCGCTATGATCAGGACCTTCGTGTCGGGCATACAAATGGGCCCTCCTACGCTCAGGGAATAAGCCGTGGACCCGGACGAAGTCGCGACGATAAGGCCGTCAGCCCAGAAGGTGGGAAGCGGCGCGCCGTCTATCACGACGGTGAGTCCAAGGACGGAAGACCCCAGCCGGTGGATCGCCACTTCGTTGACCGCATAAGGGAGAAGGCCGATGTCCCTCCGGGCGTCGGGGCCCTTGAGGGTCACGTTGAGAACGGTCCTGTACTCGATTGAGAAATCCCCCTCCACAAGGGGGCCGGGGATGGATTCAGGACGGTTCTCGGAGAGGAATCCGAGACGGCCGAAGTTGACTCCCAGAAGGGGAAGGCCTACGTCTGATACCGTATGGGCCGCAGAGAGGAATGTCCCGTCTCCGCCGACGCTGAACACCATATCAGTCCCGGGGCGGATGTCTGCCTTGGACCGTATCTCATAAAGGGTGTAGGATTCTGCTTTAAGGGTTTCCTCGAGGGTCTTGTACTCCTCACGTTCCTTGAGGCTCCAATCCTGGAAAAACACACCGATAATCATAGCACTGTCTTTGAATTAGCCGCCAAAATTACGAATAATTTACGAATAATGACTACTTTTGTAAAAATATAGGAATACGGAAAAACAAGTTGGTGCTTTTTCGTCCTGTCGCTTCGCGACCCTGTACGGGCAAATGTCCGAAAAAGCACCAACTTGTTTTTTCAACACTACACAAAAGGATTCATCTATGACAAGACTTAGCGTAAACATCAATAAAATTGCCACAATCCGCAACGCGCGCGGAGGAAACGTTCCCAATGTAGCTGAGGCTGCTGTCCGTATCGAAGGTTTCGGGGCGGAAGGAATCACTGTCCATCCCCGCCCGGACGAGCGTCACATCCGCTACTCGGACGTACGTGAAATCCGTCCTCTTGTAAAGACGGAATTCAATATCGAAGGAAATCCCATACCTTCTTTCCGCGATCTGGTCCTCGAGGTTCGGCCGGACCAGGTCACCCTTGTCCCGGACGCTCACGACGCGATCACCTCCAACGCCGGGTGGAATACCGTAAAGAACCGGGAGTTCCTTTCGGAGATGTGCCGCCTTTTCAAAGCGGCGGGAATCAGGGTGTCCATTTTCGTAGACCCGGACCCGGAGATGGTAAGGGGAGCCGCTGCTTGCGGAGCTGACCGTGTGGAACTGTACACCGCGGCTTATGCGGAAATGTACCCTTCGGACCCTGAAAGGGCAATCGCCCCTTATGTCGCGGCAGCTCAGGCCGCGAAGCAATGCGGGCTCGGGCTTAACGCCGGACACGACCTCTCGCTCGAGAACC
>CALCEJ010000135.1 GCA_937900465.1 uncultured Bacteroidales bacterium | reverse complement strand
GTCACCGGGGTGGCCGTCACCAGGGCGTCCCTTGCCGGGGCGTCCCTTGCCGGGGCGGTCGCCGTTATCGTCCTGACCGCCGAGGCGGTTGATCTGACGGTGACGGAAGCCTTCCTCGGAAACGATGAGTTTGGCGACCTTAGCCGCAGGGAGGACGGAGCCATAGACAGTAGGGGCTGAGGCGCTGAGGGCATCCACATTCGACTTGGCGTCAAGGTAAGCCTGGAGAAGGGCTTCGATATTTCCGCTTCCCGAATCGAGTCCCTCCTTGAGGGCCTTGAGGGCGTCCATCTGGGCCCGGAAAGCTTCGTGACGCTTGTTCTGGAAGTCGCGGAAGACAGGCCAGAAGGCATCGGCCTCTTCCTGGGTGAGTTCGAGCTGTTCCGTGAGGTATGCCTCGCGCTCAGCCCTCATTGACTCTTTCTTCTCGGGGGATGGTTTTCCTCTATGATTTTGGGCGAAAGCGCCGTAGGACGGAACCAACAGCATTGCGCACATAAGTGCACTAACGATAATCTTCTTCATACGCAAGATAATAATCTAAATGTTCAACTGTAGTGCCGCCTTCGATGAGGTACTCGATGATTTCTTCGTTTTCCGCAGTCACGTCACCCTCTGCAGCAGGGGCGGTCTTACGGAGCACAAAGTTGCCCACGGCGACGAGGGCTAGCAAACTCGCAGCATAGGCAAGATACGGGAGAATTCTGATGCGGCGGGGGGCCTCCTCAGCAACCTTCTCGACAGGTTTTTCCTCGGGAATCCGGCGGAGCCTTGCTCTGAGATCCTCGAAATATCCTTCCGGCACTCTTATGTCTTTATTGTCTGACATCACTTTCTTTGACACTTGAAACAGCTAAAAGTTTAAACTTTGTTAAAAATTTCCGGACATTTGCCCGTACAGGGACCACCACGGAAATCGAAGATTCCCGTGGACCCCGGGAGCCGCGAAGCGACACGACGGAAAAACCGCGAAGCGACGTGACGGAAAAACACCAAATATTAACGAAGAAGATATTTCTCTACTTTTTTCCGGGCGAGGTGGTATGACGCCTTGAGGGCTCCGGTGGAGAGGCCGGTAATCGCGGCGATGCTGTCGAAGGGGAGATCATCCCAGTAGCGGAGCGTGAACACCTGCCTCTGACGATCCGGAAGGCGGGCCACGGCCTTGGCGAGCTCGCGCTCTGCGGAGGTGCCGTCGAACCACGGATCGGAATCGATACGCCGCTCGGCCTCCGCGCCTAGCGCAGTGAGCCCCGGCCGTCGCGACTCGCGGCGTAGAAAGTTCAGCGTCTCATTAGTCGCGATGCGCCATACCCACGTAAAGAGCTGCGATTCCCCCCGGAAGGAAGGAAGCGCAGCCCATATCTTAAGGAATATTTCCTGCAGCAGATCGTCCGCGTCTTCGTGGGAGTTCACCATACGGCGAACGTGCCACCACAGGCGCTCCGTATAGTCAGAGACTATATCGTTGAACTGCTTTTCGAGATCACTCATTTACGCGAAATGGCCTTCTTCGCGGCCTCCGCAATGTGCGGAGCGTCAAGGCCGTACGCGGCCATAAGTGCAGAAGGCGTGCCACTCTGACCGAAACGGTCACCGCCGTTGACAAATTCAACGGGAGTGGGACAGGACAGGGCAAGACAGCCGGCGACAGCTTCTCCCAGTCCGCCGGCCATATTGTGCTCCTCCGCAACTACGACGGCGCCGCAGCGACGGGCCGCAGCGACGACGGCTTCCGTGTCGAGGGGTTTGATGGACGCGAGGTTGAGAACGGTAGCATGGACACCCTCCTGTTCGAGAATCTCTGCAGCTTCAAGGGCTTCCCAGACAAGGTGCCCGGCCGCGAAAATCGCAACGTCAGCGCCATCTTCGAGTACAACGGCCTTGCCAATCACGAAAGGCTCGTCCGGGTCCGTAAAGTTAGGGACGCCGGGACGGCCGAAGCGAAGGTATACAGGACCCTTGTAGCGGGCGGCGGCGAGAGTCGCCTGGACAGTCTGATTGTAGTCGCAAGGATTCAGGACAACCATCTCCGGGAGCGCCCTCATAAGGGCGATATCCTCCATTGTCTGATGTGTCGCGCCGTCTTCACCAAGAGTGATTCCCGCGTGGGAAGATGCGATTTTCACGTTGGTGGCCCCATAGGAGACCTCCTGGCGGAGCTGGTCATACACACGGCCCGTCACGAATTCCGCGAAGGAGCCAATGAAAGGAACCTTGCCGGTGATTGCAAGTCCGGCGGCAACCCCGACCATATTGGCCTCAGCGATGCCACACTGGATGAAACGGTCCGGGAACTCAGCTGCGAAGGCATCCATCTTGAGGGAGTCCTTCAGGTCAGCGGTAAGGGCGAGTACGTCCGGATTTTCGCGCCCTGCGCGGAGAAGGCCTTCGCCGAATCCGCTGCGCGTATCTTTCTTTCCTGTGTCGATATATTTTTTCATAGGTCTAATAGTCTCCAAGTGAAGTTTCTCCAAGCTGGGAAAGGGCATCAGCAAGCTGTTCCGCACTCGGAGCCTTTCCGTGCCATTTATGGGTTCCGGCCATGAAATCCACCCCATGGCCCATATCGCTGCGCCAGAGGATCATCGTGGGCTTTCCGCTGCCGCGTCCGGCTACGGCGAGGTCGAAGGCGCTGGCGATGGACTCGAAGTCGTGGGCATCAGCCTCGATGACGTTCCATCCCCAGGCGCTCCACTTCGCGGCAAGATCGCCTTCTCCGGCGACGGATTCGACACTGCCGTCGATTTGCTGCCCGTTCCAGTCCGTCATTGCGATGAGGTTGTCAAGTTTATGGAAAACAGCGAACATTCCCGCTTCCCAAATCTGGCCTTCCTCGCTCTCGCCGTCACCACAGAGGGCATAGACAGTGCAGGGGTCGCCGGAGAGCTTTTTCCCGAGAGCGATTCCCGCTGCCGCGGAAAGGCCCTGTCCGAGAGATCCGGACGCCTGGAATATTCCAGGGAGGTTCTTGCGGACGGATGGATGGCCCTGAAGACGGGATCCAAGCTGACGCAGAGTCCCCAGTTCGCTTACCGGGAAATAGCCGGTGCGGGCGAGGACGGAGTAATAGACCGGAGCTATATGGCCGGCGGAGAGAATGAAGACGTCCTGACCTTTACCCTCGCGGGTCCATGTTGCCGGATCATGCTTCATCACGTTGAAATACAGCGCTGTGAGTACGTCTGCACTGGACATCGAGCCGCCCGGATGACCGGAGCCCGCAGCGGAGACCATTCTTAAGATATCCCTTCTCACCTGAGTGGATATCTCGCGGAGTTGTTCGTTACTGTACATAGTTTTACATATTAATAGCCATCCCCGCTCCCCCAAGCAGAGCGAACAGGAAGGACGACATTACAAGCAGCGGAAGCATCGGGTCCAGGCCCCTTCCGGAGCGCTTCCATACTCCGACAAGGTGAATGACGAAAAGGGGTAGGGTAAGGACGAACCCATAGTGCCACCAGCGGAATATCCGCATCTGGCAGTAAACGATCATCGCGGCCCATCCAAACACGATCAGCGCAGTCTGGTATATCTTCGCCCGCTTCTCCCCAAGCTTGATCGCGACCGTCACGCGATTCTTCGCATCCGTTTCCGCATCCCTCATATTGTTGACATTCAGGACGCCCATACTGAAAAAGCCCATCGCAGCACTCGGAAGCAGTATCCTCCAGAACATCGTATGACAGCTCACAAGGTATGCCCCGCATACGGCGACAAGCCCGAAAAAGACGAAAACGAAAAGGTCCCCGAGGCCCCTGTAGCCATAGGGATTCCTCCCCAGGGTATATCTCATCGCGCCCATTATCGCAAACGCGCCCAGCAGCAGAATTAGTATCGAGTCCATCTTCAGAAGCGTCCCATACGAAACCCAGGTCATCGCCGTACCGGACACCATCGACAAAATCACGAAAAGTCCTATCAGCCGCTTCATATCCTTTACTGTAAGAAGCCCCGAATTAAGCCCATACGACGGGCCCACACGGTCCTCGCCATCCGTTCCCCGGAGAACGTCCCCAAGTTCGTTCGAAAGGTTTGAAAGTATCTGGAGACAAAGCGTAGTCAGGACGATAAGCACCGCCACCAAAGGATTCACCCTGTAATCCGCGACCGCGAGGAGAATCCCAAGGAGAACTCCTCCGGCGGAAAGAGGGAGCGTCCGAAGACGCATCGAGCTAAGAGCTGCTTTCAGTTTATTCATAAAGCGACATCCTTTTTATTATAAGATGACGGAACGAAGCCCTGAGAAGGGCCCACGTAGCTCTCAGGAAACCTTTGCTCCGGAGATCCAAGACGTATTCTTCGCGGACGGTACGGTCGGGATTGGGACGGACCTCGCAGGTAGCGACCGTTCCGGGAGCCATTACGCAAGGATAGCCGGCCTTCTTCGCCCGGATTGCGTAGTCGAAACCGGCAAGCTGACCACGGTAGTGGCCTCCGAGAATCCCTATGGACCTGTAAACACAAGCCGGAATAAGCGCGACAAGCCCGTCGAGAAGGCGGCAGGGCGCGGGGATTACGGGATCCGGCTGGAGGATCGTCTTGTTCCACCCGAATCCGCCGCTGACGGCGCGGCCCTTCGCGTCACGGACCGTCCCAACGATGACAGCCCTGTCCGCAAGGAACGAGGAGTTGTCAAGAAGGGAGAAAAGGGACCCTTCAGTAAGGGTTAAGGCTCCGTGGAGCCATATGTAATAGTCGAAGTCGCCTCCGGCCTCCTTCCAGGCCTCGTCGAGATCAGGATTGAAGAAGAAGGAGAAACTGTACTCGTCCGGAGGGCAGGAATCTGCTTCCCTCCGGTAAATCTCCTCAAGATCATCGTGACGCTCTGCGTATATGAGGACAGCGACCGTTTTCATCCTAATCCAGTTTCAGTACTGCCATAAATGCGCTCTGGGGGACCTGTACTGTTCCTATCTGGCGCATCCGTTTCTTTCCTTCCTTCTGTTTCTCGAGCAGCTTGCGCTTACGGGTCACATCGCCGCCATAGCACTTTGCCGTCACGTCCTTTCGGACCTGGCGGACGGTTTCGCGGGCGATGATTTTTGCGCCGATTGCAGCCTGGATGGCAATGTCGAACTGCTGGCGCGGAATCAGGTCCTTGAGCTTGACGCATATCTTCCGCCCGAAGTCGTATGCGTGATCTTCGTGAATCAGGGTTGAAAGGGCATCCGCCGGGTCTCCGTTCAGGAGGATATCCAGCTTCACTAGCCTTGCCGGACGGAAGCCGATAAGGTGATAGTCAAAGGAGGCGTAGCCTTTGGAGATGGACTTAAGCTTGTCGTAGAAATCGAATACAACCTCCGAAAGGGGCATATCATAGTTCAGTTCGACCCGGTCCGTCGTAAGGAACGTCTGGCTCTTGAGGACTCCCCTCTTGTCCATACAGAGCTTCATTATGGGCCCGAAAAAGTCGGATTTGGAGATGACCTGGGCACGGATGTAGGGCTCTTCGATATGGTCTATGACGCTTGCGGCGGGAAGGCCGGAGGGGTTATGGACATCGAGGACTTCGCCCTTGGTGGTATAGACCTTATAGGATACGTTGGGTACGGTTGTGATTACGTCCATATTGAACTCGCGGAAGAGGCGTTCCTGGACTATTTCAAGATGCAGAAGCCCCAGGAAGCCGCAGCGGAAGCCGAATCCGAGGGCAAGGGAGCTCTCCGGCTCATAGGTGAACGATGCGTCGTTGAGCTGGAATTTCTCGAGAGTGGCACGGAGCTCTTCGAACTTGGAGGCATCGACGGGGTAGAGGCCCGCGAAAACCATAGGCTTTACCTCTTCGAATCCCGCGATAGCCTCTTTGCAGGGATTCCCGACGTGAGTGATTGTATCGCCCACCTTTACCTCCACGGCCGATTTTATTCCGGAGATGATATAGCCCACGTCGCCGGCGGTGACTTCTTCGGTGGGCTGGAGTTTCAGCTTCAGGACGCCGATTTCCTCCGCCTCGTATTCTTTTCCGGTAGCGAAGAATTTGACCTTGTCGCCTCTACGGATCCTGCCGTTCTCGACGCGGAAGTATGCGATGATGCCTCTGAAAGCGTTGAAGACGGAGTCGAATATCAGGGCCTGGAGCGGGGCGTCAGGAGAGCCTTCCGGTGCGGGAATCTTGTCCACGATTGCATCCAGAACGGCCTGGACGCCTTCGCCGGTACGGGCGCTGACACGTAGGACGTCTTCCGGTTTACAGCCCAGAAGGTCCACGATTTGGTCTGTTACGACCTCAGGCTGGGCGGATTCCATATCTATCTTGTTGAGGACAGGGATGATTTCGAGGCCGTGCTCGACCGCCTGATATAGATTTGAGATAGTCTGGGCCTGAATACCCTGGGAGGCATCCACGACAAGGAGGGCTCCTTCGCAGGAGGCGATGCTCCGGGAAACTTCGTAGCTGAAGTCCACGTGACCGGGAGTGTCGATAAGGTTCAGCTTGTAGGCCTCTCCGTCCCGGTTGTAAATCATCTGTATCGCGTGGCTCTTGATTGTGATGCCTTTCTCCCTCTCGAGGTCCATATCGTCGAGGACCTGGTTTTCCATCTCACGGTCGCTGAGGGTCCTTGTAAGCTCGAGGAGGCGGTCAGCGAGGGTTGACTTACCGTGGTCTATGTGGGCTATTATGCAGAAATTCCGGATATTCTTCATAGATTGCAAATATACTTATTTCTTTTGCTTCCGGCAAGCCGGAAAAAACAACTTGGTATTTTCGGACAAAAAATTACCTGTGAAAATTTGGTGGATAAAAAAAATTCGCTTACATTTGCAGTCCCTTTAAGAATCGGGGTGTGGCGCAGTTGGCTAGCGCATCTGGTTTGGGACCAGAGGGTCGTAGGTTCGAGTCCTATTACCCCGACCCTGAAAATAAAGAGCGGTTGTGGTGAAATGGTAGACACGCTACTTTGAGGGGGTAGTGAGCGTTGGCTCATGGGAGTTCGAGTCTCCCCAACCGCACAAAAAGAGGGTGACCAAAAGTCAATTGACTCAGGCCACCCTCTTTTTGTGCTTTCTGTCCACTCCTGGCGGGGAAGTCTCCCCCGCTTTTCGGCACCGGGAGCGTTAGTTCCGCGTCGTGTAGAGGGAGGGGGTGTCACCTTCGAAAAGGAGGAAGTCCCGGGAGGCGAAGTCGAGGAAGTCAGCTTCGCTGTAGCAGCCCTTCCAGACGCTGAAGTAGTGGCTGCCGTCGAAAGGGAAGCCGCCGTTACGCCAGACCATCACATAGGCAAGGCCAGTGTTCTCGACTGCCGGAAGGAGAACCGAAGTCCACCAGGTCTTGTTGTAGTATGACGAATGCTCCGGGGAGTTGTTCTCAATGCCCGTTTCGGTCAGCGCCGCGACCTTCCCCTTTTCAGAAGCGATCCGCGAAATCATCCGGCAAAGGTCCGGAGTAACTTCGCTGTAGCGCCGTCCTTCAGCATCGTAAGCATCGAGCCCGAGAATGTCCACATACTCATCCCCCGGCCAGAACTCCATATAGATATCCTCATACTTTTCCGCACCGTCCCAAATAAAGTGTATTTCATCTGGAGAATAGGCCCATAATATATTTCCAAGCCCCTTATCGTCCCGGAGATACTCGACCGTGAAATGCCAAAGGGCGATGAACTCCTCCGCCGTGCATTTTCCTTTTCCCCACCAGAACCCGGCGCCGGTATGCTCGTGATAGGGACGGAAAATCACCGGAATCAGGTCCCCGCCGGAAGTCTTCAGACTTGAAAGGAAGCCGGCGATCTTGTCAAGCCACTCCCTGAACATCGCGTGCTTCTCTCCCCCGGGGATAATGGAAGCGACAGCAGGAATGTATGACCAGTCACCCTTGCTCCAGGAATCAGACAGCGTAAGGGGGTTTGCAGCGTGCCAGGAAATACAGTTGACCGCCCCTCTCTCGTATGCCGCGATGATGTGCCGGCGGATTTCCGGGAAGGTCTCCCCGTCGAGGTTAGTTTCCCGGTCAAGTTCAAGGCAGGAAATGTCCCAGCCGCATACGGCAGGGTTCTTACCACAGACAATCTTTGTGTCAGAAGTCATTTCGCCGCTGCCCTTGTCCCACCATTTCGTTCCTCCGGAAAGTCCGTATTCGGTAGGGACCTCCGCGCCGAACATTATTCCCTTCTCGGGAATGGATTTCAGGCCGGCATAAAGGCTCTCCGCGTCCGGCGAGACAGTCTCGCTCCCCCTCTGGAGGCATCCGGCGAGGGAGAGGACCGATATTGCAATACACAGATGGAATCTCATTTGGCAGTAGCTGTGAGCGTCATTTTATTGAGGTCCACGCGGATGGAGTATTCCCCCGCTTCATACCCGAACCTGCCAAGGTAGACCTGAGTATCCGTAGCTTCGGTATCGGCGATATACTTCTCTCCGTCGACAAGGATGATGTTGTCGGCCGTGGAGTTGTCAAGGTCCATTCCGTACCAAGGGCCGGCCCAGTTGAGTCCGGAATAGATCTTGAATCCGTTCCATTCCTCCATTCCGGTGAATGTGAGATCCGAAATCACATAAACTCCGCTTTCAACGGACTCGAGGACTAGCTTGTCATTATATTTCCAGTCGAAATCGTCATTGGACACGCCGAAGCAGCCGCCGAGAAGATACAGCTTCTCCGGGAAGGGGGAAGCCTCTTCCGTCAGCGTAAACTTCGCGACCATCGCATCAAAGTCCATCTCAACCGTGTAAGTGCCATTTACATAGCCAAGCTTTCCAGGATAGAACTGAGGGTCGCCGGGAGCCTCTTTCTCGAGTATCCGGATAGTCACCTTGTCTTTCGTGGCGTCGTCACCCATCGCATAGTAGGGCCACCACTTGTCAACGCCGGTAAACACCTTGAATCCGAGGGGATTTGAATCCGTTCCGAACGTCATCTTAACGCCCTCTGCCTTGTATTTGTTGTCGGATACCCGGTCCAGAGTCGTGCCGGTGAAGGTCCACGACCATTCAAAGCAGCCGCCGCACATATAAAGATGATCCGGCAACTCCTCTGCGGGGAGGTCGCCCGTACGGTTCATAGTCAGCTTCATTGTATTCAGGTCCACGGTAAGGTCATAAGCGCCGTTCTCGTAACCGTTCTGACCGGGGAAGAATTCATAGCCCATACCGGTATTCACGACGACAATGTCACCGAAAGCGCCGCCGGGAGCCTGCCCGACAAAACGCCCGTCAGAACCGTCATTGGAAAGGGCGAACTTGAATACTCCCGTATTTGCAGGAACCACCCTGAGAGGCACATCCGATACCTTGTAAACATTCTTCTGGACAGAAGGCACCCGGAGTCCGCCGGACGCATCCCAACCATAACCTGTCGCGGAACCGATCAGGTAAATCGCGTCAGGGAAAGGCTTTTCATAAGGGGTCAGTTTAACTTTGACCGTATTTGAAAGTACAGATTCCAGCCCATCCGACATAGCATAGACAGCAAACTGGAATTCAGTCTCTTCCGTTATCTCAAGAGCCGTCAAGATGTCGTTGACCTGTTTCTGAGAAAGTTCCACGGAAAGCGCGGAGCCCACGGTGACCTTCCCAGGGGAAGTAAAGATATCCCTCGAGGAGACGTTTGCATAGAGGTCATAGGACACAGGGGCATCTAAGGAGGCGGCAGTCCATTCAAACTTTATAGCCGCAACATTCTCTGCAACGCCCTCAAGCGCAAGGGAACTCTTGTTAACCGAGAGGACCGGAGCGGTAAGGACAGTGCTGTCCTCCTTCTTATTGTTGTCATCCGTCCCGTCGTTCCCATCCTTTCCGCAGGCGACAAAGCTTAATGCCAAAAGGGCCGCCGCGATAAAATTCTTTGTATTCATATAGTTTTCAGTATAAGGCTATTTAATCCGTTGCACAACATAGAAAAGCTCCGTGGAACTCCTCCACATATTGTCATAGAAACCATTCTGGGACGGTTCTTTTCCGGCATCGGGAAGAAGGAAGCGGAAAAGCGTATTGTCCCATTCATCCGTCCCGAATATCATAGTCGAAGTGACATTGTCCTTCGTGATTTTCATCTGTCCGGTCGTAAGGTCGAGCTTCCACGTCGCGAGCCCCGGGGGCAGAAGGTAACGAAGTCTCGGGTCCATATCCAGAGGCTTCTCCTCAGAGTACGGAGCGAAGACTCCCCAGAAATGGGCATATTCCCCGTCCGCTCCGGCGGTATTCTCTATCGTTCCGGTGAGCATATTGTCTCCCGGCTCCTCGTCAAGGCTGATAATGATATGGTTGTCGTATTCCGGGATTCCGAAAGTACCGAACTCCGACCCGTTGAGGGGCGTATCCCACGCTCCGTCCCCGACTCCCGCCACCCTCTGGTTGCAGTGTAGCTTGAGATTCACTATGGCCCATTCCCCGACGTAGAATGCGTCATACATCTCAAGGTAGATGTACCAGTCGAGGGTTTTCCCGGATTCGGAAGTGACAGTTATCCTGGCCCTTCGTTCAGGGTTGGAAAAATTCAGCGTCTCCCCTTTGGAGATACTTGCCGATGCTCCGCGGGAAACCACAATTCCCTCAACGGGAACGGCAGAGAAGGGATAATCCGGCCGCTCGAGGACATATACCGTCGCGCGGGCTTCATCAAAGTCCCTCTCAATGACGGCAGTCCCCATCTGCCCCTGGATCTTGATCTCCAGAAGGGACAGTTCGTTTCCGACGAGTTCCTTGTCTATCGTTTTCTCGCATCCTGCCATAGCGACGAGGGATGCTATTGCCAATAAGAACTTTTTCATAGCCCATTGTTGTTAGTCAGCGGCACATTGGGGTTAAGGTCAACCTCCCTCTGGGGAATCGGATAGAAGGCGGCTGCGGCTTCAGTAAGACTCGACGCCTCCTGGACGGAGGAGGTGACGGATGCAGTGCGTCGAAGATCGAAAAGACGGTTGCCTTCAAAGGCGAGTTCCAGTTTACGCTCGTCTATGACCGCCTTCCGGAAATCTTCCAGGGACAGTCCGGGGGTAAGGTCCCCGATTCCGGCCCTCCCGCGTATCATATTGACATAGGCATAACCTTCGGACGGGCCTATGGCCTCAGCAAAGACAAGCGCTATGTCTGACCAGCGGATAAGATACGGACGGGCGCTTGTGCGTTCGCCGATAAAGTCCGGGTCCACGTACTTGGAGGTAAAGTATCCTCTCACCGGAGAAGGAGTGACCTCCACGCCGTTCTGGTCGTAAATAGTCCTGTGGATAAGTTCGCTCCGGCGCTTGTCCGTGGAAAGATACTCGTTCTCCACAAAATCGTCGTTGATAAGGAACACGCCCCAGCCGTTTCCGTTACCCTGCTGCAGGGTCCCGTCAGAGTACTTTATGAAGATGGGAACACTGCCGTTGTTGGGGAGGAACTGGAGAGGGATCTTTGTGTACATTCCCTCGTGGGTTCCGCTCCGGTCCGTGGACATAATGAAGATGTGCTCCGGGCCGTCCGGCGCGTTCACATCATAGATGTGACGGAGGTCCGTGTCGAAGCCATATGCGCCGGACGTGTCCTCAAGAACCTTCCTCGAGTACTCGGCGGCCTTGGAGTAGCAATCAGCCTCACTGTATCCGGAGCTGCCGTATCCCGGAGCGCCGTAGTGGATGGACGAAGCCAGGTGCAGGTAAACCTTCGACAAAAGGGCGCAGGCGGCAATCTTGTCCGCCCTTCCGAACACTTTATTGACAGTGAGCATCTCCTCCGCCTTGAGGCAGTCGTCGATTATCAGCCCGTATATCTCGTCGATACTCTTTGCAAGGGGAGAAGCAGTCTGCTCGAGGGAAGAAATGGGCTTTGTCGTGACCGGGCAGATGCCATAAGTCCGGACAAGGTTGAAATAGTTCCAGGCGCGAAGGAACCTCGCCTCCCCGACGACCCTGTTTTTCACCTCATCCGAGAGTTTTCCGTTTCCGACCCGCTCTATCACCATATTGGCCCGGTTGATGCCGATATAGCAGTACTTGTAATAGTAGTGGGTGAGTTCCGTCGAGGAGGTCACGGTCCACGATTCCAGCATATGGATATCTCCGGGTTCGTCAGACTTGGGGTACATATCGTCAGTGGGGATATCCCCTACATACCAGATGCCGCGGAGGTATTCCAGATAGTTGAGGGCATTATATGCATACATCAGCCCGGACTCGGCGTCCTCTTCGCTCTGATAGAAATTGTCGCTGGAGTAGAAGCCATAAGGGGTCTCCTCAAGAGAGCAGGCCGCCAGGACCGCCACAGAAAGGATTATTGCGATAGTCTTTTTCATAGCTTCTAGAAATTAATGTCAACACCGAAGGAATACTTCCGGAACTTGGGGTAACCTCCCCAATAGATTCCGTCCAGTCCCACCTCCGGGTCGTAACCGTCAAACTTGGTAAATGTGGCAAGGTTGTCTACCGACAGGGAGAAACGGACGTTCCCTATCCATTTCACTTCCGGTTTCCAGTCGTAGGAGAGGTTCACATTCTGGATCCTGAGGAACGAGCCGTCCTGGATGAAATAGTCCGAAAGATAGTACTGCCGGATACTGTTCAGGCTGGGAAAATCATTCGTAGGATTATCCACAGTCCATCTTTTCGCCTTTACGCGGGGGCTGTAAGTATAGCCGTTATAAACGACGTCGTTACCGTAAACACCGTATAGGAACACATTGAGGCTCAATTCCTTCCAGGAGAGATGGAGATTGAGACTGGCGGTGAAGTCCGGATTGGGGTCGCCTATGATGACACGGTCCTTCGAGGTTATCGCAAAGTCTCCGTCCTGGTCTACGTATTTCAGTTCTCCGGGACGGTCCAGGAGAGCTGACGGGTCGATGAATCCAGGATTCTCGTCCTCCTGGATGATGCCGTCGACCTCATAGCCGTAGAAAATGTTCATCGGCATTCCCTCGGCAAGGATGCTCGCATTCTGGTTGAACATCGCTATTGCCGGTCCGGTTACCTCATAGAAGAATCCGTTCAGTTCATCCTGGGAAAGTCCGCTCGAGATCGCATCTCCAAGGTTCATAACCTTGTTCCGGTTCGCGGAATAAATCGCCTCGGCGGAGAAATGCCAGTCGCGGGTGGAGATGATATCGCCGCCCACGGAGAGTTCTACCCCGCGGTTGAGCACCCTTCCGTCATTGACCCATATCTTATCATAGCTGGAACTCAGCGGAAGATACTTTTCACGGAGAAGATTGTATGTATCCTTATGATAGATATCCGCCGTTACGCGGAGCCGGCTGTTGAAAAAGGATGCATCCACGCCGAGGTCCGCCTGGGCCGTAGTCTCCCACCTCAGGTCAGGGTTCATAATACCGCCCCAGACAAAGTAGCGGTCATTCGCACCGGTACGGCCCTCTTCAAAGCCCGGTCCGATGACTGTCACCCACGAACCGTTATGCCAATACTTCTCCATTCCGTACTGATCAAGCGTCTGGTACGAGTTGATGCCCTGGTTTCCGGAAACGCCGTAACTGACCCTCCACTTTAATTCGCTGAGCCAGTCGATGTCTTCCATCCAAGGCTCCTTATGCATCTTCCAGCTGACGGCGCCCGAAGGGAAGTAACCCCACTTGTTGTTCTTTCCGAATTTTGTAGATCCGTCAGCCCTCATCGTGAAGGTGAAAAGATATCTGTCCAGCAGCGAATAGTTCGCCCTTCCGTAGAAGGAGAGGAGCTTCGCGACATAATATCCGTCATTGTAGATTTGGCGGAGCGCCGGGTCGCTGGCGTTCATATTTTCATTCCCAAGGACATCGTTCACAAAGCCTCTTGCAGTAGTATAGAGCCCCCGGTTCTGCTCCCAGTTATAGGAGTGGCCGGCCATCAGCGAAAGGTTATGGGCCTCGCCGACGGACTTTGTCCAGGTAAGGTAGGTTTCAGTCTGGATGTCGTTGTAGAAGGTGTCGTTGATTTTTGCAATACCTCCGTTGTCGTAGGCGTCCTGGGAGGTCGTCCTTGACTCGTAGACGTCCTCGACGGTAGTCTTGTAGCGGTAGTCCAGTTGGGTATGGAGGGTAAGTCCCTTTATTATTTCCCAGTCAAGGGCGGCGGAAGTAAGTATGTCCCGTCCCTTTATCCTGTCGTGGAAATCGCTGAGGCGAACGAGCGGATGGCTGAAGTCCGTAGCTCCGCTCCTCCAGGGATTGCCGTCCTCGTCATATACGGGCCAGAGGGGGTTGCGCCCATATTCAAGCCCGTTCATCACATTACGGTCCGTGACGGAGAAAACCGTATATGTTGACAGCGTCACATTGTTGAACAGCTTGTAGTTATAGCCCACATTGGCATTGAAACGGCCATACCCGTCCTTTTTGTAGATTCCCTGGTCGTTGAAGTAGTTAAGGTTCGCATTCAGGGAGGATTTCGCCGTAGCGCCGGAGATGGACACGGTCGTCGTGTTGACTACGGGAGTCCTGAGGCAGAGGCTCACCCAGTCCGTATTCGACCATCCACCTTCCTGAATCTCCATAAGAGAAGGATAGTAGATTCCGCCAACGGTCTGGCCTATATACGGGGCGTTCAGGCCGGCGTTAACCATCTCTTCATTGGTAACCTGGGCCATCAGCATAGGATCGTACCAGATATCCACACGGTCAGAAAGCTGGCTTATCGTTGTCTGGTGCTTTACGGAGACCCGGGCGCTGCCTTCATCGGCCTGACGGGTTGTGATAAGGATGACGCCGTTTGCACCGCGGGAGCCGTAGATTGCGGAAGCGGAGGCGTCCTTTAGGATTTCTACGGAGGAGATGTCCGAAGGATTGATCTGCGTAAGGGCGCCGGCGTCTCCCATCGGAAAACCGTTAACCACGACAAGAGGCGTGTTGGAACCGTTAATGGACGAGTTTCCGCGGATACGGACGATGGAGCCCGAGCCGGGGTCCTGGGAGTTATTGAGGACCTGAAGACCGGCAGCGCGTCCCTGCAGCATTCCGTCCACAGAAGTCGCGGGTATGTCCATAATGGACTCCATTTTAACGGTTGCGACACTTCCGGTGAGGTCACTCTTCTTGACGGCGCCATAGCCCACGACGACGACGTCCTCAAGGTCCTCGTACGCAAGTTCAAGCCTGACGGTTACGTCCGTAGTCTCAGGGGCGACCGGGACTTTCGCCGTCTCGTATCCGAGATACTCAAACAGCAGGGTGGAGCCCACGGGGGCGGAAATAGTGAAGGTTCCGTCAGGGCCGCAAATCTCACCTGTCGATGTCCCGCTGATACTCACCACGACGCCCGGAAGCGGAATACCGTCGGAGTCGAGACAGACTCCGCTTATCCGCCTTGTCTGGGCGAAGGCAAGCGTCGTAGCCGCGAGAAGGGCGGCGACTGCCAGTGCTACCCTTTTAATCATATCCGTAATCATTTTGAATTCTTAAGCAATTCATCCAGCACTACATACGTACCGGCGGTCCAGCCCATCATTGCCGGAGTCGTATATTCCCTGTCCTCGGGCATCGTTCCGTCCGTAGCGCGAATCTTCTCCCAAAGCTGACCGGTCCGGCGGAAACACTCCGTCTGTGCATCTACATACTTTTCCGCGATGCGGAGAGCATCGTCACGGTAGCCATAGTCCATAAGGCCCATAACCGCGATATATGTCGTCGGCGGCCAGGCGTTAGGATATGCCCATTGATAAACATAGGGATAGTTTCCGTCTTCTGTCACAGAAAGCCCCGACGGACATTCCAGGACATCCAGGGTCCTTTTTATCTTCTCCGCAACGGCCTTGTCCGCAGCGCCGGAGAAAAGAAGGGCGAACACCGCCGCAGAAACCACATCAGAGCGGGTATCGTTCACATAGTCGTAGTCGAAATAGCCGTCTCTTTCCGGGTCGAATAAAAGATTCTGCATAAGAGCCCGCCGCCTCTCCGCACGGGATTTCCAGAGCTCTGTCTTTCCCGGATCGCCCGTCATAGCCGTGAATTCCGCCATCAGGGTTTCCGTACGATACAGCAGCGAGTTAAGGTCCACCGGGCAGAAATCGCCGCAGCGGCGGTCGAACCTCGGGTTGAAATCCCATCCGGATTCACACTCTGCGACACAGTCCCGGCCGAATTTATCCAATTCCTCCGGGGACAGTCCTGTGGAACGGAAATCCGTACCGAGCCTTTTCCCCGCAGTTGTTATAAATTCCTCTACAAGCTCGTCAGAGGGGCTCCCGGAGTAACGGTTGAGTCCGCAGGGGGCAAGTCTCTCCCCCATCCAGAACCCGTATTCTTTTTCGATGACAGGTATCGCCCGGGAAAGCCACTGCTCGTCTTCCGTCGCCTCATACACACTGTTTACCATAAGGGCAAGGAACGGGGGCTGGGAGCGGGAAAGATACCAGGTTCGGTTGCCGTTGGGCATATAACCGAAGCGGTCAACCAGCGACAGGATATCTTCAGTGTTGTTTTTTGCAAGTTCCGGACGCCCGTCCGCAATCAGCCCTTCGTTCGTGAAGAACGTATCCCAGTAGTACAGCTCATCGAACATTCCCGAGGTGCAGGGGACGGTGTACGGCACAGGCATTCCAAGAAGGCTCGCCGTATCCGTCGGATTGTACCGCAGGGTAGAATCCCACGCGTCCCGGATATAGGCGCGTACGGCTTCACGGTCAGGGTTGACGCTGCAGGAAACGGCAATCAGAACGGTGTATATGAGAAGAGCCCTCTTCATCACCTCGAGTACATTGAAGGAAGGTCATCCTCGAAGAGGACTTTGTCATACTCCGCGAACTTCAGGAAGTCCGCCTCACTGTAACAGCCCTTCCAGGCATTGAAATAGTGGCTGCCGTCCTCCGGCATACCCCCGTTTCTCCATACAAGGGCGAAACTTACCTCCGTTCCGTCTATCACCTTATAGAGCATCCGGGTCCACCAGTTCTTGTTGTAGTACTTGGAGTGCTCCGGGGAGTTGTTCTCCAGGCCGGTTTCCGTCAGGGCGAATATCTTCGCCCTCTCCGTGGCGATTACGTTTCCAAGCCGGCACAACTGGAGGCATTTGTGCCCATAATCTGCGCCGTCGCGGTCATATGCATCAAGCCCAAGTATGTCAACGTATTCATCACCAGGCCAGTATTCCATATATGCATCACGCGAGTAGATATGGACCATATCCGGAGAATATGCAAATATCAGGTTGTGAAGCCCCTTCTCGTTCCTGAGATAGTCAACGGTAAACTGCCACAGGGCAACGAACTCATCCATCGAGGCGTTACCCTTTCCCCACCAGAATCCGGATCCGGTATGTTCGTGCCAGGGGCGGAAGATAAGGGGGATAAGGTCCCCGTCCGGGGTTTTCAGTGTCGAGAAGAACGCGGCCACCTTGTCCAGCCACCCCTTGAACATCTCGTGCTTTTCTCCCCCTGGAATGATGGTATAAACCGCCCGGGTTCCATCCCAGGCATTTCCCATAGACCTGGGGTTTGTACAATGCCAGCAGACGGTATTGACCGCGCCCCGGTTGTAGGAGGCGGTGATATGGGTCCTGATGGTCGAGAAGAGCTCTCCGTCGATATTCTTGTCGGAATCAAGCTCGATGTAGGAGATATCCCAACCGCATACGGCCGGGTTGCTCCCGCAAAGGATCTTTGTATCCGAATTGGAGGCTGAGCCGTCGTCGTACCAGAGCTTTCCTCCGGAAAGTCCGTATTCGGTAGGGACCTGGGCGCCGAAAAGGGTTCCCTTTTCCCTCAGGTCGATGAGGTTCTCGTAGAGAGCCTTTGTCTTCTGCGTTGCATTTTTGTCTGTAAGAGAAGGCCTGACATAGGATTTCTCTCCTTTGTCCTTCCCGTCGTCAGTCCCGTCGCAGGAAAAAAGGACGGGCAAGGCAGATAAGAGGACAAGGAAGAGGGAAAGTCTTAATCTCATATATTCATTTTAACTGATATACAACAGATGAGTACGCCGGAAGTGAGAGTGTCCCGTTTTCATATGAGACGTTGCCGTTCGCAATGACGAGTTTCGAAAGGTCTTCGTCGGTCTCGACAGAGACAGGGGCGGCGCCGAAGTTATGGAAGACTAACAGTTCCTCTCCAGAGCCGGTGAGCTTCCAGGATCCCACTTCATTTGCCTTGGTCGAATACGGCTCAAGGGTGCCGGAATACAGGGCAGGATGGACATTGCGGGCGTACGAGAAGGCCCGGTACATAGAAAGGAGCGAACGGGGGTCTTCGGATTGGGCCTCAACGGAGATGTCATCCTTCAGGATGCTCTTGTCGAAGCTGCTCCAGGAAGAAGGAACCTTCCCGCCCTTTTCCCAAAGGATGGGCTGCCGGACGTTCTGGTCACCGTTTGCCTTGGTTCCCGTGTAGCCCAGCTCCTCGCCCTGATAGATGAAACTCTTGCCGGGGACGGTCAGAAGAAGGGCTGCTGCAAGGCGCATCTTCTGCGGATTCTTTCCAAGGTCTGACCCCACGCGGTCTTCGTCATGGTTCGAGAGCTTCGGAACCTCGATCATTCCGCTCGAGTGCTCATACAGGCGGGCATTGTATCCGTTTTGGTAATTACGGACGATACCGTTATATACACCTGCAAAATCATACCCTTTGGCTTTAGCTATCCGGTCCTTGAGGGTTCCGTAGAAGGCGAAATCGAAGCAGGCTGGAAGGCCCTTGTAGTATGGGCCTACCTTTGTCGCATCGTAGTCATAGGCCTCGCCCACCATAAAGAAATCACCCTCCCCTCCGGCGGCCTTGTAGGTTGCGTTGCAGTGGTCATACCAGGCGGAAAGGAAAGCGGCGTTCGCCGTCGCGTTGCACTGGTATATCCACATAACGGCGTCGAGGCGGAGACCTCCGATGCCCATATTGATCCATTTATCGGCCGATGCCGCAAGGTCGATGAACGCAGGAGATTCAGCGCAGGAAGTGTATGGCCCATAGTTAAGGTCCGGCATAGAGGCGTCGAAGCTGCCGAAGTACCATAAGACGTCGCTGGAGAAGATGATGTCGTTGGCGGCATCTCCGTTGACAAGGGTCTTAGGGGTCCCGAATGTGATGGACTGGTCGCCGGCCCTGGCGCCCCACTTGTAGTTGCCCCATTCCTTGTCACTGCTTCGGACAAGCACACCCCAGTCATTGTTGATGTTCAGCGTAATCTCGTAGACATTGTCCGAAGTCTTGTACATCCTCCTCGCGTTGTTTTCCCAGATAAACCAGTTCACGGAAGTATCCGTATTGCTGTTCTCAGGGGATGCGTCAGTCTTTGTGACCGTAAGCTTCGGAGCCGATGCGTTCGAGACATCCAGCAGGAAATGAAGCGTTCCCGTATATCCGGAGTTCCCCTTCGCGGCAGAGTGCCATCCGCCCATTCCGTAACCGGTCTGGCCGGCGAAGTTGTCAATGGAAGTGTTCCGGCTGTCGTTATCCTTGTTTGTAGGATGATCCGAAATGACATAATAGTCGCTGTACTTTTCATCCCCCTCGAGCGCCTTCTTGAACCAGGGATTCTGGTCTCCCGAGTGATTCAGGACATAGTCCAGGTAGATTTCGATGTTCTTCTCCTTCGCAGCGGCGATGAGCTCTTTGAATTTAGCCTCGGCCTGGGCCGATGTCGCATCCTTTCCGCCATAGACAGGATTAACGGAATAGTAGTCCTTGATATCGTATGCGTGATAGGACTGGGAGGCCTGGATAGGAGACAGCCAAATACCGGAGACGCCAAGGGCGTCAAGGTAGTCAAGATGGTCTATGATGCCCTGGAAGTCACCCCATCCGTCACCGTCCGAATCAGCGAAGCTGTAAACGTTGATCTGATAGGTAAGTCCGGATTTCTTCCCAGAAGGCTGGAGTGTTCCGGTATCACCGTGAAGATCTCCGCCCTTGTCCATAATGCCCTCGGCCGCGTGAGTGAACTTCTCTCCGGCCTTGAGAATATAGGCGATGGGGATATCCGGAGCGAGCCAGATATCATACGCTCCCCCCAGAAGCGAGATGTTGCCGCCACCCGGGGAGAGGAAAAGCTTCTCGCCCTCAGATACTAGGTTCGCCTTGTCCTTCTTATACTCGCCGTAACCCAGATTCTCGTCCCAGCCCTTATCCTTACGGAATTTGAACTGCTCTCCGGCAGCAATGGCGACGTTTTTTGCGACACACCAACCCTCGTCCGTACTGAGATTCAACGTGATATCCGAATTCCAGTTTGCACCGCCGATGGTCCCTATGATTGACCAGGCGGAAGGTTCGTCGGTCACGAGTCCGTCCACATCAATCCCGTTATTGTCCTTTTTACAGCAGAGCGCGACCAGTATAGCCGTTACCGTCAGCGCCATTCCGAAGAAACGTTTCATAGCATTTCGTTTATGTCTTTCAAAAATATACATTTCTCCCGACATAACAAAAAAAAGAGCCGGCCACAGCGGCCGGCTCCGTAAAACAGGTTCCGATCAGAGATTAAAGCTTTTCGAACTTTGCGTTGAAGCTGTCCCTGCTTGAACCATTCCAAACGATGGTAAGGGTAACCTTGTAGTTGCCTGCGGCAGAGTGGCCTTCCTGGAGGACCCAGCTGGGATCGTTAGTTTCGTTGGAAGCGCAGCCCTCAAGGCCTTCTACAGAAGATTCGGAAGCCTTTACCCAGTCACCGCCGCAGCGGAGCTTGAACTCGACATAGCCCTCAGGAATAGGAAGGGATGCAAGCTCCCAGACATAAGTACCTGCAAGCGTGGCGTTGTCGGTAATATCCTTGGACTTGAAAGTTGCAAGGGTGGTTACTCCGTTAATATCTGTGAAAGGATCATTCCAGCCATATGTGGTAGAGCCGTCCATCCAGGCGCCGCCGGAAACACCTACCTTGAAGGTGCTGGGGTCGAGGAGGAGGTCGCCGATACGCTCGAACTTGACAGCGAGGGACTTCATCATATTCTCCCAGTCAAGGGTGAAGGTAACCTTATAAGCGCCGTCCTTCGTAACATTGAAGTCCTGTCCGTCATCGCCGCTATACTCAAGGCCTTCAACATCAACCTGGCCGATGCCGTACCAACCGTCGTTGTTAGCCTCAGCCTTCTCGGGAGCGAAGAAACGGATCTTCATCGTTCCAAGAGGAATGTTGACGACAGGAATCTCGAAGACATACTGACCGGTAGTGCTGTTTCCACTGGCTGTAGTGCTCTTGAATTCAGCGCGGCAGGATTTGTCGGGAGCGCCCCATCCGGACTCGAGGTTGCCGCCGGAGAGACCTACGATATAAGTGCGGGGATCGTCCTTGATAACAAGGTCACCGGTCCTCGTGACTTCGTAATTGAAGCTGTTGGCGATGTCGCCTGCAGCGAGCTTGTAGGTAAGGGTGATGGTGTAGACACCTGCATCGGTAACCTTGATGTTGTCACCGCCGGGCTTGCAGCCGTCACCAAGGTTGGTGTTAGCCTTTACTGCGCCTTCAGTGTCAAGGGTGATCTTCCACGCGCCGTTGTAAGCGAACTTGAACTCGCCGTTTGCGGGAAGGGCCTGCTCAGTGATGGTCAGGGTTGTTCCTGCATTGGAAAGCTCGGAACCCTCGAGTGCAGTGAATCCCCAGCTGTTCATACCGCCGCGGACACCCAACTGGGTCTTCGCAACGAGGATCTGGGCATTCTCAAGCTTCTTGTCCAGGTTCAGGTCGAGAACGATGTGATACAGACCCTTCTCACCGGCCTTCATCGTAGGGGCGGATTCGCCTTCTACAAGGGCGCCCTTGAGGACGGGGATTGCAGGGTTGTCAGCATAAATGCTGCCGAAATCAGTAGGGGTGAACTCAGTAAGAGTTGCGCCGTACTTGGTCATAGCGTCGCCGGCCTTGTAGGTAAGGGTGAACTCCTGACCTGCTTCAAGGACGATGTACTTCTCGTACATACCGACGCGGGGGGACTGGTTGTCAGCCTCGTTGATACCCTTTGCCATTGCGTACTCGGCCTTGACCTCGCCGCCAATGACTACATAGACACCGTCTTCGACGATATTGTCGATGTCAATGTCATCCTTGCCGCCCTTGTCCTTGTTGCAGGAAAGAGCCATCATTGCCATTGCGGCAATGCCTAAT
>CALCEJ010000134.1 GCA_937900465.1 uncultured Bacteroidales bacterium | reverse complement strand
GCATTTCAGATGCGACCACGACTCTTCCTGCCCGCTCCGAGACTTTGCCCGACAAGAGTCGTGGTCGCATCTGAAATGCCGTATCCCGGCATGTAGCAGAAGCTTTCTGCGGTAATGGCAAAGCCGTTCGCCGCGATTGCAATTGTTCCGAGCGGGGCGACAATCACCGTTCCAGCGATGTAAGCGCCTCTCATGATGATGCTCTGAAGACACATCGGAAGTCCTATGTCAGCAGCTTTTCGAAGAATCTTCCCGGAGGGGACGAACGACCCCTTCTCTCCCACGATCCGAAGGTCCCTGGACCGGAATACGAGGAAGTAGAGCATTGCCGCGGCCGTCACTGCCTCCGCAAGTCCTGAACCCAGCGCAGCGCCCTCTACGCCCATATCCATCATATAGATGAAAATGTAGTTGAATATAACGTCCAGGACGCACATTATGACATTGAGAATGCTTGGAATCTTCATATTCCCGCTGCACTGAAGAAGCGTTGCCGCCATATAATCCAGCTGCATCAGCGGAAGGAAGAGACAGCATATCCTGAAATACCCGGAGGCCATATCCGCAATCTCAGGCGAGCCGCCAAGCCAATAGGGGAGCCGCTGCGCGACGGCAAGGCCGATAAGGGATAGCGCCACGCTCCAGATCAGCGCGAAGGTCAGCGCCTGACGCACTACCTTTCGGGCCGATGCGAAATCGTTTGCGCCCACAAGATGGGCCACCTGGACCGAAAACCCGTTGCAGCAGACAAAGCACAGGCCCCCGAGGAGCCACAGACAGGTCGAAACGAGGGAAATCGCCGCTGCGGAGGAAGAGTCGAGATGGCCTACCATCGCGGAGTCGATATACTGCATGACGACGGAGGAGAGCTGCGCTATTATGGCCGGCGTCCCCAGCCTCAGGGCGAGGCTCAGCTGATTGCCGGTGGAAAGATGCTCTCCGCTGCGTATTTTCCCAAGTAAAATGTCCTTTGTGCCCATTACAACGTATAAGGGGGAACCTCCTCCCGGTCTATGAGTTTACGGAGGACATCCTTCCAAAGCCTCTCGTCGGGACTGCCGGGAAGGCCGAATCTTTCCTCGACTTCTCCAAGGGAATAACTGCTTTTCCCCTTCAGGAAGGCCTTGATCCGTTTTTCAAGATCCTTCCCCTCGGAGGGGGTGCGGCAGATGTCGCATTTCCCGCAGGGGGCGGATTCCGCCTGGCCGAAGTACTTAAGAAGGAACCGGCTCCGGCAGGTCTCCGTCTCCATTACATATTCTTTCATAGTGTCGGACCTTTCGGCCGATGCATCGCGGAGAAGTCCGTAACGCTCCTTCGAGATTCTGACATTGCCGGGGTACAGGCGGGAATGGGCCAGGAAAAGGACGGAGGCGCGGTCCTCGGGGATATAGCGTATGATGTGATTTACGGAAAGCCGGTAAAGGACCTGTCTTAGCTGTGGGATTGAAAGGCCGGAGCGGGATGCGACGTAGTCTTCGTCGATGGGGACGGTAGCGGAAAAGAGTCCTGTGTAGCTTCGCATAAGAGTTTCAAGCACGGTCTCCATCGAAGGCTCCTCAAGGTCAGTCCTGTAAAGGGCGTTACGCTCAATGAGAATCCGGACCCTTGTCCTTATTTCCACATCTTCGCTGTAGGTCCAGTGCCCCTCGCGCTCGAGGGCCCTGAGCCCGCTGTAGACGGTATTACTCTGAAGGTTATAGTGGCGGCAGAACTCTGTGAGGTCAAACTTTATCTGACGGAATTCCCCCTGCTCATAGGGGATTCCGTGGAAGATATGGACCTTCTGGTAAAGGTCTTCGAGGAATTCGGTGTCGGGGTAGGAAACGGCCTGGAACTGGGAAAGCCGGCGGAGGTCGGTGTCGTTCCACAGCAGTATCGCGAAGGATTCTTTTCCGTCGCGTCCTGCACGGCCGGCCTCCTGGAAATAAGCTTCCGGGGATTCGGGAAGGTCGTAATGGACAACGAAGCGGACTTCCGGTTTGTCTATTCCCATCCCGAAGGCGTTGGTACACACCATGACCCTTATCTCGTCCCTTTTCCACCTGTCCTGACGGGCTGTCCTTTCCGCATTTCCGAGCCCGGCGTGGTAAAAGGAGGCGTTTTCGCCCTGGCTCCGGAGAAAAGCGGAGAGTTCCTCAGCGCGGGCGCGGCTTCTGACATACACTATTCCGCTTCCGGGAAGGTTCGAAACGACCTGCATCAGTCGGGTGTTCTTGTCCTCGGTGTTACGGACGATATAGCTGAGGTTGGGCCTTTCAAAGCCGGCTATCCTCATCAAGGGCTTCCGGAAACGGAGTTTTTCCATAATATCCTCCGCGACTCTTGGGGTCGCCGTCGCCGTAAGGGCGATTACGGGGGCGTCGACCTTTTCCCTCAGAAGCCCAATGTCCAGGTAGTCAGGCCGGAAGTCGTAGCCCCACTGCGAGATGCAATGGGCCTCGTCGACGACGATATAGGATATGTCCATTGCATCGAGGTAATTCCGGAAAACCCTGGTCTTGAGCCTTTCGGGGGAGAGGTACAGGAACTTGAAATCGCCGAACGCGGCGTTGTTAAGGGAAAGGTCCACCTCCTCCCCGGACATCCCGGCGTGGACCGCAAGGGCTTTTATGCCGCGGTCGCGGAGGTTCCGGACCTGGTCTTTCATCAGCGCGATAAGTGGCGTGACGACGAGGGCGATGCCGGGACGGAGCATCGCAGGGACCTGGAAACAGATGGACTTGCCGCCGCCAGTCGGGAGGATTGCAAGGACGTCGTCACCCCGGAGGGCGTCGCCGACGACCTCTTCCTGCATAGGCCTGAAGGAATCGTAGCCCCAATAGCGCTGCAATATTCCAAGGGGTGTCTCCATCAGGGCTTGATGACTTCTCCCGAAAGGCTGACGTTGAAACTGTGGAAGGGATCGAGCTCCAGGTCGATGAGTTTAGCCGCTTCGAGGCGGGTCACCGTGGATTTTTCGCGAAGGGGAGTGTCGATGCTCTTTCCGGATATTTCCTCGAGGAGGGATACAAGTTCCGCCCCTGTGAATGCTGCCGTGGAGGGATTGTCCTTGACGCCGTAGTATTCTTCGAGGAAGAGTTCGCTCCGGAGGAGTGCATCTGCGGTCCTGAATCTCATCTCGTTGGACCATCCGACGGTCTCGCCGAGGCCCCTCATTATTCCGGTTGAGCCTATCCTTTGAAGCACTTTGAAATCAGGATTGGTATCTTCGAGGTCGAGGTATGGCTGGAGGCGGGCTCCGCTCTCAAGGAGGGCGTCCTGCACATCCCGGACGGAGACCTCCCGGACAGCTTTCCGCTGCTTGATGCTAAGGGCGGCGAGAGCCCCGGCCGCCTGTCCAAGTTCCATCGTGACGGGCTGGAGGCGGGTAGTTCCGTTGACTATGTTAGTCACGGAGATGGACTTCTCCGCGACCAGCAGGTTCTCTTTCTCCTTCGGGATAATTACGCCTAGCGGAAGGGTGAAGGGGACGATGCTGGGGAAGTCTATCTGGATATTCTTCCAGTCCTTGTACTGATAGTGATGATGGTCAACAGGATAGTCTCCGACGGCTATGCCGGTACGGTAGCCCTTGAAGGAGAAAGGATTCGAGGCCTCGTTTACGCAGAAGAGGTATTCGCCCTCGATGCGGCGAGACTCCCTGTGATAGGGGATGAAGGGGAAGTGGTCTTCCGATGGATACTGGTCATCAGCGAGCCCGAAGTTCTTGTATCCCAGCTTTGTCTGCATAAAATACAGGAATCCGAGGGAGTGCTGTTTCGCCTTCTCGATCGCGGCGGCACGCTCCTCACGGGTCATCTCGATGAGATTGACGTAGTAGTCGTTGCCGTGGATGGGCCAGTTGATCATATATTCCCCGCCGGGGAGGAGTCCGTAGGACATCATCTGCGAGGCGGGCCAGAGCGTCTGTCCCGTATCGTTGGTGACGTTGTAGGAGTTCTGGCAGCAGTTGACATACAGGCTTTCGTCGTATCCTTCCGGTTTTTCGATGGTAACGTCTTTACCGTAGTTTTTCAGCGTCATCACCATCGTGATGTCCTGTACTATGTCATTCGGGCCTATAGCCATGCTCTCGCCCGTATAGGAAGGAGAGTCCATTCCTACGTGATACTTGACTCCGGCCGCTTTTGCGACATCTCCAAGCTCCGTGCAGTCGATGACGATATCAGCATCGACCGTAAATACGCCGTCCTTGCCGGTGAACGTAGCGGTCCATCCGTTCCCGCCGCCGCTGATACTCTCGAACACGGCTTCCTTGATAACGGTAAGATCCTTCTCCGCAGCCGTCCAGTCCTCGAAAATCTTCTCCGCCACCTTCGGGGAATAGAGCATATTGCTGACCCATCCGGTTTTCAGGGCGGAGAGGGAGCCGTAGTGCATTACAAGGGCGTTTGCGAACTCTCCGAATATTCCCTGGCGCATTTTGTGGTTGCCGTCAGTCGCGCTGACTCCGGCCGATGTCAACATCCCTCCGAGCCAGGGCGTTTCCTCGACGATAACAGTCTTGACGCCCATCATCGCGGCCTGGAGGCCGGCGGAAATGCCGCTGGCCCCGCCGCCGATGATAAGGATTGTGCCGGTACCCTCGGGCTGCTCCGGGGGAGTTATGGGAGGCGTCGCAGTCGTATCCTGGGGCGTTTTCCCCGGGGAAGTCTTGTCGCCCTTCCCGTACTCGGGAACTTCCGATTCTTTTTCCGTGCAGGCTAAAACGGCTGCAGCGGCAAGTATTGCAATGAGATACTTTTTCATAGGGTCTTTGCTATTGCGTGTTCGAGTCCGCGGAGCTCCGCGAGGGAACGGAGGCGCCCGTAGCAGGAATAACCGGGATTGGATTTACGGGACAGGTCGTCGCACATCTGGTGCCCGTGGTCCGGGCGGAGGAACATTCGGAAACGGCGTTTTTGCTCTACTTCCAGCATTGCTTTCATAACTTCGTATACGGGGACGTCGCCCTCGAGGAGGTTCGCCTCATAGAAGTTTCCCCCGGAGTCCCGTTTGGTGCTCCTAAGGTGGACGAAATCGATCCTGTCACCGAACTCTCTCATCATTGCCGGGAGGTCGTTGTCCGCGCGGACTCCGAGAGATCCGGTGCAAAGGTTCAGGCCGTTAGCCTGGGAGGGGACGGCGGCGATGAGTTTTCTGAAATCTTCCGCCGTGGACATAATGCGGGGAAGGCCCAGAATGGGATAGGGGGGATCATCCGGATGGATGACCATCCTCGAGCCCACCCCCTCGCAGACGGGACAGATTTCCTTCAGGAAGAAAACAATGTTCTCCCGGAGGGAGTTTTCGTCGATGTCTTTATAACGGTCAAGGGCCTTTTGGAATTCCCTTATGGTAAAGCTCTCCTCGCTTCCCGGAAGGCCTGCGATAATATTTCGGGTGAGAAGCTCTTTTTCCGCCTCCGTCATCTTCTTGAAACGGGACTCGGCGCGCACTATTTCCCCGTCGGAATACTCCGATTCCGCGCCGGGACGTTTCAGGATGAAAAGGTCGAACGCGAGGAAGGCATCCCTTTCGAACCTGAGCGCGAGACTTCCGTCTTCGACCTTGTACGCGAGGTCCGTGCGGGTCCAGTCGAGGACCGGCATAAAGTTATATGTTATGCAGTGGATGCCGCAGGCAGCGAGGTTCCGGAGAGTCTCCTTGTAGCTTTGTATGTAACGGAGGTAGTCGCCCTCCCGGGTTTTGATGTGTTCGTGGACCGGAACGCTTTCCACGACGGACCATTGCATCCCGAACCGGGCGATTTCTGCTTTACGTTTTTCAATCTCCGGGATTGTCCATACTTCCCCGTTGGGGACGTGATGGAGCGCGGTTACAATGTCCGTTACACCGGCCTGACGGATGTTTGAAAGCGGGACGGGATCAGCGGGACCGTACCAGCGCCAGGACTGGCGCATAAGGAATACTTCGCTCATATCGAGAAGGATTCAAATCCGCCGTCCACGAGGTTGATTGTCCCGGTAACGCCCTTGGAGGCATCGCTTGCGAGGTAGTGGAGGCAGCCCGTGAGCTCGTCCGGCTCCAGGAAGCGTCCGAAGGGGGTATGCGAGAGTATCTTCCTCGAACGGTCTGTGAGGGATCCGTCCGGATTAGTAAGGAGGGTTCGGTTCTGGTTAGTGAGGAGGAAGCCAGGAGCAATCGCGTTAACCCTGATTCCGTCGCCGAATTTAATCGCGATCTCTCCCGCGAGATATTTTGTCCACGACGCCACGGCGGCTTTTGCGCAGCCGTAACCTGCAACCCTTGTAAGGGGCCTGAAAGAGGTTTCTGAGCAGAAGTTGATGATAGAGCCCCGGCCTTTTTCCACCATAGGCTTTGCGAAGACCAGGGTGGGCTCGATCGTTCCGAAAAGGTTAAGGTCGACGACTTTTCTAACGGCGTCAACATCGAGGTCGAATATTGTCTTGTCCGGGGGAACGGTTGCAGCGGCCATATTGCCTCCTGCTGCGTTCAGAAGTATATCTACGGTCCCATACGTCTGAAGAACCTTTTCGAGGCAGTCCTGGAGGATCTTCCTGTCCAGCACGTCGGTTGCGAGGAATATCGCTTCGCCGCCGTTTTCGCGTATCTCGCGGACAATCCTCCCGCCCGTCTCCCCGGCTCTTTCAAGGTCCATCAGGACCACCTTCGCGCCTTCCCCGGCGAAGTATTTAACTATCGTTTCTCCGAGTACTCCGCAGGCCCCTGTCATCACTGCGACCCTTCCGGAAATGTCAAACAGATTTGCTTTCATAGTCCATAGTCTTTACTATCCCCACAAAAATAGGGAAAACGGGTGAAAAAACAAACAGGGAGGACATTCCTAAGTGGAGATAAAGAATCTATGATTAACCTTTCAAGCAAGCCAACCGCAGCGACGTCCGTGGGGGACGGAACGGTGCGTACACGAAAGTGCAGGAAAACGGCCAATAATTGTAAATTGGTGTACGGGGTAGAGATTTCGCTGATTCTCCTGGTCATTCTTCCGACTTTGGCTGTCTACTTTTTCACAAAGGAGAAATAGCAACCTCCCGCCAAGAAACGCAAAATGGCCGTCCTTCCCGGATGGCCGTTTTGCTTGAAATGCTTATATTTGTCTTCGATAAATCGGAATTTATCAGCCTAACACCCAACCTTTGTCAGTTACCAAGGCCAGCTGAGCAGCACTCAGTTTGGCCTTGTTTCTTGCTCCGAAGGTGATCTTCTTGGAGACTCCCGTTCCGGTGAGGTCGGCAAGGGAATCGATGGTGGGCGTAGTCTTATCAGGATCACCGCAATCCTTTCATTGCCGGAATATGACTTGAGCGATAAAAAATGAAATCGCCGTTTGAAGCAGTTGAGACCGCGCTTCTTGTAAATAATACTTAAGATTACTTGGTAAGGTAAACCGAGAGTTGCTATCTTTGTATTCCTGATTTTTGACGACATGAGGGAGTATATGATATATTGCGACGAGTCGCTGTCGAAGGGTACGTATTATTCGCACTTCTACGGCGGTGTGCTTGTGAGGAGCAAGGATTTCTACCAGGTGAATAGGGCACTGGAAGAGATGAAGTCGCAGTTGAACCTGTTCGGGGAGATTAAATGGACAAAGGTGACGGCGCCCTATCTGGAGAAGTACAAGCAGATGATGGATGTATTCTTCGTTTTTGTGAAGGAGAAGAAGATGAAGATGCGGGTGATGTTTCAAGAGACTTCCCAAATTGTCCCTAATCACGGAGCCGCATTGCAATACCATCTTTTGTATTACCAGTTCATCAAGCATGCCTTTGGTCTGGCATATCACAGGAACAATCCTTCGCGCCCGACCAAAATCAAGTTGTTCTTTGATGAGATTCCGGATACGCGCTCCCAGAACGATGATTTTAAAGCTCACCTGAACTACCTGCAGGAGCTGTCACTCTTTCATAATGCCAAGATTGTCCTGAAGCCCTGGGATATCGCGGAGATAGACTCTCACAAGCATCCTATTCAGCAGTGCATGGACATTGTCCTGGGTGCGATGGCTTTCCATATGAACAAGATGTACCTTCCGGCTTCGGAAGGCGGTCCCGGTGCTCCCGGAAAGAAGACACAGGCCAAGGAAGAACTGTTCCAGCATATCCTGACGCTTATCAAGGATGCCAATGGAGATGCGGGCTTTGACATTTACGAGAATACCCAACCTGAGACTGGCCGTGGCCGATGGAGAGTGCCGTACCGTCACTGGAAGTTTGTGCCCGCGGAATTCCGGGAGAAGAAGGCATAAAAAAAGAAAAGCTCCACCAACACTACTAACCCCTCAAGTAGGAACTTAAGACTTCATGTTGCGCAGGTCTTTTCTCGTTGGTGCAAAGATATGCACTTTTTTCTGAACAAGCAAATCTTTTCAAGAAGTTTTGAAAAGAACAGTATTGAGGACAAGGAAGTAACGTGGCAGCAGTAGTCCAATGAGACACAATACACCCCCAAGGAGGCACCACTAAAACAGATTTGCTTTCATAGTCCATAGTCTTTACTATCCCCACAAAAATAGGGAA
>CALCEJ010000133.1 GCA_937900465.1 uncultured Bacteroidales bacterium | reverse complement strand
AAGGGGAAGAACAGTATCAGGACCCATATTACGCCGAAGACGTTGAAAAGAAGGTGGGCCAGAGCGGTTCGCCTTGCCTGTGTGTTGGCGCTCAGGGCGGCTACGTTCGCGGTGATTGTAGTACCGATATTTTCACCCATTACAAGGGCTATACCCTGATAGATCGAAATGGCTCCGGTTGCGCAGAGCACCATCGTTATTGCCATAAGGGCGGCGGAACTCTGGACAATCGCCGTCAGGATTGTCCCTATCAGGAGGAACAGGAAGATGGTTCCGTAGTTAGTCTTGAAGCTGGAGAAGAATGCCACCACTTCCGGCTTGCTGGCAAGGTCCATATCCACTCCGACCTGCTTGAGCATTCCAAGGGCGAAAAGCAGGAAGGAAAGTCCGAAGAGGAAGTCGCCGATGTAACGGTGTTTTCCAATCTGGATCAGGATTATTCCTGCAAGGAACGCCGGCCAAACAACATTTATAATGTTGAAGGAGAATCCGGCGGACATAATCCATGCGCTCAGCGTGGTGCCTATGTTTGCGCCCATAATGACTGAGATTGCCTGGCTCAGCGTCAGAATCGCCGCATTGACGAAAGACACGGTCATAACGGTTGTTGCCGCGGATGACTGTACTGCCACTGTCACCAGTGCTCCGGTAACGACTCCGGTGATGCGGTTGGTGGTCATTGCGCCAAGGAGGTGTCGCAGCTGGGGACCTGCCAACTTCTGCAGGGCCTCGCTCATCACCTTCATACCGTAGATCAGGAGGGCTATCGAGCCCAGTAGTTTGAGTGCAATCAGCATTGGTTCGGTTTTTTTTCAGGACACAAATTTAAGTCCATTTCCGCGTATTCCCAAAGGGAACCCGTTTTTTTTACGAAATTTTAACGTCTGTATTAAGGCGCATTGTCTTCCCATCGTGTGCAAAACCACCCCATTTTGCCCGCGGCACCTCGCCCGCAGGCGGCGAGCCCTGCTGTGCGGTGAAATTATTTTTCCGGACGGGGCCGGAAAAACCAATTTCCCCGCTCCGCACCTCCTTCGTCACCCAACGCCCCGCCGCCTTTCGCTCTTCCTTCGTCACCCCTCGCCCCGTCGCCTTTTCCCACCACCCTGGCTCCGCTCCCGATTTCGAGCGTGAACTGTAAAACGTTGAAATACAATCTATTACACAAAAGAGGGGTGTCGGTTTTCGATACCCCTCTTTTGCATAACCAGCTCAAAATCAGCATATTACACTTCACACCCAGAGGACGATAGGAATGGGTAACAGGTTACGGACCGAGGGGGGAGGCGGAACAGGTTAGGGACCGAGGGGGAAGCGGAACAGGTAGAAATACGTCCGGGAAATCCCTGCCGCTGAGAATGACAAGTGAATGGACGGATTTGGCTGGAAAAAACCGGAAGGCGGGAGACTGCTACGAAAGCTGACGGGCTTTGGCTGGAAAAAACCGGAAGGCGGGAGACTGCTACGAAAGCTGACGGGCTTAAAGCTCAATCTTCGGAGCTTCCGCTCCGTCAGTGACAAGATAGAAAGGAATATTCATAAGGGCGGCGCCAATTCCGTCCGTGTCCTCGCGATCTCCTACCGCGATACACTCTTCCGGAGAGTAGTCGTCCCCGCAGCCGTCGAGATAGGTGACATAGCGGAAAAAACGCTCCATCGCTGTCTTGGAGCCCTTCAGGCAGCCGAATGAGGGAGCCTCCACGAGATAATCAGCCGACGAAGGGTCAATCCCCACCGCACTCATCTTTTCCCGGACCCATCCGTAATCCGAATAAATTACAATCTTGAATCCCTTTTCGTGGAGTTCGTCAAAGAATGACCCGACCCAGGGGAAGGCCTTGTAGTGCTTACTGAGAATCTCTACGGTTGTCGTTTTGTAAGTACCGTTGTACCAGTTGACGATACGCTTGAAACGGGGAGAAGCCTTCTCCGAGGCCCGGACGCCGGCAATCTTCGCATAGAAAGCGTCGAAGAATTCCTTTTCGGAGTCAAAGACAAGGCCACGCATCGCCTTTCGCGCAAGGCGTTCCTTTCCAAGCGTCACGATACGCCCCTGCAGCAGAGAGGCCCATATGAGCCTCCTCGCAAGGCCGGAACGGTCATAAAGGGTTCCGTCAAGATCGATTATAGCGAATTTCGTCACTACCGATCCCCTAAAGCGTTGACATCCTCTCAACGGAGAGTTCCACCAGTTTACGTATCGCGGGCTTGTAGTCCGGATTGGAGCTCTGGAGGTAACGGTTTGCGATTGCGCAGCAGACCGTACAGGCGTTGTGTCCAAGATGAGCGGCAAGACCTGCAAGAGGAGCGCTCTCCATCTCGAAATTCGTGATCCTGTAAGGTTCGCCGCCTTCCTCGAAACGGAAGGATTCAATCCTCTCCAGCATATCCGGCATCGCAAGAGGAATCCTCACCACACGACCCTGAGGCCCATAAAAACCCGGAGCGGAAATCGTGACTCCCTTTACCGTAACGTCCTTCATAAGGTCGATAATCTTGTTGCCGGCCTTTACAAAGTAAGGGGAAGGAAGGGTAGGATTCCAGTCCATATGCTTCTTGAAAGCCTCCTCAACTGGGGGAATGGTGACTTTCTCGCGGTTTCCGTACCAGTTCATAACACCGTCGAAGCCCACACTGATATGGGAAAGGATGTATGACCCGAGGGGGATGTCCGCGTGAAGGGCGCCGGAAGTTCCGATGCGCAGAATATTGAGGGTCCTGTGGACCGGCTTTACCTCGCGGGTTGAGAAATCCACGTTTGCGAGGGCGTCCAGTTCCGTCATCACGATATCGATGTTGTCCGGGCCGATGCCGTGGGAGAGCGCGGTAATACGCTTTCCGTTACGCCATCCGGTCACGGATACGAATTCGCGGGATGCGTGGCGGAATTCAATATTCTCGAGATACTCCGCAACCATATCAACGCGGCCGGGGTCTCCGACCAGGATGACGTTGTCAGCGAGTTCTTCGGGTTTAACGTGAATGTGGAAAACGGAGCCGTCGCCGTTTATGATAAGTTCGGATTCCGGGATTCTCATAGTCTTTGGCGTTTAATGTCAACTGACAAATATAATGATTCGGTTTGAGAAATCCTATTTCTCAAGGGAGTCAAGATATTTCACGACATCGCCCACCGTCTCGAATCCGGCGAGGGCCTGGTCCGGGATCACGACACCGTAATCGTCCTCAAGGCGCATAAGGAGCTGGAGAATGTCCAGTGAATCCGCGCCGAGGTCCTTTTTTATCTTGGCCTCCAGGGTGACCTTTTCGGGGGCTACCCTGAGCTGGCGGGCAAGGATGGTTTTAACTTCGTCAAACATATCGTATCAGTCTTGGTAATGTTCATACTTGAGGATAACTTCCTCGATTGCAGGTCCAAGCCCGGAGGTTTCCATCCGGTAGGCCTGTTCTATGCATTTTTCGACGGCCTTCGCCTTGGAGCTGCCGTGGCCCTTCACAACGGTCTTGGACGTCCCTAGAAGGACGCTTCCCCCATAATTCTGATAGTTCATAAACTCCTTCTCATCCGCGAACATCCGCTTCATAAGAAGGGCCCCGATTTTATACAGCGTCCTGGAATAGATGTCCTTCTTGAGCTTTTTAAGAAGCTCGAGGGCTGTCCCTTCCGTAGTCTTCACGAGGACGTTTCCGGAAAAGCCGTCACAGACGACGACATCGTAAGAGCCGCTGAGAAGGTCCCTGCTTTCCATATTCCCGACGAAATTGATCTCGGGTGTCTCCTCAAGGAGCTTATAGGCAACCTGACGTATCTCATCCCCCTTTTCCGCCTCCTTTCCTACGTTGAGAAGGGCCACGCGGGGAGACTTCACGCCGTAAGTCCTCTCCATATACAGGCTTGCCATTATGGCGAACTGACGGAGATGGTCAGGGGTAACCTCCACGTTTGCGCCGCTGTCGCAGATACCTACAATCCCGCCGTCCATCGTGGGAAGGACAGGGCAGAATGCAGGACGGATAACACCGCGGAGGCGTCCGACGCGTGTAAGCGCAGCCGCCACAAGGGCTCCGGTAGATCCCGTGGACACGATTGCATGGACATCGTCCATATCGCGGAGCATACGGACTGCCTTTATCATCGAACTGTCCCTTTTGAGCCGGACGGCGTCGATGGGCCTTTCGTCGCAGCCGATGATATCGGGGGCGTGGACGATCTCAAGGCGGGAGGCGTCATATTCCTTCCCGTCGAGTTCCTCCCGGAGGAGGGACTCGTCGCCGGTAAGGACGATGAAAAGGTCCGGGGTCTTCGAAAGGGCGGCAAGGGCGCCGTCCACATTGGCCTTCGGGCTGTGGTCGCCGCCGAAGCAGTCTACAACAATCTTTATCATAAGCTAAACGAGTTTCTTCACGTAAGCGCGGCGGCGCTTGTGCTTGACCTCGCGGAAACGCTTCCAAAGGTTCTGGATGGCGTAGTTGTCCTCGAGGTTGAGGTTTGTCTCAGCGTAGCGGATCCCGTCTTCACGGAGCATCCGCATAAGGCCCGCGGAAACTACGGTACTGACTCCCCTGTTAAGGTATTCCGGGTCCACTCCGACAAGGCAGAGGTCCAGGATCTCAGGCTTACGCATCGCCCTGAGGATCCTCAGAAGGGCTCCGGGGGTAAGGTGACCCGAAGATTTCTGGACGGCTTTCGAGAGCGAGGGAATGCATATTCCAAGGAGGACGACCTTCTCATTCTCGTCCACCACGGCGGCGCAGTACTTCGGGGATATGACCATCTTGAAGTTGTCCACCATCAGCTTTTTCATCCCCTCCGAGAACGGAACGGTTCCGTAGAGGTGTTCATAGGATTTATCCAGTATCTCGAAGAGCCCGTCAGCGTACTTCCGGAGGAATTCATTTGCATTTTTCGCCTTTCCGACGTGGAGCTTGTAGCGGCGGAGGACAAATTCCGAAAGTTTGTCCAGTTCCCCGTCATAGTCATCCGGAGCGTAGATCTTGCTCTCCGTCCAGTCCACTTCCTTCTGATACCCAAGATTCTCTATCAGGGTCTGATAGTAGGGGGCGTTGTACTGCTCCTCGAAAGTCGACAGTTCGTCAAACCCTTCGATAAGGAGGCCTTCCCTTTCAAGGTCTGAGAATCCGAGAGGGCCCACTACCGTATCCATCCCTTTCTCCAAAGCCCATTTTTCGACAGCGGCAAAGAGCGCGTCCGCGACTTCCTGGTTGTCGACGGAGTCGAAGCGGGTGAAGCGGCAGCGCTTTTCCCCGTTCTTGCTGTTCGACGCCCTCTGGATGATGCCGCTTATACGGCCCACCATCTTTCCGTCCGCGTCATAGGCATTGAAATACACCGCCTCGCAGGTGTCGTTGTAGACGTAGTTTTTCGAGAAGATTTTCTTCTCGTCCATATACAGCGGAGGGACGAAACAAGGATTATTCTTGTACATCCTGAGGGGAAAGTCAAGGAACTCCCGGCGTTCCCGCCGCGTAGAAACTTCCTTTACGGTTACCATAGGCTAACGATGTTTTGCGTGGAAGCAGACGCCTACCCCGTTGGGGCCGCAATGGGCTCCGATAGTGGGATTGACGCAGGTATATTCGATTCTGAGGTCGTCTCCAAGGGCTTCGCGGAGCATTGCGCCGATGCCTTCGGCGACATCCAGAGAGTCAGAGTGGCCTATCACGATACGATGGGCCTTGACGTCTTCACCGAGGTCGAGGACGTACTGGACAAGGCGGCGCATTGCCTTCTGGCGGCCGGTTTCCTTGCCTATCGAGACCATCTTGCCTTCGTCGTTAAGGTAGATGATGGGGCGGATTCCGATGACGGAGCCCATCGTGGCGGCGAGTCCGCTGACGCGTCCGCTGCGGCGGAAGAACTTCAGGTCGTCCGCGAAGAAATACATCGGGAACTTCGGGACTTCCACCTTTGCCCATTCAACTATCTCCTCCGCGGTCTTGCCCTCTTTAAGAAGGTCCGCGACCTCGAGGACGATGTTGTATGAGAGGGCCGATATTCCGAGGGTGTCAACTTCGTAGAACTTCCTCCCGGGATACTTCGCCTTAAGCTTTTCCAGGGCCTTTGCCATCACGCCGAAAGTTGCGGAGGTGCCGGAGGAAAAATGGACATAGAGGATGTCGTTTCCGGCGGCGAATTCGGGCTCGAAGTATTCGATATAGACTTCCTCGCCAAGGGCGCTCGTCGTCGGGAGAGTACCGGCCCGGAGCATATCGTAATAGGCCTTGGAGTCGAATTCCTTGTAGTCGATATAGGGCCTTATCACCTCCTCTCCGACGGTGTAAGGCATTACGATCAGTTTGATTCCGTACTGCTCACACTCCCTCGGGGTGATGTCGCAGTCTGTGTCTGAAAAAAAGGTCAGCATAGTACAATTATGTAGTCGTAAACCGGCTGGGCGCCGTAATTATGAATTATCTCAGCGAGAGGGTATTTTTTCCGGAGAAGACCGATGGCCTCCTCCCCTTCCTCTTCGGGAACGTTGCTGCCGCGGAAGACTAGTATTACGTCACGGTCAGCGGCGTCCATCCTCTCCGCGAGGGCTGCGAGGGCATCCGTTCTCGAGGGCGAATCCGTCAGCATCTGTTTTCCGCTATAGCCCACATAGTCACCTTCCCTCACCTTCAAATCGCCGTAGGAAGCACCCCTTATTGCGGTGGAAACCATTCCGGTAGACACCGAGCCCATCACCTTCATCACGTTTTCCACCACCTCGTCCGGGTTCTTCGAATCGCGGTCCACCGAGGCTATTCCGTAGTATCCCTCTCCGAAAGATTTGGAGGGAATTACGCGGATGTCGGCATCTTTGCAGAGCTCTGCGGCCTGAGTTGCAGTAAGGATTATGTTGGAGTTGTTGGGAAAGACGAGGATTGTCTTCGCATTTATCTTTTTGAACGCATCGAGGAAGTCCTCTGCGGAAGGGTTCATCGTCTGTCCGCCGAGTATCACCTCGTTTGCCCCGATCTCCCGGAATGCATCGCATAGGCCCTCGCCCATCGCGACCGTAACGATTCCGTACTGCTCCGGAGGGAGCTCAAACGCGCTTTTACGGACAATTCCCTGATGATGCTGAAGGGTCATGTTCTCGACCTTGACGGTCAGGAACTCGCCCCACTTCTGGCAGTGCGAGAGGATATCTCCCGGGGTTTTCGTATGGACGTGGACCTTGATGATCGTCCCTTCACGGAAAAAGACGAGGGAATCGCCGGCTCCCTCGAGGTACTGCCGGATCTCGGACTCGTCGAAACTTTCGATATCCACCTTCGACCTCATCAGGCGGAGGAGGAACTCCGTGCAGTAACCGAACTCCAGGACGCTGTCTTCCGTGAATTTGGAAAGGTCAGGGGCCGATGCCGCCTTCGGGACATCTTCACCGCCCGGCTCCGCCGTCTTTCCCTCCAGGGCGTCTTCCATTCCCCGGAAGATGCAAAGGAGGCCCGCTCCGCCGCTGTCCACGACTTCCGCCTCCTTCAGGACATCGAGAAGTTCGGGGGTCCTTTGGAGGGAGGCCTCCATCTCTGAGAGGAGGGCGGCGAAAAGACCTTCGATGGACTTTTCATCCTTTGCCGCCTCGACGGATTCGCGGATAACGGTCAGGATTGTACCTTCAACCGGCTCGGAGACGGCTCCATAGGCCTCTTTGACTGCGCTTTTCAGGGCGGTGGCAAAAGAGGCGGCATCCGCGTCATCCACCCCTTCAAGGCCCTTCGACATTCCGGCGAAAATCCTCGAAAGGATTACCCCGGAATTACCTCTTGCGCCAAGAAGCATCGCTTCAGATACGCGTGAGGCGTATTCCCCGAGCGGTTTTCCCTCAGAAGGAACCCCGCAGCCGGCCTTTATGGTCATATACATATTGTCGCCGGTATCCCCGTCGGGGACCGGAAACACGTTGAGGGAATTTATGGTGTCTTTTTCCTTGAGGAGGGAGGAGGCGCCGGTTTTCAGCATTTGCCCGTAGAGGGCGGAATCTATGGTTTGGTACATCGGTCGAGGTTCAGTCACGTAAAAGGGGCGTCAACGCCTCTTGTTCCTTATCCGGGATGCGCTCTCGACCATCAGCTGGTCCTGGAAGCATCCCCTTGCGGCAAGGAAGTTGAACACTGCAACGGCGAGAGGGAATATTACAGTCCATCGGAAGGTGACCGTCGCGGGCGCCGTAAAGTACAGCACTCCAAGCCATACCTGAAGGCCCAATGCAACGAGTCCGGACAGCACCGAGAGCCTCATCTGCAGTATCCTGACCTTGAACGCCACGAGGGCGAGCACGGTCATCGCCGCGATGATGCCGATAAGGATGCCGATATAGGGAGCTTTAAGATGGAGGTACGAAACTTCTGTGACCCCGTCCGGAGTCACTTCCATGCACGCCGTCCCGAAAAGGAGCACGGCAAGAAGGACTGTAGAAATCGCCAGATACAGCGTCTGTATTCTCTGCCACATAGTTGAGATGTAGAGATTCGAACTCTAACTGAGGGAACCAAAAGCCCTAGTGCTACCTTTACACCACATCTC
>CALCEJ010000132.1 GCA_937900465.1 uncultured Bacteroidales bacterium | reverse complement strand
CTGATCCGCAAATGCGACGTGGTAATGCCCTGGTTCGTAGGCCGTTACAATGAGCAGACCTATCCCGACTATCACCAGTTGATCCGGGACGATATGGCTTGGGCCGAGCGGGAGGGGATCGCCTATGCGCCCCTTTGTTTCCCGGGCTTTTCCTGGGCCAATATGCAGCGCCGCGGGCATCCCGGCGTACAGATTCCCCGCAACAGGGGGGCCTTTTTCCAGAAACAGCTGGACTTCTGTCTGGAAGCCGGAGCCAGGATGCTATACATCGCGATGTTCGACGAGATCGACGAGGGGACGGCCATCTACAAAATTGCCCGGAAGGTTCCCGTGGCGGCCCCGGGAAGCACCTTTGTGCCCCTGGAGGACGGCGTCCCGCCGGACCGTTACCTGACGCTCGCCGGCGAAGCGGCTGCGCGGCTGAAGGGGAAGGGGGCGGACATCCCCGATCCCACCGTCATCCGTGTCAGGGACACTTATTATGCCGCCGGCACTTCCGGAAACCAGGAGTCGGTCTATCTCCGCTTTTCCGTTCGCGGGACCTGGTGAACTGGGAGCATCAGATCCGGCTCAGAAGCCGTTCCAATGGACCTTTTCCGAGGTCCATTTTTCTTTCGGTGCCGGCTGTTCGGCCGGATAGCCGATAGGGAGGATGCTCACCGGTACGATGTATCCAGGGTTCCCGATGCGGACTCCTTGGCGCTATGGCCGCAGGAGAGAAAGAGAGCACAGACGGCGCTCAAGATTGCAAGTTGGTGTTTCATAAGCGTTTAAACCCTTTCGATGATATCCTTGAAGGGAACCGTATAGTCGATACCCAGGGACTTTCGGTAGTCCTTGCAGAAGTTGTCGTAGATCGTCTTCGCAAGGCCGGGCTTGCTTTCCTTGCACAGGATGCGGACCTTTGCCTGGAGGGCGTCTTCGTTCAGAAAATCGTGTTGGAAAATGGTGTTGGCGGCCTGCAGGAGGGTTTTATCGGAGAGGTCCTCACGCTGAAGTTGCCGGCATAGGAAGTCGATGGTGGCGTTGGAGAAGGCACTCTTGTATTCGTCAATCCAGTCCAGTTCGGTGTTCGGAAGCATCTGCCCCTTGAGGAGCAGTTCCAGGAGCCGGTCCACGTCCTCCTCGCCGGTGCTTTCCGAGAAGAGGCGGAGGGCTTCCAGATAATCGCACAAGGCATCCCCTTCGAATGAGATGCTCCAGAGCTTGTTCTGGTTCTGGATGCGGATGTCGCCCACGCCTTCCAGCAGGCCCCGGAGCTTGGACATATACACGTTTCGGTTGTTGTTGGCCGTGTCGTCCGGCTTATAGGACCACAGGAGGTGATTGATTTTGTTGGAGGCGATGCCGCCGTGGCGGGCCGTGGAGACGATCAGAAGAATCAGCAGGGCCTTTACCGTCGGGGTGAACTGGGCCGTTACGTCTCTTCCTTCCTGGTCCATTACCCGGAATCCGCCGAAGAAAGTTACCGCTGAACGGGAAAAATCGTAGTAGGAATGCTCCGGTTCATAGTTTTCTTCTCGTTCGGTGGGAACTTCCTTCACCGAAGGGGTGCGCCGTTTCCGGTTTTTCAGGAACCGGACCCAGATGGAGTCGCAGGCAAATGCGGCGACGGCAAGGCCCAGCAGGACCTTCCACCACCAGCCGACGCCCTTTTTGGGCTGAGCGGGGGCGTCATACCCTTCCTGCAGGATCGAATTCAGCGGAATGGGCGGATAATCAATCTCATACACCTCTACGTCCGTGGAATTGTCTACCTGCGCCTGCAGGATCACCGCATACATCTTCTTCAGTTCGTAGCTGTGCCAGAGATTCAGGTACGTGTACTGGGCGTTTCTGTGTGAGGGAATCGGAAGGGACATCTTCTCCACGCCAGGCGTGTCAGGACGAAGCTTCAGGAGCGTGTAGCCGTTCAGGTTCGACAGCAGGTAAAAATCCCCATTCTCCCAGTTATACACAAAGTTTTCTCCGGATACGAAGTCCCCGAAGGGGGAATGCTCCATATCCCAGAGTTTGTTCACTTCCAGCGTATGGGTGTTGATGGTGTAGAGGTCATAGTAGTTCTTCGGGGAGAGTTCCTGCTTTCCGGACGGATTTCCACGTCCGCCGAATATGTACAGCAGGCTGTCAACGATGTACGAGGTGGCGGCATAGCGGGGGTTAATGTCTTCGATGGTGGTGCGGTAACTCTTCTCGGGCATCTCCAGATAGCTGACAATCAGTTCATTCCGGAAGTGGTAATGCCCGTAGCCGCCAAAACTGTACAGGGCGTGGTCCCGGGGCTCCCAGGTATTGGTGTTGTTCCAGAAGTAATGGTCCAGATGCGGGTCCTTGTCATTCTGCCATCGTCCGGTCTCGAAGTCGAACATAGAGAAGATGCCTTCGTCCAGGTTGTAGGCAGTGAGCCAGTTATGCCCGCCGGCCACATAGAAAAGCTGGTTGGGATAGTTGGCTGGATTGTATCCGCCCTTCACCGGAATTTCCGTCAGCGAGCCGTCCAGGGTGGAGAACATATGGATGGGCTCGTTCCCACAGGTGAGATAGAACTTGTCGTAGTCGTTGAAGGTGATGGACGGGATGCTGGAGAACGAATGGGAGAAGACCGGACGGAAGGAGATGTAACTGTCTATCATCCACTGCGGATTCAGGGCCCGGGCCGGGACGCCCTTCACCTGGTCATAACAGACATCGCCGTTGTGGCGGGCGCATTCCCAGGACCGGAACAGTTTCCCGCCGAGGTTCAGGATGATATCCCGGATGTTGACGGATGCCACGTCAGCGAGCGTATACCCGGCGAGCTGGCAGAGACCGAAGTTGATCCGGAAGGTTTCCGCGCCCTTGGTTCCGGCATCCCGGACCGAAAACTGGTTTCCGTTGTAATTCAGCTCGATGGTGCCGTCCTTCGTGTTCAGGGAAATGGAAACGGGAAACCACTGCTCCAACGGAATCTCGGCTGCGATGAAATGCACCTGATCCCCGGTCACAAGGATCAGCTTCCGGACATCCTGCAGGTCTGCCGTGTACATAAGATCCACGTTTTCGCCCTTGTCGGTGATGATGCGGAAAATGCTTCCGAACACGTTTTCAGGCCGGTTGTAAAGGGCGAAAGACATCTCCAGGGTCTTGCCTTTCACCGGGATGGCCTTCCCGTCGTCCAGCGCCAGCCCGGAAAACTCGTGGGTGTGGGCCGGATAGGTGACAATATGGAGACCATAGTCCAGTCCCGCCTCCAGGATGGCATCACGGTCCGATTCCTTCTGGGCCGCGGCGGCCGGAAGGAAGAAGCTCAGCAAGAGCACAAGGCAGAATGACCGGTTTTTGGGAAGCATTCCTTGACTGGTTATTACAAAATACAAAGATAAAACTTTTTATGAAAATGTGGCTGAAAGGTCGCGCTCATCTATATTGTGGGAGGCGGGTATTCCAAATGGTCTTGATGGTTTCTTCCTGGGAGTACCCGACCGGGCAGTTTTCGCTCCGTGTATTGGCGAAATAGGATCGGAGGGTGCGTTCGGAACCGGGGCAGGTAATCATACGGATAAGGCACATCTGCAGGTGACCGTTCGGGTCGGTCTTCCGCAGCCAGTCAAAGGCGTACCAGAGGAAATCGTTGCGGTAACGTTCCTCCTGGACGGCGAGCCAGGTAATGTCATCATAACCCCAGCAGAAATCGTCTTCCGGATTGGCGGTCCCTTGTTTCCCGTTGGTGCCGAAATTGTCGAACTCCACAAGATAGGGAAGATGTTCTGCATACCAGCCGCTGGGGGAGAAGGCCGCCTCGCTCCGGCAGAAGATAGCATCGCGGTGGCCGACCTGGAGCACCCCGTCCATCGGGTTCTCTTCCACTTCCCGGATGCGGAGCGGGAAGGAATTGAAATCCAGGAGGCTCACCCCGTCTTTTATGAAGCCGCCCTTGGGCGTATGGCCGTCCAGGATAACATAGTGCCGCCGGGCGTGTTCCTGGGCATATTCGCGGATTTTCCGCAGACACAGCGCATAGGCTTCCTTGTCGGGGTCGTCCGCGCCGATGAGTTCCACCTGTCCCAGGTGCAGGGCTTCGCAGCCGAGGTCGATATAGGTGCAGGCGAGGTAGTAGAACCACAGCTGCGTTTCCCGGTTGCGGATTTGTGGGACTCCGCCGCCGCGGCCGCCCCAGCGGACTTCGGCCCGGGGATCCTTCCGCCGGACCATCTCCGCGGAGTTGAAATTGCGATTTTCCTTCTTCATACCGAAGGCTTCGAACGCCCAGGCGGGGATGGGAAGTTTGTCCACATCGGCACTGACAAATTCGAACAGGCAGCCCTGGAAGACGATTTCCGGGTCGAAGGTATGCAGGCGTTCGGCCATCCGCCGGGCATAGCCGGTGAAGGAAGTGTCGGCAAGGACGCTTTCGCCGCCCCAGCAGTAGATGGACCGGCCGATGAATTTGGCCCCGATGTTTTTCACCATCCGGATATCGTCCTCCCGGTAAGGGAATTCATAACGTTCCACCGGCCCTTTCAGCAGGAAATAGCCTGCGGTGACCGACCGGTCCAGATACCGCTCCAGGACTTCGCGGGAGATGCTCCCGTCAAAATGATAGGGGGATTCCTTGGCCTGCAGGAGGAGCGGAAGAAGGAGGCAGGAAAGGAGGAGGATACGATGGCTTCGTTTCATCATTACCAGGCGCTTCTTTCCGGGCGGTAGCGGACGGGCTGGTCCGTATACTGCACGGGTTGGGTTGTTTCGGGAAGGAATCGGAATTCGGCGGCGGGGACCGTGTCGGCCTCCGGGTCGGCGGCGAGGGTGGCGGCGAAGACGGCGATGCCGGCATCGGAGGGCAGCACAAGCGTTTTTGCGTCCTCGGTGATGTCCAGCCGCAGTTTGAACAGATACGCGAAAGTATAGGAATCGTTGCCCACGCGCCTGTTGTGCCGGTGGTCGGCTGTATAGGCGGGCGTCAAGGACTTCATATAGCCTTCATTTTCGCCCTTCCAGCTCCACTGGCCGATGAATCCGGTCCATTCGGGAATCTCGAAGGAGTAGGGTTTTCCATCTACCAGGAAAGTCGCCTTCCGGTCTCCGTGGGAGGACGTGGCGAGGAGGTACAGGCGCCTGATGCCGGGATGGGCAGGAAGCTGGATGGTGTCGGCATTGCTGCGGACGTAGTTGAAGGCGACCGGATCGTTCTGGATGCGGAAGCGGATCCCGTCGGAGACGATTTCCTCCGGCAGCAGTTCCGCGGCGAAGGAATTCCCCCGTCCGTCGAAGTTCCCGGTCTGGTTGAAAGCGTCCGGGGTGAGCGCGACGGCATTGAGGGGGAGTTCCACCGGGAGGGAAGGGGAGACTTCCTGCATCGGAGCGGTGGCGAAAGTGACCTTGAAAGTACGGGGCTGGAAGCGGGTCCCGCTCACGTAGAGGCGTTTCCCCTCGAATCGGGCAAATCCCGTCTCTTCTTCCAGTCCGTTGGTTTCCACGGCTGAAGCGATCGGACAGGCGAATTCCAGATAGCCGTCGAAGGCGGCCCCGTCCATTTCATTGAATCGGACGATGTATCCGCTTCCGTCTTCGGCTTTCTTCAAAGCTTTGATTTCCAACTGCGGAGTGCTGGTCCGGACAAAGGACCAGGCCTTGCCCAGAGACCCTTTGTGCGACGGGACGAGGAAGGGAAGCAGGGGCTCGTTCAGAGCCTTGGCTTTGGTGGTGATGCCCGCTTCCTGCAGCGTCCCCGGGTGACCGGCGATGGCGTAACGGAAGGTGTGGTGGCCGTGGTCCTGATGCTCCTGGTAGGGGAAGGCGCGGCCGGGATCCGGGGTGTGGAGGAGCGTGAGGCGCAGGACGTCGTCCGCGGGCTTGTCCCATCCGTACTTGCAGTCATTGAGGATGGCGATGCCATAGCTCCCGTCCGGGGCGGTGACATCGGCCCACTGCTGACCCACGACCTCGAAGGCGTGGTCATTGTTGTTCCCGCGGCGGATATGGCCGATGCCGAGGTCGTAGGCGACTGGGCATGATTGTGTTCCAATAGACCGATAAAAAGCATCACGCATAACATA
>CALCEJ010000131.1 GCA_937900465.1 uncultured Bacteroidales bacterium | reverse complement strand
ATAGTCAAGGATCTGGACGGGAGCGGCGTCTGTTCCGTTCCGGTATGCATAGACATACAGGTGCTGGTTGCCGTCGCCCTTGAGGCTGGAAAGCAGGATGACAGGATCGCCGGAAGCGCGGTCTATCGAGCGGACACAGGAGACCGGATGGGTGCAGCCGTTGGAGGCGGCGCTTCCGGTATCGAGGGTCTTCACGAAGTCCCCGTTCGCTATGTCAAGGGCATAAACAGCCGGGCTGCCGACGCTATGATGGGCGACATAGATATACTTGTTGTCCATTGCGATGGACCTGTCGCATCCGTCTTCAAATCCCGTGAGGTAGTTGTACCAGGCGCCTCCAGAGGAGTATTTTCCCCACTCGACGGAGATGTCTGAAATGCCGTTGGCGGCGTATCTTACGATGATGTACGCGACGTCGTTTCCGAATTTGGCGCCCTTCAGCTCAAATGATTCTCCGCCCTTTGAGGCCTTCGCCTCAGAGAAGGCAAGTTTGACCGGGTACATCAGGGGGGCGAACTCCGTAAGATGACCGGAAGAGTTCAGCAGAAGGCTCCTGTCAAAGCGTACCTTCAGCTGGGCTCCGGTACCGCCTTCGGGTATTTCCACGTTCTCTGTGAGAATGGTGAACATCCCGTCGGGAGCGGCGGTGTAGGGCGTTTCGAGCTCCGGATGGGCGGAGTTATAAACGCTGACGAGGGACTTGTCCGCCTTCACGGGAACCGATATGGCGACTCCCTTTATGGCTGCGCTGCTCTCGAGGTCCAGCGAGATGTCCTCAACGGGCTCCGGTTTGGCTGCAGCGGGGTCTTCGGGATTGAAGAAGGCGTCGTCATAGGAGAAAGCCCTTGTCGTCTGCTTCAGGGCGAAAGTGGAACGGTTGAGGTTTATGAGGATGAAATTGTTCTCCCCGTTGACTTCGAGATCGCCGGAGCGGATCGTAAGGGCTATGACCTTGTCGGTGTCGTCGCCTATATAGTCCACCATCCTCTCGATGTCCCAGCTTATCTTTGCCGTCTTGATGGCGTCTGAGGCCTCGAAGCGGAGCGTGTTGTCCTCAATCGTAAAGTAAGACTCCGGAACGGCGACGAAGAGTGTGTCGTTTGCGGCATTGTATGCGGAAAGGGCTTCCGCCGCACCTTCAGTCGATATGGTCACGGTCGCTGCGGAAAGGCCCACACCGCTCTTGCTGATACCCACCTCGCACCCTCCGGTATGGACCGAAGCGGAGGTGAGATGGCTTGTCGCAGTCATAGTGAGACTGTCCGGGACCATATTGTTTAGCCTGTCGTCCTTTATGCAGGAAACGGCAGTGAGTACCGCGGCCGCGGTAAACAGTATGCTGATTCTTCTCATATTACCATCCGGGATTTTGGGTGAAGTTGGTCATTTCTGCAAGCTGGTCCTTACCGAAGGGGAACAGGTAGTCCCTCTCGCGGAATACGGGACGGCCGCCGATGTAGTCAGTGCTGACCCGAGTGTAGGAATCCTCGTAGTTATCGGCCGAAAGATGCAGGGTCCAGTTGAGGGTGTTATAGTCCTCCATCGCATTCATCCAGCGGATTTCGTCATAGTGACGCTGTCCTTCGAATGCGAATTCGCACATTCTCTCCTGGAGGATTATCCAGCGGAGCCATTCCTTTCCTGTCTTTGACACGGAGCCTACGGTAGAGACAGCATCCGCGCTGTCGAAGTTGATTTCCGGATAAGCGGTCCTGATGCCGTTCAGGCCGGCCCTCTTGCGTACCAGGTCGATAACTCTTATGGCCTCCGCAGCGTTACGGTCAGTCGCTTCGTTGCATCCTTCCGCATAGATAAGGTACATTTCCGCGAGGCGGAATGCGGGGTAGATGTAGCGGATGGTCTGATAGTCAGCCTTGAGCTCCCCAAGGGGGTTGTTCGCCTTGTAAAGCCTCCTCCAGACGTATCCTACTGCGTTGCAGGCGTCGGTCGTGGAGAATCTCGAAGTACACTCCGCGCTGTCGTAGCAGGTGAAGCGCAGCGGCCCTCCGGAATAAGTCCTGGAGGAGGGCCACCAGAATCCGTTGGGGACGAAATTCGAGTAGTAACGGGCATCCCTTCCGACGGTAGAGTTATGGGCCTTGAAAGGCGTGGCCCACGCGGGGTCCACATCGATGAGCTGCTGGTAATTATCCGTAAATCCGCTTGCCTGATATCCGGAAAGGGGATCAACCACGGGGCGGGAGAAATCCAGCATTCCGGAGGTCTTCTCATATTCAAGGACTGGATAGCGGCCGCTTTCCGCCATTGGATAAGCATCCACCAGCCTGAGGGAAGGGGAGTTCAGGGAATATCCCGCAAGGGCGATTTTGCCTCCGGAAGGAGCGGCGTAGGCGATGTCGCCTCCGACAGTTCCGAGGGATTCGTCAGCCCAGGACCTGTACCACCATCCCCATATGATCTCTGTGTTGGTGTTCCACCTTTCGAACCATACGTTCTGGTAGGAGGCGGCTGCATTCTGGAAGGGCGTATTCCCGGAGACTTCCGTCTTTACGAGCGAGTATGGTCCAAGGTCGATGACGGCTTTTGCGGCATCGCGGGCGGCACCCCATTTCGAGGCGTCATAGGCATCGAAGAGGGACTTCCCGTCCTTGTCCTTGAAGGAATCGTACATTCCGGTTCCTGCCTGGCCGTTGTAAAGGGGAGAGGCTGCATACAAAAGCACGCGGGCTTTCAGCGCGAGAGCGGCGCCCTTTGTCGCCCTTCCCTTGTTGGAGCCTTCGCTGATGCCGGTGTCGCCTATCGCAAGGGGGAGGTCTTCGGCGGCCTTGTCAAGTTCGGAAACGATGAAATCGATGTTCTCCTTGACGCTTCCGCGGTCCATCGTGGCCGGATCTATCTCCTGGTCAGCGGCTTTGTCGCCCCAGACGTAGACCGGACCGTAGTGACGGAAGAGGACGAAGTAGTAGTAAGCCCTCAGGAACCTCGCTTCCGCCTTCATACAGGCGACAAGCGCCGGATCGTCTTCCTTGTCCAGGTCAACGTTATCGAGGAACGTCGTGCATTCCGCGATACCCTGATAGTAGCGCTTCCAGAAGTTGGCGCTGGATTCCGCCGTGGTGTTGTCAGAGCCGTGCTCGCCGCGCTTTACCTTGTACCAGAAGGTCTCGTACTGGGATTTTGCGTTGAGGGATTCGTCGCTTCGGAGGACTGTTCCGCCCTCGTAGGCACGGGTGTTCTCATCGCGCGGGATATAGGCGTACAGATGGGCCAGATAGCGTTTTACGGACGCGGAGCGGCTCATCGAGTCCTCCAGGTTCGCCTGGTCCTTGAGATTTATGTCGAAGAATGAGTCGCAGGAGGTGACTGCCATAGCAGCCGCTGCAATCATTGCTATTATGCTTGATCTTTTCATAGTCTTATTCCCGGTTAAAAGTTCAAGTTAAGGCCCAGACTGACATTCCTCGTCAGAGGATAGACATTGCCGTAGGATGATTCAAGTTCGGGATCCCAGAGCTTGAACTTGGAGAATGTGAGAAGGTTCACCCCCTGCAGATACACTCTCACGGTGGAGAGCCCTGCGCGGGAAGTGAGCTTCTTGGGAAGGGTGTAGCCTATTTCCGCGTTCTTCAGGCGGAGGAAACTCATATCCTTCTGCCAGTAGGTGGATCGGACCTGGTTGTTCGCGGGAGTCTCGACGGAGAAACGGGGATATTCCGCGTGGGGGTCGTGCGTCACGGACCAGCTCTTTTCAGCCACGTCCGCGAAAATCTGTCCCTGGATGAGGACGTTTGTCGCAGCGCCGCCGTAGAGGTTGTAGCCGCCGATAAAGCGTGTCACGTGGTCCATTCCGCTGAAGAACACCGAGGCGTCGATGCCCTTCCAGCCAAGGCTGAGGCCGAATCCGTAGTTGATTTCCGGAATCGAAGTATATCCTATCGGGACCATATCGTAGTCGTTGACGATACCGTCGCCGTTGACGTCGCGGTACTTGATGTCACCGGGCTGCAGGGTCCTGCCGTACTGGGAAACCCAGTTGTCAATCTCATCCTGGTCCATAAACAGACCTTCCGCAATGAGACCCCTCTGCTGGTTGTTTGCGTATCCGGCGGTGTTCTGGTAGGCCCATACCTGGTCGGGCTTGTCGTCGTAGACGCGGCGGTTGCGGTTGAACGTGTAGTTCGCCCGGGCGGAAAGGAGAAAGCCTCCCGGGAACGTCCACTCGAACTGGGCGCTGGCGTCGAAACCGGCGTTCTGCATTTCGCCTATGTTGACATACTGGGTCTTACGGAGTCCTACTGCGCTGGGGAGGGACTCCCGGACGATGAAGATTCCGCTTCTGTAGTCGTTGAAGTAGTCCACCTGGAATTTCAGGCGGTCGCGCAGGAAATTGATTTCGATACCCGCGTTGCGCTTGAGGGCTTCTTCCCAGACGATTCCGGGGTTGCCGATGTCACCGGTTGCGATACCCGCGACGTAGGAAGGATCGCTGCTGCCCCAGGTAAAACCGGAAATCCCTTCCGTGTCCATCGTCGTGTTGTAGCCGAAGCGGCGTCCGCCGCCGATCTGGTCGTTACCCACCTTGCCTATGGAGGCCTTGAGCTTGAGAAGGCTTACGACATTCTTGAGATTGTCCCAGAAGGGCTCGTTGGAGATGATGTATCCCACAGCCGCGGAGGGGAAGAAACCGAAGCGGTGGCCGGGGGAGAAGTTCTCCGAACCGTTGTAACCGAAGTTGAATTCCGTGAAGTAGCGGTCACGGTAAGAGTAAGTTGCGCGTCCCGCGATACCGAGGCTCTTGTAAGGGAAGGTCTCCCAGTAATCGTAACCGGGGTGAGTGTTGGTCCTTTCGCGGAGGTAGTACAGGAACATCGCGCTAACCCTGTGGGCGCTCTGGAAACTGTGTTCGTAGTTCGCGGAGGCCTCCAGGTTCAGGACGGTACGCCCGCTGTTGGAGGAGCTTGATACCGTGATATATCCGGAAGTGTTGTTCTGGGGGATATACTCGTAGTCTCCGAGCTCGTCGTTCCACTGCTTGTAGTACACGCGGGGGAGGATTCCGTTGGTGACTGAGCTTCCCGTCGTAGCGTCCCAGGAAAGCTGGACCTTTGCCGTCAGGCCTTCGAGAAGTATTTCGGAGAAGTCCTGGGTAAGGGAGACTGTTGACTGGGCATTCTGCGTGTTGATTGTCGCATAGCCCATATTGTTGATCATATTGTAGGGGTTGGAACCTATCTCCGGGTTGGAGAGGGTTCCGTCGGAGAAGACCTTGGGGAAGCCTATCGGAGTGATCTGCAGGGTGTAGTTGTAGATGTTCGAAAGGCTTGTTCCGGGCTGGTTCTTCTTCGTGAACTGGGTGGAGATGTCCATTCCCAGCACCGTGGACTTTGTGATGTTGATGTCCACGTTTGTCCTGAAATTGAATCTCCGGTAGTTCATCTGGGAGTTGTAGCGGTCGTTGTCCTCCACATTGAAGATACCGTCTTCGAAGTAGTAGGATCCGCCTGCATAGTAACGTACGTTCTTGGTACCGCCGGTGACGTTGACGTTCATCTTCGTGGTGTTAGCGTGGTCCTTGAAGATTTCGTGAATCCAGTCTACGTTGGGGTAAAGGTCCGGGTCTGCCCCGGAAAGGTACTGGGAACGGGCAAAATCGTCGATTGTCCCCGGCTTCATCATATTCAGGTAATCGATGAACTGCTCAGCGGTGGCCATCTCCGGGAGCCGGGTGGGCTGGGTTACGCCGGTTTCCATCTTGAAACTGACCTTGGGACGGGATTCGCTTCCGCGCTTTGTCGTTATGAGGACGATGCCGTTAGCGCCGCGGACGCCGTACAGGGCCGTCGCGGTTGCATCCTTGAGGATTGAGAAGGAAGCAATGTCCTCCACGTCCACAAGGTCCATCGACCGCTCGACGCCGTCAACGAGAATAAGCGGATAGGCGTTCGCTCCGAAGGTATTGACGCCGCGGATCCAGAACTCCGCGCTGGAGCCGGGTTCACCGGTATGCTGGACGGCGACGACACCGGCCAGTTTGCCGGCAAGGCCCGTGGAGAGGGTCCCTATCGGGGCCTGGAGCTGTCCTGCATCGACGGTTGTGATGGACCCTATGACGGAGGCTTTCTTCTGGGCACCGTAGGCGACCATCACGACTTCCTCAAGCTGGTTCGCCTGGGGGACGAGCTTTACGATTATGCTCGTCTGGTTTCCGACGGACACCTCTTCGTCTTCGTAGCCAAGATAGCTGACGACAATCCTGTCGTCCGGCTTCAGGCGGATTGTGAAACGTCCCTGGCTGTCTGTCATAACGCCCCTGGTGTCTCCCTTGACGGCGATGGCGGCTCCCGGAACGGGGGCGTCCGTCTCGTCAAGCACGACGCCGGAGACATCCCTCCCTCCCTGGGCGGATGCCGTCTGGGTCGGCGACAGAGCTGCAAACAGTCCCACGGCAAGCGCCGTAAGCACTGCCGCGAGATGATTTGTGGTCTTTTTTAATAACATTTTTCAAAGATAGTTATTTAAGTTGAACACTTTTCTAAAACAACTTCGAAAGCCCGCGGAAAACGGCCCATTCGGGCGCCTTTTCGACCCGGATGCCGTCAAGGGCGTTCCGGATGGGCCTTTCCATTAGGTGGAGGGAGCGGGAGACCTGGCCTCCGAAGAGGACTCTCTCCACTCCGTACTCCTCCGCTTTCTCAAGGAGGACGTCTCCAAGGAGCGTCCCGACCTCTGAGTACACTTCCAAGGCGGGTATGTCGCCTCCGTCAGCGAGTAACGCAATCTGGAGGGCGGAAACGTCCGTCCTTCCGGTTTTTTCCCGGTAGGAATCCCGGATTCCCCTTGCAGATACCTTGTCTTCCAGGATACCGTCCCCATAGGGGGCGTTCCAGAGCGAATCCGCAGGGGATCCGCTCTCAAGGACACGGGGCTTTCCGTCCACGGCGACGCAGAATCCGAGCCCGGTTCCGATGGTCACGAGGGCGGTGTTGACGTCTTCTTCAAGGCAGCCTTCAAGGGCTGCGACCACGTCGTGGCGGAATCGTATTTCGACGTCTTCCGGAACGGCGGCGAGTTCACGGAAACTGCGTCCTTTGACTGATTGGAACTTATGGTCCATCAGGAAGATTCCCTCCCTGTAGTCGAACGGCCCTGGTATCGCGACGGCGATCCCGTCACCCTTCGCCAGGGGAGACAAGCCGCCGCAGGAGCTGACGGGGCCTACGGCTTCGCGGAGCGAGGCGGCGATTGATGCGGCGTCTCCTCCGGAGGAGACCGGAATCATCCGGCCGTCGCCGCACTTGATGAAGGTGCCTCCTACATCGAGAAGGAGTATGTCAGCGTCACTATGGCTCAAGGTTCTGGAATCCCTCCCGGAGGGTGGTTTTGTGTATACGTATGGGCTCGTTCCCGAGGTTGACGATTTCGTACTCGCCAAGCGCCGCAGGAACTACCACGATATCCATAAAATCAGCGTCATAGTACAGCTCCGGGTCCTTTTTCGAGCGGATCCTGACCCTGTCGCCGTCGACGACGGTAAGGACGTGGAAGACACCGTCGGTGTCGTCATCAATGCTCTTGTCGAATTCCAGGCGGCGGAGCGAGATGTACATAAGGTCGTGCTCTCCGAGGATGCATTCGCCCTGACCCTCGTGGCCGCGGACGAATCGGGGCTTCTGGACAACGTTTTCACGTATCCAGGAGGTACGGCGCTGGGTTTCGACGTTGAGCTCTCCGAGCTTTGTGTGGATGGGCCTTTGCTTTCCGTCGAAATCCAGGCGGAGATAGTCGTACATCTTATATGTATAGGAGCCCACGGTGAGGGAGCCTATCTCCAGTATGACCTGATTCCGGCCGGAGGAATGGACCGTACCGGCAGGGAGCATTACCTGGAGGCCGGGCTTTGATTCCTCGTAGCTGATGTATTTCATATAGTCGACGGGCTTTCCTTCCTTGTCCGCAGCCTCGATGGCGCGGAAGAATTCAGGGATGTCCGCATCGTCGCGGAAGCCGATGAAGGTCTTGGCGTCGTGGCCGGTGACAATCACATAATAGCTTTCGTCCTGGCGGCCCAGCTCGTTGTAGTGCTCGATGTTGTACTTGCCGCCGGAGTGGCACTGGATGGACATATTCCCGGTGGAGTGGTAGGAGTCGTCGTAGTTGAAGCGGATGGGGAAGTATCCGCCATATTTCTTTACGCACTCCGGGCCCATCACCGCGTCGCCTTCGCTCATAAACAGGGAACAGAAGGGGAATTCCAGAAGGATATCGTCGACCTCCACAAGGACGCTGACCTCCATCGGAATCATATCGAAGACCCACGCGCAGTTACGCATAGCCTTCGGGAGTCCGCGGAGCTTTTTCATATATGTTCCGCCCCAGACGCCCTCCAGATAGACCGGCTTGCAGCGGAAAGGCTGGCGGGCCTGGGCGTCGAAAATGGCCTTGAGAGTCGCCATCGGCATCATCTTGAGGTCGTCCTCGTGGTCGCTCTCGAAGTAGTAGTCAATATGATCTCCCTGAAGGAGTTCCTTCCGGAGCTGGACCGCGACCTCGAAGTCCGCGTAATAGCAGCGGCGGATGATCTGGTTCACCGGAAGCGGATCCTTCATCCCGAGGTTCCTGTATGCGCCGCGACGGATCCTGAGCATCGACTCCTTCGGGGTGACGTCAAGGAAGCACTTGATGTCGTAAAGCCATCTCATCGCGCCGATAAGGCAGCCGTAGCCGTAGACGATGACTACCTTTCCCTTTCCGTCCTTTTCCATCTCGAGGACGTTCGTGAGCTTCTGGAGCCTGTACGGGTCGATAATTCCGTCATATCCTCCGTGGTATATCTTTCCGAACAGAAGGGTGGGGTCCTCACTGCGGTCCCACGAGAGGTTCTTGTCTATAAGATTGTACAGAGCCCTCTCGCTCTTGTAGACCTTGGAAAAGTCCATCGTACGGGTCTTGATTCCCGCTGCGGAAAGCCGTCCCTTCAAAAGGGACACCGTTTTTTCGAAACTGGCCGTAGTATGGCCGTCAAAGGCGATTATCGCGGTCTTCTCAGCGGAGAGGCCGGCAAGTTTTTCCGCGAGTGAGGCGGCCGATTGAGCCGTACCTCTTACGATTGTCTTTGCAAGTCCCGCATCGACCTTGGGCCTGTTGACCGGCCTCGGGTCGTCGTACGGGAAGGGGTTGTACATAAATGACATACTCTTAATCTATATTGTGGAATTCAAAATTCATCATTTCAGAAAGGTCCTCGAGTTCCTTTCTCCAGTCTCCGTCAACGACGGCATAGTGCTGGGTCACTCCGACTTTGAGAACCCTTTCGAAGAGTTCCTTAACCGGGACGACCGGCTTGAAGATGGTATGGCTGTAGGTTGCAAGAAGGTGCTTTTTGGAACTCTGGGGAGTATCCTTTTCGGAGAGGCTCTCCGCAAGGAAGGTCACCATCTTGTACTTTCCGTCCTGCTCATAGAGGCCGCAGACGGTTTTCAGGCCGGGGCTGATCCTGTACCAGGCAAAGGGGGCTCCGGCGTATTTCCAGGAGGTCTTTGCAAAGCGCACGTCGCGGGAAATGATGACGTTCTCCTGCCAGGCGGGGTCGTTATGGTCGTTTGGACCGGCGTGGCCGCCGGCGAAGGTCCCGAAGTCGTCCTCGATGTGGAAAGGCTCGATGAAATTGACGTTCTTTCCGCTGAGGAGTTTGAGAATGTATGTTGCAAGTCCGGCGCCTATGTCAGCCTCAGGCACCAGCACGCTTACGTTCTCGTTGAACCAGCGGGGGTAGAATCCGGCGCGGCACCCGGCCGTCCGGAAGGTCGCCTGGTCGATGTCGTTATAGACATAGCAGTCGATATCGTTCTTTTCCGCCATTTTCTTTATGGCGAGGCTTGCCTTGACGCAGCCGATGAACTTGTCGTACTCCACATCGTCCATCATCTTGTATCTGGACGTCAACTCGTCAGCATAGGCCTTGACCTCAGCGTCGGTGAGATTGTCTATTTCGGTGCCGTAGTCGGAGTAGGGGAGATAGTGGATCTCCGGGCCTATCTTCGTGAACAGGTCGTAATTGTCGATGTAGGTGCTCCACATCGCTTCGTTCATATTGGCCATAAGGCCTACGTTCGAGCGGCGGAGGATGGACCTGACTTTTGCAGCGGCTGCAAAGCTCCGGACCTTTCCGGTGATTTCTTCGCGGTTTCCGACCACGATCTTCACATTCTCACGCGGAATGCGCCTGATGCTTCCGGAGGCCTCCAGGGAACCCACGAGGGTACCGGCGCAGAGGTAGTCGATGAAATCGTCCTCGTCAAGGGTTGTCTCGAAGCTCATACGGGGTTTGGCTACATTCGTGAAGAGAATCGGGATTTCAGGCATATCGCGAAGGAACCTTATCCAGGCGAAGTCTTCACTCCAGGAGAGGAACTCCACGAGGACGAAGTCCACTTTCTTGTCGAAGAATTCCGCGACGGCCTTGTCCGCATCTTCCCTGTCATATGTTATTCCGGGGAATACGACATCCAGAAAGTCGAGAGTTCCGAGGATGTCCTCGGCCGCTCTGAGCTTTCTGTCGTGGTAGGTGCCTCTTTTCGGGCCGCTGAGGTTCTTGAATCGGGGGGAGGCAATAAGGAGCACTCCCGCTTTAGGTTTACGGTTTTTCTGTTCAGCGTTCATTATCGTGGTAGATTTTCTTGTGATCTTTGTTGTAGTGGCGGCTGCTTACCCACAGGCATGCTGCTCCGCAGATGAGCCAGATTGCTCCGAGAATGGGGAATGTCGCGCTGAGGCTTCCCGTGGATTCCTTTATCAGCGCGAGGACGTAAGGAGCGGTCGCTCCTACGGCAAAGCCTGTCATAATCATTGCGCTTGAGCAGGATGCGTGGAGGTGTGAGGGGGTCACGTCATAAAGGGCGGCGTAGATGTTGGAATCGAAAAACGCCCTGAAGAATCCCCATCCGGCAAAGCACAGGTAGAGCACCCATATATTCTTTGTCACGCCCATAAAGGGGAGGAACAGCGCTCCGAGGATGAGTCCCGTGCCCTGGATCACCATTCGCATTTTCGGGTCTTTTCG
>CALCEJ010000130.1 GCA_937900465.1 uncultured Bacteroidales bacterium | reverse complement strand
AAAAGTAGGCAACTCAACCCTCCGAGAATAGCGGACCGTCGGATATCAAAGGAAATACGATGATACTATCACCCGCTTAACCTATCGTTTCCGATTGTTTTCGGCGCTACAAGAAATTTTTGTATTTTTGTCGAAAAATACATTTCGCCATGAGAAGATTGTTGACCACTCTTGCAGCATTGGCCCTCACCCTGACGGCCTTTGCCCAGCCCGGCCGCCAGGGCGGTGGAATGGGACACGGTCCCAATTTCGGAACCGGCCTCGGCCGCGGCGGATACTACATGGATGCCGGCACCTTCGAGCTGGGCATCACGCTGAACCATTTCACCGGCGGGACGAAAGACGGAATCTCCGTCGAGCGGCCCGACCGCGTCGGCATCTTCGGAGAATACCGGGCCGACATCGGCGGGATTATGGACATGGGCCTGCAACTGTCCACCACGTTCGGAAAGGGGACGGAAGGACTTTCCGAAATGAGCTACTGGCAGGGCGCTCCCCTGTTCGTCATGGATTTCAACATCCTTCCCTACTATTCGTTCAATCCCTACGTCGGTGTGGGTATCGGACCGGGTTTCGGATACGAAAAGAACAAGACGCTGAACGACAGCCAATGGACCCACGCCCTGGTCCTCAATCCCCGAGTGGGTATCGAACTGTTCGAGACCCTGAGGATGTCCGTCCAATACCAGTGGTACCTCAACGAAAGCCGGAAATACTCCAATCTTGCCTTCGGCTTCAGCGTCGCTTTCGGACACGCCGGCCGTGGCAGGGGAAGGTGGTAAAAGTTCCCTATATAGAAAGGAAAAGTCCCGTTCTCTCGAGCGGGACTTTTCGTAACCTTTTGGGACAGAAGAAATTATTTCTTTCTGTTCTTGTATCTCTGGTAGAACATATCGACGCGACCGGCAGTGTCCACAAGCTTCACCTTGCCCGTGTAGAACGGATGGGAAGTGTTGGAAATCTCCAACTTCACCAGCGGGTAGGTAACGCCTTCGACCTCGATGGTCTCCTTGGAAGGGGCGCAGCTACGGGTGACGAAGATGGTGTCATTCGACATATCCTTGAAAGCTACAAGACGGTAGGTTTCGGGATGGATTCCTTTCTTCATTTTACGTAAAATATAATTGTTAACAATTTTGGACCGCAAAGATATAAATTCTCCGGGAGAAATCCAAATCTTTTAGATTCCTTCTGTCATTTCATCCGATAAGGCTGATCCTCGTAGAGGAGGTAGCGCTTGGCCTTCCGGATCCATTTCTGCTCCTCCAGTTTGATGTGCTCCTTGGCGACGTCGAAGGGGATGGATTGCTTCAGGTACTCCGCCAGCACCGGGTCGGCCAGTTTCATCCAGAACGCGTCCTCGAACTCGAAGGCGGAGTAATGCTCCGTAAACCAGCGCATCAGGCGGAGCGTATGCATCAGGGAATGGTAGGACTCGCCCGGAGAGAGCATGATCTGGAAGCCCTGGCAGCGCTCGCCGGCATACTTGCCCGCGGCCGGGGTGAAGGAACAGGGGCGCATGAGCGCGCCTTCCACCACCGGGAGGTCCACCGGCAGACCCGGCCGGATGAACGGGGCGCCGATGTACTCGTAGGGACGGGCCGTGCCGATGCCGGGCGTCACCGTCGTATTGTTCCAGAGTCCTCCCCCGCTGTAAAGTTCGGAAGTGAAAAGTCCGGGGATGTCGGAAGCCGGGGCGATGGTCCAGGGCAGGAGCTGCCGGTTGGAGTCCGTAGCCCGGGCCGAGATGATGTGGATCGGGAATTTCGCCCCGATCTCGCTCGCGTACAAGTTCACCAGTTCGCCCAGGGTCAGCCCGTGCCGGTGCGCCACCTTCGGGACATACATCTCGCCGACGACAGAGGGAATCGTCCCCTCGACCAGGCGGCCGGAGGGATTGATATGGTCTACGATGTACAGGGAGGGCGCTTCGTCGTCCAGGAGCTGGAGCATCTCCATGAGACGCATCACATCCTTCGTATAATTAAAATAACGCACCCCGACATCCTGGATTTCCACAACCACGGCATCCAGGCCGCGCAGTTGTTCCAGATCAAACTCTATATGGTTCGTTCCCGGAGTCAGTTCCGCATCCCGGGGATTAAAGACAACGGCCAGGTTTCCCCGGTCCCGGAAAATATCATACATCCAGCGGGTACGGGCGGTATCCCAGCAGTTCTGTGTGCAGAAACAGCCGACGCGTCCGTCCCGGAGCGCCCGGTCCAGCTGGTCTTCCAAGGGGGTGGTACGGAAAGAGAACATTATCCGATGATGTTGTTTGCGACGGCGATGACTTCGCTGGCGAGGGCCTCGGCCTCCGGCATCGTGGCAGCTTCGGCGTAGATGCGGATGATGGGTTCGGTGTTGGATTTGCGCAGATGGACCCACTGTTTCCTGGCCTCGAAATCGATCTTCACGCCGTCGATGTCGTTGATCCGTTCGTCGGCATAGATCTTCTTCAGCGCGGAGAGGATGCTGTCAATGAGGGCGGGATCCGAAAGCTGGATCTTGTTCTTGGCGATGGAATACTGTGGATAGGTCTTTTTCAATGCACTGACCGTAAGCTTCTTATGGGCCAGGTTGGAGAGGAACAGGGCAACCCCTACCATGGCGTCGCGGCCGGCATGGATGGCCGGATAGATGACACCGCCGTTCCCTTCGCCGCCGATCAGGGCGCCGACCTGGTGCATCAAGGTCGTGACATTCACCTCACCGACGGCCGATGCATAGTACTTGCCGCCGTGGGCCTCGGTGACATCCCGGAGGGCCCGGGTCGAGCTCAAATTGGAAACAGTCGCAATGGGCTTTCCCTCCTTCTCGGCGATCTCGCACAGATAGTCGGCGACACTCACGAGGGTATATTCCTCCACGAAGGGTTCCCCGTCCTCGCAGATGAAGGCAAGCCGGTCCACGTCCGGGTCCACGCTGATGCCGAGGTCCGCCTTTTCGCGGACCACCGTCCGGCTCAGGTCCGCCAGATTCGCCGGAAGCGGTTCCGGATTGTGGGCGAAATCGCCGGTAGGATTGCAGTTCAGGCCGATGCATTTGACGCCCAGGCGCTTCAGCAGGCGCGGCATGATGATGCCGCCCACCGAGTTGATGGCATCCACCACGACCGTGAAATGAGCAGCCTTGACCGCCTCGACATCCACGGCGGGAAGGGCCAGGACGGCATCCAGGTGCTTGTCGGTGAAATCCTCCTCCTCGATGGTTCCCAACGCATCCACCTCGGCGAAGGAAAAGTCCTCGGCGGCGGCAAGGTCCAGGACGGCCTGTCCCTCGGCGGCGGTGAGGAATTCGCCCTTGTCGTTCAAAAGCTTGAGGGCGTTCCACTGGCGCGGGTTATGGCTGGCGGTGAGGATGATGCCGCCGTCCGCCCCGGCGAACAGGACGGCCATTTCGGTGGTCGGCGTGGACGCGAAACCGCATTTCACGACATCGATCCCGCAGCCGACGAGCGTTCCCACGACCAGCTGTTCGACCATCTCTCCGGACAGGCGGGCGTCTTTTCCCACGACGACCTTGTACCGGGTCCCGTTGGGAGAGGGTTTACGCTGGGGAAGGGTTGCCGCATAGGCGGCTGTGAACTTGACGATATCGACAGGGGTCAATGCGTCGCCGGGCTTTCCGCCGATGGTGCCGCGGATACCGGATATGGATTTAATCAGGGTCATACTGTTTTCTATTATCATACAAATGTATCAATTTTGCGTCCGAATTCCAAAAAGACTTCTTTTCTCAAATAAAATTTGGAATTCCGAAAAAAAGCCGTACCTTTGCATTCCCAACCGCTGGGTTCGTATAACGGTTAGTACTCGAGATTCTCAATCTCGCAATAGGAGTTCGATTCTCCTACCCAGTACAAAAGGCTGCACTTTCGAGGTGCAGCCTTTTTTTATCTTTCAGCGTACCTCTCCGAAACGACGTCCCAGTTTACTATATCCCAGAGGGCGGCGAGCTGGTCAGCCCTCCGGTTCTGGAAATCAAGGTAGTAAGCGTGCTCCCACACGTCGAAGGTCAGAATGGGGGTAAGGCCGCTTCTGAGGGGGTTGCCGGCGTTGGGCTCCTGAGTTATGACAAGGGATCCGTCAGCCTTTGCGCTAAGGAACACCCATCCGCTTCCGAAAAGGCCCGCTCCCTTTGCGGTAAATTCCTTCTTGAATGCATCGAAACTTCCGAACTCCTTGTCTATAGCCAGCGCCAACTTACCCTTCGGGGCGTTGTTGTCGCGCCGGGGGGCGAACTGGGTAAAGTAGAGGTTGTGATTGAGCGTTTGTCCGGCGTTGTTGTAGAGGGGACCGTCCGCCTTTTTGACGATCTCCTCCAGTTCCATACCCTCGAAGGCGCTGCCGGGAAGGGCGGCGTTGAGGTTATTGACGTAGGTCGCGAGGTGCTTTCCGTAGTGGAAAGAGATTGTCTCAGCGCTTATCGCGGGTGCAAGGGCATCCGGGGCGTAGGGGAGTGTGCAGGCGGTAATCATATTATTAATGGGCCAGAATTGCGCCTACAAGGCAAAGGATTGCGTAGAACTCCGGGAGAGCGGCGTAGATAAGGGTGTTGGTGACAACGTTGTGGCCCTGGGAGACGCCCACGATACCGTTAGCGCAGACCTGACCCTGCCGGATGCCGGATATAAGGATGCCGACACCTGCCGCAAGGCCGACGCCGAAGCAGATCCATCCGCTAAGGGTTCCGCCGGTGTATTTCCCCATCATAACCAGAAAAGCCACGAAGCCGTAGATTCCCTGGGTGGAAGGAAGGGCGGAAAGCAGCAGATAACTTCCGGAGGACTCCGGTTTGCGTTTGAGGGCACCTTCTGCAGCGTTGCCTGCGATTGTGGTGCCGATGGAGGATCCGATGCCGGCAAGTGCGAGCACCAGTCCCAGTCCAAGATAAGCTAAAACTTGTTCCATATGTTATTGTTTGTTTAAAGATTTTTTAAGGGGGTTAAAATTGCGTCCGGAAGCCTCGTAGCCGGCATTCTTGAAGAACTCCAGGAAGTTAAGGCGAAGCGGGTGGACAAAGGCGCCGAGGGCGCACATGGCGATGTTCAGCGTGTGTCCGAAGATCACAAGAAGCAGGAAGGCCAGCCATTTTCCGATGTTCGGAGTATCTCCCAGTATCATCATTCCCATATCGTTGAAGGCCTTTCCGAGCATTGCCCCGGCGAGTCCGAGGGCGTAAAGACGTATGTAACTGAGTACATCTCCGACAAGACCGGTAACCATATTGTAAGTATCCCACAGGCCCATCCCTATGTTTGCCAGCTTGTTTCGCTTCGGGTCGTTGAATACGAATATCCCAAGCGCGGAAACCAAGCCCAGAACTATCACGATCCATTTGGTGAGCACAGCGTCAAGAACGCCTGCAAGGGCAAAGGCGGCGACGATTACACCACCCACTACAAGCAGCGTCCATCCCCAGGTACCAAGGCTTGCATAGAAGCCCTTGGTCCTGGTCTCGTGGATGGTCTTTACTACCATCGCGAGACAGATGTGAAGGACACCTATGGCAAGAGACAGGACCATAGTTGCATCGTTGCCTGCTATCTGTGAAGGCAGGAACATACCCTTGATGGGGGCGAAAATCCGCCACGTGGAGATATCCATCGAGAAGAACGTGTGGAACAGGAATCCTATTACCACGGTTCCAAGACCGAGAGTGACGACCAGCGGCGCAAGGTCCTTGGCGGATTTTCGAAGGAGCAGGCCTATCAAAACCAGTACAAGCCCGTAACCGGCGTCTCCCATGCAGAATGCGAAGAACAGCAGGAAGAAAATGCTGATATAGGGGGTAGGGTCAAAGCCGTCGTAGGCCGGACGGCCGTACATATCCGTCAGGGTCTCGAACATCCGGACAAACCTGTTGTTGCGGAATGCAATGGGAGGATTGTCTTCGACGGTCGCCTCTTCCTTGAGATAGACAACGCCGGAAGATTCGAGAAAATCAGTCACGGGAGCGTCAGAGCCTACGGGAGCGTATCCTTCCAGAATGACCAGGGTGTTCTCCACGGCAGGTACTGCCGATTCGTCAGCAAGGATAAGGTCAAGGCGGGAAGATCCTTCGCTTCGAAGCGCCTCAAGTTCAGCGATGCGATTCCTCGCTCCGGCGAGCTCTGAAAGGACTTCAGCGCAGTTTTTCTCCGCTTCGGAGATTTCGCCCTCGATCGATCCAAGGTCAGTCCGGGGGGCGGGAATCTCGCCGGGGAGGCCGTCTTCGCCAGCTACGACAAAGCGGACATTGCCCTTTACCTCCGCAACGACAGACAGGGCGTAATCTTCAGCCCATTCATCTTTGAACGACTTCTTTGAAAGGACGTGGAAATGAAGGGGTGCGCCCGCATCGGAGAGTTCCCCGACAAGGGAGGTGTCGTATGGGCCCCACGCGGCGATCCGGTTCCGTTCCTTTTCAAGGGCGCTTATCGTTTCGATGTTGCCGCTGTACTGCTTCAGTAGTTCTCCGGTACGGAGTACGATGTCCCCGTCAAGGTCCCGGGCGACGGTCCCATCCGGAATCTCGACCTTTTTAAGGCCGTCGACAAGGCCCTTGATGTGTTCAATCTCTGAAAGAGCCTTCAGGGAAGCTTCGCTTACGGGTTTCCTGCTCCTTGTGATATCCACGAGGCCCAGCTCCTGCAGCTTTGCGAGGAAGGATTCCTGGTCTCCGCTCCGGAGTACGACGGAGTATTTTGTCATTTTCTCTATCATACCGCGGGAGCCTCCTCCTCCTCAGCCGCGTGACGCGACTTGACTATTTTCGATGCCGCCTTGGAGAGGTTTTCCTCATCCTCCATATAGCGTTTTATCTTGCGGATAGCATCCTGATAACCGGGAATCTGGACTTTTTCGTAGAGGTTGACCTTCTGGGTCGTCTTCCTCCTCTGCCAGTCAAGGATCCTTGCCTTTTCAAGGCATACCTCGGATTCTATCCCGATCCGGGAGAGCTCCTTCAGTATCGCCACACCGTCAGCATACCAGGCGGGGCTGACGAAGGCGTTGAAGGGATGGATCTCGTAGTGGATATCCCCGAGGGCCGGAGTTTTCACGCCGGCGACTTTCACGGTGTACAGGTCCACGTCCGTGATGCTGATGAGCCCTGCATCGAATTCGTTCCAGAGGGCTGCAAGATAGTCGTATCTTTTCAGGGCGGCATCAAGTTCCGAAACAAGCCGGTCACTGTCTTCCCGGGCCTTTCTCACCTCGAGCCTCAGGGCGCTCTCCTTGTTCTGAAGGGTAGGGAGAGCCCTCTGACGGACCTTGAGCTGTTTGCCCAGTTCGTTCAGCGACGTTTTGTTGTATTGGAATTTAATTGCCATTATTTCTTCCAGTATTTGTCGATAAGAGCCTGCTTGATGCCGGTCTCCGCGGGGGAGAAGTACCTTGCGAAAAGGGCCCAGGCAGTGTCCAGCATCTGGTCGATGGTGATGTTGACGTCGATCGAAAGGAGTTCGACGGCATAGTCCTTCGCGTACTGCAGGCAGCGGCGGTCGTAGTCGGAAAGGTCGAAACCGTTCTCGAGCTTGGTCTTCGCGTTCTGCGCGTCAGCGTAAAGACGCACGGATGCGTTCATGACCTGGGAATGGTCCTCACGGGTCTTCTTGCCCTGGACCAGCTGTTTCAGACGGCTGAGCGAACGGAACGGGTCGATGATGACCTTTCCGGTGTCAGTATCGGCCTTGAGGTAGAGCTGGCCTTCCGTGATGTATCCGGTGTTGTCAGGGATTGCGTGGGTGATGTCACCGTCATTGAGGGTTGTGACCGCAATGATGGTGATGGACCCTTCGGTCGGAAGCTGGACGGCTTTCTCGTAGATCTTTGCAAGGTCGCTGTAGAGGGAACCCGGCATCGAGTCCTTCGAAGGGATCTGGTCCATACGGTTGGAGACGATGGAAAGCGCGTCAGCGTAGAGGGTCATATCCGTCAGCAGAACCAGCACCTTCTCATTCTTGTCCACGGCGAAGTATTCCGCGGCGGTAAGAGCCATATCCGGGATGAGAAGCCTCTCTACCGGGGGGTTCTCAGTCGTATTGATAAAACAGATGATCTTGTCGAGGGCGCCTGCGGCTTCGAAGCTGTGGCGGAAGAAAAGGTAGTCGTCGTTGGAAAGGCCCATTCCCCCGAGGATGATCTTGTCAACGTCAGCGCGCAGGGCGACATCGGCCATAACCTTGTTGTAAGGCTGGTCGGGATCCGCAAAGAAGGGGATTTTCTGTCCGGAGACGAGGGTGTTGTTGAGGTCGATGCCTGCGATTCCGGTAGGGATCAGCTGGGAAGGCTGGCGCCTCTTGTAAGGATTGACGGACGGGCCGCCGATCTGGCGGAGTTCGCCTTCGATTTCCGGGCCGCCGTCGATGGGGTGACCATAAGCGTCGAAGAAGCGTCCGGAGAGCTCGTCGCTGACCTTAAGGGTAGGAGGTTCGCCGAGGAATACCACCTCCGCATTGGTTGGAATGCCTTCTGTTCCGGAGAAGATCTGGAGGGTTACGACGTCTCCCTTGGTGCGGACAACCTGGGCAAGGCGGCCGGCAACAACGGCGAGCTCGTCGTTCGAGACTCCGGCGGCGCGGAGCGAAACCGTCGCCTTCGTAATGCTCTCAAGCTGTGTGTATATTCTCTGATATGCTCTATTTGCCATTTTCTTCCAGGAGTTTTAGTACGTCGTTGTAATACTTTTCAAAGGCCTCGCTATGGAACTCGGAGTAGTTCATCTGGCGGAGTTCGTTGAAGATGTTTTTGAACCAGTCGCGGCATTTTTCGTAGTCCTCGAACTCGAAATCCCTTTCGCAGATATCGAGCACCACGTCCACCATGAAACGCTGCCTCTCGATAGGGCAGAGGGAGTCCACGGGGTCGAATCCGTCCTGCTGGAGGATGATGAAGTCCACGAGTTCGCTCTTCCAGAACGTTACGTGATAACTCATTGGAACACCGTCATCACCGAGGATGTTGATCTGTTCCATCGTCTCCTTGCCGCGGCGGATAATGTTCTTGAGTTTCATAACCTTGTCCACCCATCCCTTTTCGACAGTCTCGTCGAGGTAGGAGATAATCTCAGGATATTCGAGATACTTGGAGTAGGAGTCGATAGGGTTGACGGCGGGATAGCGCTTCTGGTCTGCGCGGTTCTGCTCGAGGGCGTAGAAGCAGCGGGCGCTCTTCTTGGTGGATTCGGTGACGGGCTCCTTCAGGTTACCGCCGGCAGGGGATACCGTGCCGATGAAGGTGACCGCGCCGGTCTTGCCGTTGTTCAGGACAACCATTCCGGCCCTCGAGTAGAAGGCGGAGATGATGGCGGAAAGGTCCACGGGGAAGGCGTCTGCGCCGGGGAGTTCCTCCATACGGTTGGACATTTCACGAAGGGCCTGGGCCCATCTTGAAGTCGAGTCAGCAAGAAGGAGACACTTCAGGCCCATCGCCCTGTAGTATTCGCAGATTGTCATTGCCGTATAGACGGAGGCCTCACGGGCGGCGACAGGCATATTCGACGTGTTGCAGATGATGGTGGTACGCTCCATCAGGTGACGGCCGGTATGGGGGTCTATCAGTTCGGGGAACTCAGTGAAGATCTCCACGACCTCGTTAGCGCGTTCTCCGCAGGCGGCCATCACGATTACGTCAGCATCGCCCTGCTTTGCGATAGCGTGCTGGAGGACGGTCTTGCCGCATCCGAAGGGACCGGGGATGAATCCGGTGCCGCCTTCCGCGATGGGATTGAGGGTATCGATGACACGGACGCCGGTTTCCATTATCCTCGAGGGACGGGGCTTTTCCTTGTATCCTTTGATTGCGACCTTGACGGGCCACTTCTGTGTCATCGTGACGGGAACATCCTCGCCGTCTTCATTCGAAAGGACTGCGATGACCGTATCCACGTTGTACTGTCCGGCCTCTTTGACGGATTTCACCGTGTATTCTCCCTTGAAAGAGAACGGGACCATTATCTTGTGGGGGAGCCATCCTTCCTTCACTTCGCCCAGCCAGTCTGCCGCGGCCACCCGGTCTCCGGGGGCGGCGATGGGGGTGAAGTCCCACAGTTTCTTGCGGTCGAGGGGATCTGTGTATTCTCCCCTCCGGAGGAAGACGTCCTCCATCGTGGTCAGGTCGTTCTGGAGACCGTCATAGACGCTGGACAGAAGGCCGGGGCCCAGTGTGGCCTCAAGCATCCTTCCTTCGAATTCCACGCTGTCTCCGTTCCGGAGTCCGCGCGTACTCTCGAAGACCTGTACCTGCGCGAGTTTTCCTCCAACCTTGATCACCTCGGCCATCATCTTCACGCCGTGGAGGTCGATATAGCAGATCTCGTTCTCCGCTACAGGACCGTCCACGAGGACTGTGACCAGGTTGGAAACAATACCGGTAACTTTGCCAGTAGTTTTCATATATCGTTCGTGTTTATTGATTATCGTTGAACCGGACACCCTTGAATGTGCCTCTGACCTCCTCGACCAG
>CALCEJ010000129.1 GCA_937900465.1 uncultured Bacteroidales bacterium | reverse complement strand
ATCGAGCGTGAAATGTAAAATGTTGAAATACAATCTATTAAGCAAAAGAGGGGTGTTGGTTTTCGATACCCCTCTTTTGTCTAACCCGCTCAAAATCAGCACATTACACTTTACGGCCAATGTCATCACCTGGCATGACGGCAAGGTGAGTATGGTGATTACAACGTTATTGAGACATTGCTGGCGTAAGGCTTGGAGGCATACCCGCCGCTAGCTGTAACTGTTGAACCGTTGTAAAAATACCCATTAAAGCGGACAACTATGTAAGTATGGGTCAGAGACAAAGTGCTACCGTCATATTCAAATGACAGGGTCGCTGGTACATCGTGGTTCTCTATGTCGTTTGAGAACAGAATAATCTTAGCTGTATTTGAAGAATTACCGTTCACGCTGTAATTGAACAAGGGGTAGTCTGTATTTGTTGCAAACGACAGTGTTCCGCTATCCAAAATGCCATAATAGGTGTTACCGTCATAAACATTTGTTGCGTTGCTGGTAAAAGGATATGCTGAGCCATTTCCGCCCATCCAAGGCGTACCATTATTCGTCATAGCCTTGAAGAATGTGTGAGAATCTGACAGGCGGCTGGTTGACGAGGTTGAAGTCATTCCATCAAAATCCGAAAGGATGAACTGTCCCTTGGTCAAGTCATCAGACAGGGTCAGAGTCATTGTTCCATAGGTCATAGCTCCACCATTCCCATTGGTATAGGACATTGTGTGCTCTTTAACCAGTTTAGCATAATCTGTGGCGCTAAGGAAATAGACGGGATCGCTGACGATGTAAGAGCCCACCTCAGTGGTGCCGTTGAACGCCTTGATGCCGATGTAATACTTGCCGCTGGTTGAGAAGCCGTCAGCGACAGTTACGGCACTGCCAGAGTCGACGCCTGCGGTAATATCAGTACCGCTGGTGCTGTTCGGGATAGCAGTGTTGAGGGCATCCTTGGTTTTTGATGCAATGGCAGCCGCGCGTACGTTCGTTACGGTTCCCTTTTCTGTCGTGAAATATGCCTTAATATTGGAAGGGGTTCCGGTAACCGCTGCGGTGACTTTTGTCCCTGCGTAGTTGCAGTTGATCGTGGGAAGGGCGACGATTTCAGCACGGTCAACGGTAATGGAAAGACCGGATTTGGAGATGGAAGCGAGTTCGTCATCGCCGTTTTTTACAGAGATCGTAAAGTTGGTATAGGGATCGGAAACTTCACTCGCATTGTAAGATGTGGCTATCGGGAAATAGAATGTTGCATCCGTAATACTGCCGGCATCGAAAGTGTAGGTTGCGCTTGTTCCGTCGATCCAGCACTTGCGAAGCCCCTTTGTGTCAGGACCAAGATAATACTCGATATAATAGTCTCCGAGTTCATCGGTCTTGTTACAAAAACGGGTCGAGAAACCATTCAGCAGACCTTTATCAGTTGTGCTGAGGACGACTTTATTTGCCGTCGCAGGGATGTTTGAAACAGGAACTGCGATTACTCCCGTAAGAGGCTTGAATGTGTACGTTGTGCCGTCCAGTTTTCCAAGCATCGGCACAATGTCCTTCAAAGGATTGGTGCTGTTATAGGCGATGGTGCCGCTAAAATAGAGGTATAAGTCGGAACTGGAGTAATAACCGAAAGTTGCACCGGTATCTGTCCTGTATCTAAATGACGGATATAAAGCATAACCGGTATCAGCGTAGCCGGTTCCCACAGGGTCTCCCGAAAATACGACACTCTTTCCCGAACCGGAGGAATACTGATAAGTGTAATGGTTGTAGCTGCCATATGTTCCGTTACCGTTATCGGCCCTGACGAACCTGTAAAACTCATCATCAGTTGTCCAGGAGAATGTAGCTGTCGTTCCGTTAATAACGTAATCACCCTTCGTTACCAGCTCGTCCTTAACAACGGCGGTGATAACCTCTTTTCCATTGTTTTCGTCAATTGTGTCGTTGTCTTCCTTCTGGCAGGAAACGGTCATTACGGCAGCGAATGCCAAAAGTGTATAGATGTACTTGTTCATAGCTGTCATAGATTAGTAGTCCCAGTCAAAATCATCGGATGCGTCCCTGAAGGTCATATCCGTCGATGACGAAGTGTAGTTTGATGTAAGGAGATTGTTTTCAAGCCGGCATATTACCAGTTCTGTCTCCGGAGAAATGTAGGGTTGTTTCATAGTATAATTGGGGTTGTTTTTGTCTTTATCATACGGCTTTAGTCAAAACTTATATCTGGAGGGCCCAGGAGAAGGGAAAAATGGGCAAAAAAGAGATGATTTTTGGAATTTGGGAAAAAGATTCTTAACTTGCACGGTCCCATCCATTTGGACTGGGAACCGGATTCGTTTAGCCGTATGATAAAGAACACAAACACTATAGAAACAAATGAACAAGAAGCAGTACATCACTCCAGAAATGGAGGTCAGCCAAATCGTTATAGAACGGAACTTTTTGGCTTCTGGCGAAAATTTAACGTCTCGTTCTTATGGTAGCAACCTGGGTGAAGATGAAGATGACTTTTGGGATTAAAAAAGAAGAGCATATGAAAAAGATAATCACACTTATAGCTGTTTCTCTCCTCGCATTCGTTGCTTGTCAGAAAGAGTTTACATCAAACCCCAAGGATGACTCCTCAATTAACGGGAACGCTATCCCTACTGAGATTATTTGCGAAATAAGCCAAGAGTCAACTAAAACACAGTATGCAGGGAACTCCACGTTCGGGTGGACTAACAGCGACCAGATTGCAATGCCCGTTGTCAAAAGGACCGGCGGCACAATTACCGCGCGGGACCTTTATTCTTTTACTACCACGGCAGAAAGCGGAAGCAGTTCGGCAACATTTATTCGTAATAATTCTGCATCAGATGACCTTGAGACCTATGATCCAAATCCTTCGAACACCGATGGTACTTGGACTAACGCCGGCTATCTAATTTACCCGGTAAAAGACTACTGGGACGAGGAAAAAAGCATTGGAAAGGAGTTCTCCGGAGATTACCCGGTTGTAAACCTGCCTGTCTCAATAGCATACAACAGTTCAACTCCTCTCAACAGTACTGCCGGAAAAACTGGCATTGTCCCTATGATAGGGCGTAAAGTTGGAGAGACATACAAGTTTGCTACCGCTGTCGGAATCGTCAAGGTAACAATAGAGAACATACCGGCAAACCTTACTTCCGTGAAAATGGTATCTTCGGACAAGCCTATTGCCGGCAAATTCGCTGTTTCTAACTCCACTGCAAAATATGCAGGTTCGGAGGTCTATATTGCACAAATCGCAAACACGTCAGAATATAACAGCGAGGGAAGCAAAACCCTTTCCCTTACAACCAGCGGGCTTACTGAGGGCTCTAATTACGATTTCTACTTTCCAATTCCCGTTGGGACCTACGATGCAAGCACACTTTCAATCAAACTTTGCACAGAGAGCGGTGAAACAGTCAAGGTGATAAGCAAAAAAATCAATAAAGAACTCGTAGTTACACGCAATGAAACACTATCTGTTCCGGAATTAACGATGACATATCCAAGGAGCGTCAGTATTAGTTATGGAGCGACTTGCTGTCCTCAGATTAATTATGCCTTGGATGGTAAAACCTTGCGTTTTAACATTTCAAAAACAGCGGAGGAGGATTTAAGTGCATATATTGAGGGCAACAAATTTACCTCGGGATCTGCGTGGGCAATGGCCGCACTCTCATCACCATATGCTCCAAAAGTAACGGCTCTCTCAGATGGAGGATCCGACAAATACTATTTCCACTATATATTCGTCGCAAATAGTAGCTCTTTGACAGATCTTGGGCTTACTTCCGTTGATGATGTCAGGATCTTAGAATACGGAACTATTCCTTTCGAGTATATTTCTCCCTCTGCATCATCCATTACAGGTACATACTATATCAACAACAATTCTAATTTTGTCGTTACAATCTCAGTGACTGACGATGCTGAAAAGGGAGATGTGATAATAAGTCATTTTTATAGTTCTACCTACGATGTCGATATGAAGACATATGGTACTTATGACCCTCTTAATGGGGAGGTTAAGTTCAATGCCGCAGAATCGACGGATACCGGAACTTATACATATGCATTTGTCATTGGTGGTACGAGTAGTACGATGACCGCTACCTTCGTTGCCCATAATGCTTTCGCTTTCTCGGGAAGGTTTGGCCTGTATGAGTATTCCGGAGGCTCTTGGACAGACAAGAACCATAGTTTCACTTCACCAACATTGTACCTTCAGTAGATTACTTGATGAGGCTGACTAAAAAGTCGATATGACTTGAGGTCAGCCTCTTTTTTATGCAAATCCTCCTGCCTATCTCGCCTCCATTATATCCCTCAGGGGTATCGCCTGGAAGGTAATGTTCGCAACGGAACTCTCATAGAGTATTCCGACAGTCTCGGGGTCTATCATCGTCAGGCAGGAATAGCCCCATCCGGAATCTTCGTCCAGCAATAAACCATTGCTCCAGGTAAGACCATCATCAAGGCTGACTTTGATGGTAATGCGATTACGGGCCGATGTGTTGTCCGGATTGGAGAACAGAAGGAGGTTCTTTCCGGAGACATTTTCCGATGCCCGGACGCTGATAAGGCTCGCCATACACACCGGTTCCCGGAGGGCGCTCCTCGAAGAGGGATGTTCCTTCCACGTCCTTCCCATATCACGGGTAACGGCGACACTTCTCGAACCCCCGCGGTTATCCCTCATATTGAGCATCAGGGAGCCGTCAGGGAGTTCCGCAACCTGCGATTCCGTAGTCTGGTCCTTCGCAGGAGAGTGGATATGCCAGGTTTTGCCGTGGTCCTCACTGTAGAAGATACCGGCGTGAGGAGTCCTTCCATTGTCAAAGTCCGTGTACTGGGAGGCGAAAACAAGCTTCCCGTCGCTTGTGCATATCCCGCGTCCGGGACCGTCGAAGAAGAAGGCCCACGCGGAATCCTTCATCTGCGGGGTTATGCTCACAGGCTCGCTCCAGGTCCTCCCGTCATCAGAACTTTCAACGAGCACCAGCTGGGCGGTATACTCCGGGTCCATTCCCGGAACAGTGCTCCACCACGAGACCTGATGCCCCATTCCATGGGCCCATATAGAAACGATGAAAAGCTTTCCAGTAGTATCGTCGGAAAGGATTGCGGCATCGCCGGCTCCGTTCTGGGAAAGCGGCAGTCCCCCGCGGGTTCCCATCGCAATAGCCTTCTGCATACGCTTCCAGTGCCGTCCGCCGTCAGTTGAGCGGCTGACACCAACGTCGATATAGTCCTGAAGGTCCCTGGCGGAGTTATACCTTATGTCATATGTCGCGACAAGGGTGCCTTTACGGCTGGTCACGAGCCCCGGAATCCGGTAGGCGGCCGCGCCGTCATCCCCGGCGTGGCGCACTCCTATGCCCATCCTGTGGACAAATCCGCGTTCTGATACGATTTCCACCGGAAGAGGCTTCCCCTCCGACCTGGCCTGAACGCCGGCGACAGTGAAACAGTCACCAAGGCGCACGCTCCGGTGTTTCATCTCTACGCTTACCCAGAAGTAGTTGACCCCGGGGAAAAGCTTTCGCGAAGCGCTGAGAGTTATGGACGCAGTCCCGTCTTTTGCCGCAGCGGGACGGCCCTTGTCCAACAGGACCGAGTGCGACGGATTTGCCTTCCGGGTTTTCCCGGCCTCGAAGGCCGATATATACTCCACCGGCCCATAGGCCCAATCCCTTGCGTACGTCCTCGCGTCAGTTCCGCCATAGTAGAGTTTGACAGACTTTATGCTGCGGACGGCAGAGCCCTCACCAAACTCGATTGTGATATCATCGAGGGAAGTGAGAGTCTCCGGAATCAGTTTCATCATAAGGACGACATTGTCCTCCCTCTCCAGAAGAACCGGAATGCGGCACTCCTTGACAAGAAGCGCATCACTCTGAAGCTCCCCGGCGAAGGCCGTGCCCGCCACGGAGAGGGCCGCTACGGCAAGCGCAAGCGTATATAAGAAAAGTTTCATAGCGAATCGATTTCTGGCTTATCAAAGCCTTACTGCATATCGTCAGTTGTGGGGCGGAGAACGGTCAGCTGGAGAACCAGCGCAACGGCCGTGACACCGCCAAGGATAGCAAAACTCAGCCCGAGGTTAGGAATTTTCCCGAGAAGCTGGGTGCAAAGAGCTCCCATAGCGACGCCAACCATATTCATAAAACCATAAGCCGTAGCGCGGAGGCGCGAAGGGACGAACTGGCAGAGGATGGGCATATTGTTCGTGTCGAACATCCCGTACCCAAGGCCAAAGATAAGCCCGGAAGCCACTGCGGAGACGACTCCGTGGCCAAGGCCCATCAGAACCAGTGCCGGAATCATCATCCCGAGCCCGATTGCGCTGGTGTAGACGCGTCCCTTAAGATTCTTCTTGACCCATCGGTCAGAGAGCGGACCGCCTACCATAACGCCTACGAACGAGGACAGCGCTATCGTAATCGTAGCGACCGGCCCGGCAACAGCCATTCCGCCGTCAAGATGCTGGGCAAAGAGTGTCGGGAGCCAGTTCTTCGTGGCCCATCCGGGAAGGGATGTCGAGGCGAAGAAGAAAAGAATCACCCAGAAGGCTATATTGCTGAAAATAAGGCCGAAAGATTTCACAATGGACAGTGAAGGGGCCGAAGCGACGGCTTCTCCCTTCGACGGGGCCCGCTTTTCCTTCAGGAAGAAAACCAAAACTACGGCATACAGCACCCCCACAATCCCGAACCAGTGGAATGTCATCCTCCACGAGAGAGCCGATGCAAAGATGGCTCCGAATCCGCCCACTGCCTGCCCCAGGTACAAACCCGTCATATGCAGTCCCACCGCAAGCGAACGGCTCTTCCCGGCGTGATAATCCGCAATCAGCGACAGGCTGGATGGTATGTAGAGCGCCTCGCTTATGCCCATAAGGCCGCGAAGCCAGTACATCTGGGTAAAGGTCTCGCAGTGGCCCATAAGCAACGTGACCAGAGACCATACTCCGAGGGAACCCACGATGAGCCATTTACGGCTGATCCTGTCAGCGATACTGCCGGCAAAGGGGCTGACGACGGCATAGACCCACAGGAAAATCGCCATCAGGCGCCCGAAGTTACGGGCCTGCTGAAGTTCAGCGATGTCAACGCCGATGGCACTCTGCATCGTAGAGAGCATCTGGCGGTCAAGGTAGTTCAGAAATGCGACGACAGAAAGAAGGCCGACAACTACCCAGGGATATATTTTCTCGAATTTTTCCTTGCTCATTTGAGTTCCGTTTTAAAAGACCTTGGAGAGCGGACGCCCGGCTTGAGCTCGCCTCCGCTGACATACAGTACATTGCCGACGGCTGCCGCTCCAGGGCCTGCAAGGGCGGCATAAGGGGTCTCTCCCTTCGAAGACCACTCCCCTTTCCGGGGGTCGAACACATAGACCACCTTCCGGAACTTGTACTGCTCCGGCTCCTTTGACAAATAGGGAATCCTGTCCTCCGGAGTGTTTCGAAGGGCCCTTTCGAATATTTCTTTGTTCACACCCCCGACAACGGCGAAGCGCCCGTCCCCGAGGACGGCTCCGGAAGATCCGGTGAATGTCCCGCCGTCCGGGATTGCCGGCGCCGGGCTCCACGAAAGCGTCTGAAGGTCAAGACTCAGGCCTTCGGACGGGGCGAGAAGCGTCTCGGGATTAAACCCTCCCCAGACGTAGAGTCTTCCTCCGGAAGCGAATGCAACAGGCTGGACAAGGGGCTCCGGAAGAGTTGCGATTTCCTCCCAGCCCCCTCCGGAGTACCGGAGAACACTTCTTAATCCGCCATCCTTGCCCTGACCTCCGACGAGGAAGAGTTCCCCGCCATCGGATGCGGCACCGGCCTGTTCAACAGGGAAAGGGAGCGAGGGTGCCTCTGAGATGCTTCCATCCGGAGAGAGGATATATACTCTGTCCGTTGTCTTTCCGGGGACATTTCCGCCGGCGAGAAGGAGTCCGTTCCCGAAGGGAAAGGTCGCGCCGTAAGCCGTCGAATCCGGAAGAAGGCCGATGCGGGCCCATCCATCGGCCCCAAGGGCCCATATGTCCCTGTACACGCGTTTCCGGCCGCCTTCCAGCAGGGGAGCTTCAGGGAAATTGGCGCCGCCGCCGACAATCAGCGTATTGCCGATAAGGCCGCAGAACGGGGCGGATACGCCCTTGGCATAAGCCTCATCCGGTATCTGCGGGAGAACAGTTGTCTTCAATTGATTCATAGAACAGGAATAACAGCCGCACATCCCCGCAAGGACAGCGGCCAATAACAAAAATCCCGGACGTCGCGTCATAAGACGTTGCAGTGGGAGAAGAAGTCGATTTCCTCGAGCTGGGCTTTGAGCTGGATCTCTTCCTCCGGAGTCACATTGCGGAAAGGAACACGGTTAGGCCCGAGATCAAGGCCTATCAGTTTCATTATCCTCTTTCCTCCGACGATATTGCCGCGGAAGTTGCAGATGACGTTAATCACAGCCTGGGAATAGTTCTGGAGCTCACGGGCCTTCTCGAGGTCACCGGCCTTCCAGGCCTCCCCGATTGCGACCTGGACCCGGCCGTTATAGTTCGTGGTTCCGCAGATTCCTCCCTGGGCTCCTCCCTGGGCAAGGGAGGGAAGGTAGGTTTCATCCTGGCCGTGGAGCAAATCATACTTTCCGTTCTTGTACAGACGGCACTGGTTATACTCGTAGAGGCTCTCGAATGTGTATTTAATTCCCGCGAAATTGGGGATTCTTCCGTCAACCGCCTTCAGAAGGTCCAGCATAGGCAGGAACGCACCGTTGAATGCCGGTATGTGGTAGTAGTAGAATGGCAGTTCCGGGGCTGCGGCTGCGATTTCCTCGCAGTATTTTACAAGTTCTTCGATACGCCCGATCTTCGGGAACGGAGGCGCCATAGACCCGATGCCCCAGGCGCCGATGGAGGCTGCGTGGCGGGCAAGCTCGACGCTTTCGCGAAGGCAGCAGCTTCCCACGTGGACAATAACTTTAAATCCCTTCGGAACAGCGGCGACCCACGCCTCCGCAAGCTGCTTCCTTTCTTCGGGGGTAAGCATATATCCCTCTCCGGAGGATCCGTTTATAAATACGCCCACAAGGCCGTTCTTCGCAAGCATCGCGGCATAACGGGGGATGGGCTCGAGGTTAATGTCGCCGTTAGGCTTCATAGGGGTGAACGGGGCGTCCACAAGTCCGGTTATTTTTTCCATAGTGTTACTTTGATTAGTATCTGTTTCAGGCATCCGCATCCAGCGAATCCACCTTCTCCTTTACGCCTCGAAGATACTCGCGGCAGGCCTTAAGGAGTTCATTGCTCCTTTCCACAAGCTTGTCTATCGAATCCAGAGACGTTTCCGGATTCTCAACCCTCGCGGCTATTTCCTCCAGCTCCGCAAGCGCCTTTGCGTAATCGAATTTCTTTTCCATATCAATCCTTTCCCCGGGATTATAACATTTCACTACCCGGGACAATCTACTTCACTGTCCGGGACAATTCACGACGGACCGGGACAATCTACGACGGACCGGGACAATTCACTCCAAGGCCCATTGTGCCGTAAATATAGCAATTTCAACTGAATCCATCAAATGTTTATCTTCCGGGATGGACCTCATCGACGGTAGCGGAGATGGAGCCGTCGCTGAAGCGGACGCCGATGCGGTCGCCTTCAGAAACCTTTTCCACCGTCTTCAGCACACGCCCGTCCTTCCCCGTTACCAGCACGTAGCCCATCGAGAGAATGTTCCTGGGATCTGAAGACTTGATGACGGCAGCCTTCAGTTCAACCTTTGAAAGGGCGGCGGAGACAAGGGAACTGGCGGCGAACTTGATACGGTGGGCCTTCCGCTGGATGAGAGAGTTTTCGCGTTCGAGGCGGAGGGAGACAGCCCGGAGGACTTCCGTGCGGAGGGCTTCGATGCGGGCGTCTTCCTCACGGAAAGGCTCGAGCAGCATATCCGCAAGGGCTGTCGGAGTTTTCACATATGTGTTCGCGACCATATCGGCGATGTGGAAGCGGACAGAACGGGCAACAGACCTTCATGCCGCTTTTCTTCGGTCCGATGTACTGC
>CALCEJ010000128.1 GCA_937900465.1 uncultured Bacteroidales bacterium | reverse complement strand
CATATCATAACCCTCATAGTAGTGGATACGGCCCTGCATTGCGATTACCGTTTTTCCGCCGAGGGATCCGACAATGAAATTTCCCTTGTGGCCGATCGCCGTAGATACGGGGAAACCGGGAATATCCTTGTAGGGGATGGTGAGGGGATTTTCAATCTTGTCAGAGAGTTTTCCGAGGCCGCTTCCAAGTACGATTCCTACCGTGGGCCTGAGGTCTCCGAGTTTTGAACGCACATAGTCGGAGGCCGCGTATATTGTTTCGAGTTCTGTCATAGTCTTTCAATCATTTTTTTGAAGAGGACGGTCATCCTGCCGGCGGCTGCGTCTGCAGCTTCCACGACGTCATTTCCGTCATTCACATAATCTTCCGAATAGTCGTCGTGGGCCTCGTTCGTGATAACGGACATTCCGAACACGGGCAGGGAGGCGTGACGGGCTGCGATTACCTCCGGTACGGTACTCATACCTACTGCGTCGCCGCCGATTGAGCGGAAATACTTGTATTCCGCGGGGGTCTCATAAGTAGGGCCCGTGTTTGCCACGTAGACACCCTCTTTGACGGGGAATCCGCATTCTGAGGCGATTTCCTTCGCAAGGCGGATAAGCGACGGGTCATAAGGCCTGGTCATATCAGGGAAGCGGGGACCAAGCTCGTCGATGTTGGGGCCGATGAGGGGGTTGGGCATCAGGTTGATATGGTCCTTGATGATCATCAGGTCGCCGATGTGGAAGTCGAGGTTGGTGCCTCCGGCTGCGTTTGAGACCATAAGGACCTTGATGCCAAGGTCCATCATTACCCTGATGGGCATTACGACGTTTTCCATAGGGTATCCCTCGTAGTAGTGGATTCGTCCCTGCATGGCGATGACGGTCTTGCCGCCGAGGGTTCCGACTATGTAGTTTCCCTTGTGGCCGACAGCGGTAGAGACGGGGAATCCGGGGATGTCGCGATAAGGGATGACAAGCGGATCCTCAATATGTTCCGCAAGGGAACCGAGTCCGCTTCCGAGGACGATCCCTACGACGGGCTTTCTCCCGCACAGTCTCGGACGCACTGAACCTGAGGCAGCGCGCACCTTTTCCATAGGTGAGTCCATATTCTAGAGCTCTTCGAAACTTACGTCCGTAAACTCGTCGCCTTTTTTCTCGGGGAGGTCCTTGAGAAGGTTCTCGCGGATGTACGCTATCGCTTCCTGGAGGCCTTCAGAGAACTTTTCAAAATCTTCCTTGTAGAGGAAGATCTTGTGCTTGTCGTAAGCGAATGAGCCGTCCCTTTCGACACGGCGTTTGCTCTCTGTAATAGTCAGGAAGAAGTCATTTCCTTCCTTGGTGGATTTCACGTCAAAGAAGTAGGTACGCTTTCCAGCCCTTACCGGTTTGGAGTACACGTCTTCAGCGCGCTCACCAAAACGGTTCCTCTCATAATCTTCGTACATAGTATCACTCATTTAATAAGGTTTCCCACAAATGTAAGGAAATAATTCAAAAATTCACTAAATTTGCGAAAATTATTTGGATACGAAGATATTTGAAATATGCTAAACCGAAGAATCCTCAGAATCAAGGCTTTCAAGGTCCTGTACAGTTACGCTGAGAACCCGGATATGACTTTCAAGGAGGCGCAGTCGCTTCTTGATGCGTCTTCGGAGGCGACAAGGGATCTGTACCTTTTCCTTCTTGGGATAGTGGAGCCTCTGACGGAAGAGGCCAGACGGCTTGTTGAGGCCGCAAGGGAAAAGTTCAACCCTACCGAGGAGGAACTTCATCCCAATCTTAAATTCGTATCCAACTCCCTTTCGCCGCTTCTTGCCGGCGATCCGGATTTCCGTAAACTGCTTCAAAAGAAAAAGCTTTCCTGGGACCAGTACGACGTCCTTATCCACAATCTCTACGAGTCTATAAAAGGCAGGAAGTGGTTCCGTCAGTACCTGGATTCTCCCGAGGTTTCGCTCCGCGAGGATGTGAAGCTTTTCAAGCATATCTTTACTGAAGAGTTCGAGGACAACGAGGCCCTCCAGGCCATTCTCGAAGAAATGTCCATCCTGTGGACCGACGATCTTGGCTATGCCCTTGGCGTCGTTCTTTCGACCCTTGACGACATTGCAAGGACCGGGAGATGGACCCTGCCTCCGCTATACAACAGCGATATACTCATTGCGAAGGGTAAAGACGCTGACAGCGACAGCGAATTCGTCCATAAACTGCTGAAGGTTTGCTTCGGACGCTTTTCTGAATATAACGACAGGATTGCGGGTTCCGTGTCCAGATGGGACAGGGACCGCCTGTATACGACGGATATCGTACTTATTGCGATGGGCCTTGCTGAGGCTGAGACATTCCCTGAGATACCCGTTGTCGTGTCCATTAACGAATATGTCGAGATTTCGAAATACTATTCCACCCCGAAGAGCCGCAGCTTTGTCAACGGTCTTCTGGACTCTCTTGTAAAGGAGGAACTCGAAAAAGGAACAATCGTAAAAAACAGATAAACTATGACACCTATCATTTTTGCACTTCAGGCAGCGGCGCCTCAGGGGCAGCCCGCAGGAGGCGGACTCTCAATGTGGATAATGCTTATCGCAATATTCCTCATTATGTGGCTGTTTATGATCCGTCCCCAGCGCAAGCAGCAGAAGGAACTCCAGAATTTCCGCGATTCCCTCAAGAAAGGTGACAAGATCGTCACCGTCGGAGGCATCTACGGTACTGTTGAGGAGGTAAATGACAAGACTGTACTGATCAAGGTTGACGACGGAGTCAAGCTCAGGGTTGACAAGCAGGGCCTTGTCCGTGACTCGTCCGACGTTGCGCAGGAATCCCAGAAGTAATCATCCGTTTTGGAAAGACGCGGTAAAAATACGGCGTGGCCGGTCCTGATTCTCTCCATAGCCCTTGCGTTCGGAATATGGCTTTTGACGAACCTTTCCGGCACGTACTCTTCGATGGTGAAAGTCAGGGTTGTCGCGGAATCCGCCATCGACGGTCACGGAAATGTGTCCGTTAATGCCGCCACAGTGGTAGCGAACTGCCGTGCGGAAGGATACCGCCTGATCCGTATATCCCGTCGCTTCAACCGTCCCGTACGGGTTAAGATTGCCCCGCAGGACCTTCGCAGAAAGGCCCAGGATTCTGACGTCTACTATCTTGCAGGCTCTCTCAAGAGCGCATACATCCACGATTTCTTCGGGGATGACGTGACAGTGGAGAGCTTCATAACGGATACCCTCGAGTTCCAGTTCCAGCAGGAGAACTACAAGAAAGTTCCCGTGGAGGTAGCCCAGAGGATATCCTTCCGCTCCCAGTATATGGCTACCGGGCCGGTGAAAACGGAACCGGACTCGGTCTATGTCTATGGCGAACCGGCGAAGATTGAAAACATCACTTCGGTAGAAACCGGAGTCCTTCATATGGATGATGTCCATTCTGACCTTGCCGGAGTCCTGAAACTTACCCGTCCTGGCGCCGGGGTCCGCCTTTCGGACAGCGGAGTGAACTATACACTTCCGGTCTCGAGATATGTAGAGATGCGTCAGAGGGTCCCCGTGGAAGTCCGTAATGCCCCTGCGGGAACGAATCTCCAGGTATTCCCTTCGGAAGCGGAACTCGTGCTTCGCTGCGTTTTCCCATCCAGCGGAAATCCTTTCCATTCGCTGAGCCTTTATATCGACTACAACGATTTCTCAAGGTCCATAGGCGGACGATGTGTCGCCCGCCTGTCCAGGTTGCCTTCGGGGGTCATCAGCTACAGTGTGGTTCCGGAAGTTTTTGACTGTATCCAGGTACAATGACACTGCTTGTTACAGGAGGAATCGGTTCCGGAAAGTCGGAAGTTTGCCGGATGCTTGAGGAAAGGGGAGTCCCCGTCTATTGCTGCGACACGAGGGCGAAGGAACTCTACTATGAGATTCCATCCATTCTCGAGGAATTCTCCGCCCGGACCGGTGTCAGGTGCTTCGATGCTGACGGGAAGGCTGATCTTTCCGCCGTGTCGAAGGTGGTGTTCCGTGACAGGGGAGCCCTGAGGCTTCTTGAAAGCCTCCTCTATCCTGCGCTCAGGGATGACTTCATGGCCTGGAAGGAAGGGAAGGGGACAGTCGTTATGGAATCCGCCATAGCCCTTTCCAAGGAGGAATTCCGGGATATGTACGATGCCGTGGCGGTCGTTACGGCACCTCTCGAAGTAAGGATACGGAGGGTTATGCTCAGGGATTGTATGGGCCGGGAGGATGTGATGCTCCGGATTGCTAACCAGACTGATCCAGAGCTGTTCGCTGACATCATCGTCCATAACGGGGGTTCTCTCGAGGACCTGTCGGAAGAGGTTGACAAACTGGTTGAATTTTTAAAGACAAGAACATATGAAAACTGATCTCAGCAAGATTCTTACGGTGAAGGGACAGGGAAGTCTTTTCACTTATATCGCCCGCTCCAAGAGCGGTGCAATAGCAGAAAGCATCCGTGACGGTAAGCGGACCAACCTTGCCGCCACAAGCGGTATCACTACCCTTTATGACATCTCAATCTATACTTCCGAAGGAGAAGTAAAGCTTCAGGAAGTGTTTGAAAGGATGCATAAGGCACTCGGGGAGGAAGCCGCCCCTTCTCCCAAGGCAAGTTCCGAGCAGCTTGTTTCTTTCTTTGAGAAAGCCCTTCCTGATTATGACAGAGACCGTTTCTACGTCTCCCATATGAAGAAGGTCACAGACTGGTACAATCAGCTCCGAGAGTTCGCATCCCTCGACTTCACGGACCCTGAGGCAGAGGCAGAAGCCCCTGAGGAGGCCTAAGTCGTGAAGAAACTGCGGGTAATAACCCTCGGGTGCTCCAAGAACACCGTTGATACGGAGCACCTCCTCTATCAGGTTAAGGATTCCTATGAGATCGTACCTGAGGGGGAGGAGGATATTCCCGTAGATTTTCTCCTTGTAAATACCTGCGGCTTTATCGGAGACGCTAAGGAAGAGTCCATAGAGGCCGTCCTCGATGCCGTAAACCTTAAAAAGAACGCCCTCGCTTTTAGAATTTAAGTCCAAAAAAATCGTGTCGTTTGAGATGGCCACAATTTCCGTTTCAATTTGCTGCCCAATTTCCAATCTTTCCATAATGAACGATGATACAGCATT
>CALCEJ010000127.1 GCA_937900465.1 uncultured Bacteroidales bacterium | reverse complement strand
AATGGAACCGGGCTTTACAAAGTAGTCTACGCAATAGGCGACACAATCGGAGAAGGCTACTATGTAGACCGTAAAACCGGTATCGGCATAGGCCCCTATGACCGCCTTGTGAGCTTCAACGGAATGGAAGGAACCCGTTTCCAGCTCGGAATGAAGACCTTCAAGGAATTCAGCCAGAAGGTACGTCTGTCCGGATACGTCGCATACGGAACCGAAGACAAGACCTTCAAGGGCAGCGGAATGGTGGAATATATGTTCCGCCGCGACCTTACCCGTAAACTGACCCTGTATGGCCGTTATGACCTTATCCAGCTGGGAAAAGGCGCAGGCGTTCTCCAGGAGAGCAGCATCTTCAACTCCATCCTGGCAAAATCCGCATTCAACAAGAGGAGCATGTCCAGGGAATTCCGCATCAAGTACGAACACGAATTAAACCCCTCGTTCAACAATACCTTCACCCTGGAGTCTATCCGTATCTATGGAAATGACATAGTTCCACTTATCAGCAGTGACGGAACGCTTCTTAAAAGTGTAACGGCAAACCAGATCAACTACGCCGCGCGTTTCAGCTGGGATGAGACCGTCAGCCGCGGTATCTTCAAAAAGAACTATCTCTACAGCCCCTACCCTGTCCTCACGGCCCATCTTATCGCCGCGGTCCCCGGAATCACGAAGGACTCCTACTCCTTCGCCAGAACGGAACTCAATATGGACTGGAACATACCTATCGGCGCATTCGGCTACGGCTCGATGAGCGTCAACATGGGCGCGATATTCGGCGACGTCCCCTACCCGTTCCTGAAACTGCACGAAGGTAACAAGACAATCTTCCTCGACAAGACTTCCTTCGCCTGCATGGATTACTACGAATTCGCTTCCGACAGGTGGATTTCGGCCTTTTACGAGCATAACTTCGGCGGGCAGATTCTCGGGCTCATCCCGGGCGTTAAGAAGCTCAAACTCCGCGAAGTCGTCAACGTGAAGGCCGCCTGGGGTACAATCACGGACAGAAACTCCAAAAGTGCCGTCGTCAGGCTTCCTGAAGGGATGGACACCCTGGAAATCCCTTACGTGGAAGTCGGCGTAGGACTGGCCAATATATTCAAACTCTTCCGGGTGGATGCCATCTGGAGGGTGACTCATCCCGGAGAAAGGAACTTCGCTGTGAACATCGGACTCGGGATGGAATTCTGATAATCACTGTCTTATGAAAAGAATCCTATGGCTTGCCGCTTCCGCCCTTATGCTTGTCTCTTCCTGCGGGAAAGAGAAAGCGGCGGATGAGAACACCCCGAAAGAAGAGGCAAAAACTGTATCCATATCGTCAATATCCCTTTATGGCCCTGCCGCAGAGGATGCTCCCATAAATGATCCAATCCGGATGTACTCCGCCCTGGACAAGGACGGGAATGCCCTTGAGAATGTATTCGAAGCTTATCTTACCCTTTCCAGCGGTGCCCTTGTCGTAGCAGATCAGGACGGTTCATTATGGAAACTGTGTGACGACGGCACGCTCGCTCCTACCCCCGGCTCGAATACTGTCAACGCCCTCGGGACCCGATACAGGATGAGGCTGGATTTCGGGGAAATGAAATGGGCTATGACAGAGATTCAGGGCGTAAGCCTTCAACCACTGTCGGATGCCGCAGCGCAAAAACTCACATACGCAGGACGCGGGAAATGGACTCTTGATGAGTATTTTCGTCCGTTCAAGGGCTACTCAAGCTTCTTTTTCACGGTAAAATCCGGCGAGTCAGGCGCGCTGGGCGCCTGGGTAAAGGGAGAGGACGGTAAAGTCCTTGCCGTCGGGAAAAACGATTCCCCTGAGACAAAGCCATTCACCATCGACGCGGAGAACAGTTACGATAACGTACGCCTTACCGTCGATATGAACGGCGGAAGGACCATCTCCTTCGAGATTGTCCCCCGTTCGGTCAAGGCCATCTTCATCGGCGACTCAATAACCCGCCTCTGGCCCCAGACAGATGCCGCTTTCTTCAGAAATAACGGCTATGTGGGCAAGGGTATCGACGGACAGACCTCGAGGACTATCCGTAACCGTTTCCACAGGGACGTCGTCGAGAATATGCCCTACGTGGTCCATATTATGTGCGGGACCAACGACGTAGCTGAGAATGACGGAGTATACGTGGAAAGTCCTGCCGTCGTCGCGAACATCGCCGCTATGGCGGAAAGCGCAGTCGATAACGGGATAGCCGTAGCAATAGGCTCCCTGCTTCCATCCATATATTTCTATTGGAGAGGAGATAGCTGGACCCCTTCAAAGGCCGGTGTCACCATCGCCTCACACATCGCTGAGATAAACACCCTTCTGAAGGCCCTCTGCGAAGAAAAAGGCTATACCTATATCGATTACTACTCCACTATGGCGGACCCTGAGGATTTGAGCCTTCCCTCGAAGTATTCCAATGACGGCTGCCATCCGGAACTTGACGGTTTCCTCGTGATGGACAAACTCGCAAAGCCCGCGGTTGACAGCCTTCTTCCGGAGTCTCTCAGATAGGGATTACCTGTCCAGTTCCATAAACGTCACGGAAGACCTGGTCTCTATGGACACCTGGCCGGTACCGCCTTCGACATTTGAAGGAATGGTCACGGCCTCGGCGAATACGCCCATATCCGAATCGTAATTGATGGCCTTCAGGTAGTGGAACTGTTCGAAGGACATACTCCACACATTCATCTTGATTTCCGCGTGGGCTGATTCGATTTCCTCCGCATCGGCTGCAGCCGTAACGATCAGATCCAGAAATACATATATCCTGAGGGTATATTCCGAATCCTCAAATGCGCTGTCTGTGAAGGTGTTGTAACTGTAGGTTCCGTACTCTGAATCAATGAGATCGTCGAAGAGGCCTCCTCCAAGGGAGCTGCCGCCAGAGAACAGGGGCTCCGAGGAAAGGTCTATGGTGACCCTCCGGTCAAACGCTTCATATTCTTCCGTCTCTCCTGTAAAAATCCTCTCATATTCCATCGTTTCTTCGTTGTAATCCCAGTAAGAGACCTTGAAAACGACTTTCTCATCATAGGTCGGGGAAATCCTGTAGTAATTCTGCTGGCCGGGAATATCCTTGATTTTAACCCTGACAAGGTACTTGCTTCTGTTCGGGTCTTCATTCTTTCCGGGTTTCACCGAAACCGTATCCACGGACACAATTTCTACCGCATCCGGAGCCGTAACCGTTGCCGAGGCAT
>CALCEJ010000126.1 GCA_937900465.1 uncultured Bacteroidales bacterium | reverse complement strand
CGAAGGACAGGGTGGGGGCGTTGAAATGATAGCCGTTTTCCTCCGAATATGGTGAGAACCAGACGTTAAGGTTGTTTCCGAGCGAAGCGATCGCGCTCACGGAGTAGCGGATTGCGAAGATGCTTTCAACGGAGTCCTCTCCGCCGCTTTTGAAAAGGTCCGCATAGACGGGTTCCAGGTCGTATCCGGCGGCGACAGTCTCAAACTCGTCGATAGAGGCGGAAGCGGCAGTCCAGTCACCCTGGAATATCTTGCTCTTTGCAAGGAGGGCGAGGGCCGCGCTCTTTGATGCGCGTCCGGTCCTGGAGTTACCAAGTCCGTCAGCTGCGTCGCGGAGGTCCCTGTCGATCTGGGCGTAAATGGCGTCCACGGAGCTGAGGCCTACGTGGATATCCGCTGATGTGTTCTGGGAATTCAGCTTCAGGGGAACCTGGCCGAAGATATTCACAAGGTTGAAGTAGGAATACGCCCTGAGGAACTTCGCCTCACCGAGATACTGGTTAGCGGTCTTTTCGTCAAGGCCCATTCCGGGAATATTGGCAATCACGTTGTTCGCCCTTGCGATGGTCTCGTAGGTGTCTTTCCAGAAGGTTCCTACGGAGCCGTTGTCCGCGCTTGCGTCAAGCTGGTCGATATTGTTTATCTGGGGCTGGTCGCCGTCGTCACCTCCCTTTACGGAGTCGTCGGAAGCGACGTCGCCGAATATCCACAGGATGTTCCCGTAGAGGGAATTGTAAATGGCATTCACGGCCATCTCCGCCTTCTCCGCGGTAGTGTAGTAGTTCTCAGCCGTGTAGCTTCCTTTCAGACTTTCATCGAGGAAGTCCGAGCACGAGGTTGCGGAAAGGACTGCAGCTGCTGCAATCAGTATGTATGCTTTGTTTTTCATCTTCCTAGAATGTGAGGTTAAGTCCAAGGGTCACGCTCTTTGCGACGGGGTAGTTACCCCAGTCGATTCCGTTGGCGCGGTCGCCTTCGGCCGTGGAGTTTGCATTCACCGTCATCTCCGGATCAAGTCCGGTGTAACCGGTGATTGTGAAGAGGTTACTCGCCGCGAGATACAGCCTGAGATGCGAGATGTTCCATCTTTCGGGTGTCGCGAAGGTATATCCTGCCTGGATGTTCTTCAGACGGAGATAGCTGCCGTCCTCGAGGAAGCGGGTGGAAACCTTGCGGTTGTTGGTTGCTCCCCAGGAAGCGCGGGGCTGGGTGTCGGAAGTCCCTTCGCCCGTCCAGTGCTCTTCGAAGTAGCGCTTGGTGGTGGGAAATCCGCGGTAGAAGCCTTCGGAATCGTTCAGGTACTGGACATAGACCTTCTGTCCGAATGCGCCCTGGAAGAACAGGGAGAAGTCGAACTGCTTGTAGTTTGCGGAGAAGTTCAGACCGGTAGTGAATTTAGGGATGGCGCTTCCCACGTAAGTCCTGTCATAGCCGTCGATGACGCCGTCAGGTTTGCCGTCGGGACCGCTGAGGTCCGCGTATTTGATGTCACCGGGCTTGGTGTCAGCTCCCTGGTATGCGGAGAGCATAATGTCGCCTGTATTCTGGAAGATACCTTCCATCTGATACATATAGAAGGAGCCGATGGGCTGTCCGACTTCTGTCCTCGTTGCATAGACTCCGTCGTTGACAAGGCCGCCGATGATAGGGGATTCGAGGGAAAGGACCTCGTTGTGGAGGTATCCTCCGTTTACCGTAAGGTCGAAGCCCCAGTCCTTGTACTGCTTGCGGTAGAAAACCTCAAGGTCCACACCGGTGTTCAGGACGCTTCCGTTGTTGATCCAGGGAGTGGAGGTATAACCTACGGAGGAGGGGAGAGATTCCTGGACGAGCATATCGTCCGTAATCTTGTAGTAGTAGTCGAGGCTCATTCCGAGGCTGCCTTCGAGGACTTCGAAATCGACACCGGCGTTAAGCTGGCGGCTGGTCTCCCACTTGAGGTTGTCGTTTCCGAGCGAGGTCTGGGCGTAGCCGTCATAGGCAACACCGGCAAAGGAATAGTAGTACTTTCCGGAATAGCGGTCGGAATAGGCGTACAGGCCGATATTCTGGTTGCCGATCGCACCGTAACCGGCGCGGAGTTTGAGCTTGTTGATCCAGGAAACGTCCTTCAGGAAGTCTTCCTGTTCCATATTCCAGCCAGCGGATGCGGAGTAGAATGTACCCCAGCGGTTTCCCTTGCTGAAACGGGAAGAACCGTCGCGGCGGATAATCGCGGAGGCGTAGTACTTGCCTGCGAAGTTGTAGTTGGCGTTGGCGAAGAAGGACAGGAGGGCGGATCCGCTTTCTCCCTGGCTGGAGGTAAGGGTTCCCTGGCCAAGTCCTATGTACAGGAGGTCAGCATCGTTACTTGCGAAGTTCTCGTTTGCGGAGGAGAGTACCATCTCGTGGTTCTTGATGGCTTCCATACCCACGAGGTAGTTGACCCTGTGCTCTCCAGATTCAAGGGAGTGGTTGACCGTGGAGTTGACGGTCCAGTTAGCATTCTCAGTGTTCCTGACGGTAAGTCCGTTAGTCGCATTGATGCGGTTGTCGGTACCCCAGGTCCTGTTGAACAGACGGAATGTGTTGTATCTGTAGTCGATACCCATCGTAGTCTTCCAGAAGAGGTCTTTCGTGAAGTTGATGATCACGTTTCCGGTTGCAAGGAGGCTTCTCGTCTTATTGGTGCGGTCAGTGTATTCAGCGAGTCCTTCAGGGCTGTAGCCGCTTCCGAAGAAGTTGTTGTATTTACCGTCACCATAGTATTCGCCGGGAGTATCCACGTACTCGCCGTTTTCGTCATAGACGGGGATTGCGGGGTTGCGGAACAGGGCATAGCGGACGACGCTTCCTCCCTGGTCGTTGTTGTATCCGTCACCGGAGCTCGCGAGGAGACGGTTGTCGGAGAGGGAGCCGTTCACGTTGAAGTTGACTTTGAGCCAAGGCTTTACCTGTGAGTTGATACTTGCGCGGACGTTTGCCCTCTCATAGTCGGAGTGGCGGATGATACCCTGCTGGTTGAAATACGAAGCGGATACAAGGTACTGGGTTTTGCCGTTACCGCCGCTGAGGGAAATCTCGTGCTGCTGGATGGGAGCGACGCGGAAGATTTCCTCGAGGTGGTTCACGTTGGGGAAATCCCTCATCCAGGTACCCTCGATGAGAGTCCTCGGGATGGAGGAAACGGCGTTGTCCGCGACAGCGGCTTCGTTATAGAGCTGGATGTATTCCTCGGTGGTTGTCATCTCCGGGAGGTATCCGTGGAACTGGACACCGGCCTGCATATTATAGGTAATCCTGGAGTCTCCGTCCTTACCCTGACGGGTGGTGATGAGGACGACACCGTTGGTTGCGCGGGAGCCGTAGATTGCGGCGGAAGATGCGTCCTTCAGGACTGTGATTTCCTCGATGTCGCTTGCTGCGAGGGAATTAAGCGCTCCTTCGACCGGAATGCCGTCAACGATGTAAAGGGGATCGTTGCTGGAGGAGATGGAACTTGTACCGCGGACACGGACGGAAATCGAGGCGCCCGGGGCTCCGGTCTCAGACATTACGTTCACACCGGCGATCCGGCCCTGAAGGGACTGCTGGACGGAAGATACGGGGACTTTCTGCAGCTGCGATCCGTCAACTTTACTGACAGCGCCAAGAACGTCCCTGCGTTTCATAACGGAATAACCGACAACGACAACCTCATCGAGGAATGTGGTATCCTCTTCGAGGACCGCGTCGATGACCGTCCTGCCACTGACAGGGACGGAAACGGTCTTGAAGCCCATATAGACGAACTGAAGGTTTCCACTTTCAGTGGCGTTGAGCTCATAGTGGCCGTCGAGATCGGTAATCGCGCCGCTTGTGGAACCTTCCACGAAAACGCTGACTCCGACGAGCGGCTCTCCGGTTCCGGCTTCAGTGACGGTTCCGGTGATGCGGTGCTGGGCGAATGCCGCAGTGCACGCAAAAATGAGGAATAAACTCAGGATTTTACTTTTCATTGTATAGTACAGTGTTATCTTTCACTTTATGACCGGCAGGAATCTCTGCGACGAGGGCGGCGCTGTCCGCGTCGATTACGATTTTCGCGCTCTTGCCGACCCCTGTGGCGAGATACTTTCCGGATACTACGTCCAGAAGGTCGCGCCTTCCCTTTCCGAAAAGCTCATAGGTTACTTCCTTCGCCTGCTTGTGGGGGTTGTACATCAGGAAAACGGGATAGGGTTTTGATGCGTAGAAGTCCGTAGCATTGCAGTCCAGACGGAGGATTCCTTCGACGTCAGTGGTACGGACTATCGCCCCTAAGATACCGACTGCGGAGGTACTGTATACGCTGAACATACTCTCCGGGGGATTGTTTTCGTTCCAGAGCGGACCGTCGCCAAGGGCGATGGGATGTTTTCCCGCGTGCTCTTCCCTCATATAGCGGTCATCCTGGTAGCGAAGACCTTCATATGCAATGATGCTGTTCGTGTAGCCCTGCATTCCGGGAAGGCACTGGAGCTCATCCGGAAGCTGGTCAGGGAAGAACAGACGGCAGGAGTTGACGTCGTTGAGCATCCACTTTCCTATGGCCCTTGCATACTGGGGCTGATATTTCACCATAGGCACAAAAGGCCAGGCGAGATCGATACTGTTCATCAGGAAGGCGAATCCTCCGCCGTCGATGAGACTGCCCTGCAGTCCGGCGATGTCGTAGTCTCCCCACCTTCCGGAGGTAACTCCCCATCCGGTACGGCCGTCCGCGGCGGTGCATCCGTCAAAGACCCAGGAGAACATCTTGTCGATGTCGAAATTGCACCCCTGCTCCGCGTTAAGTCTTGCGGCGGTGTATATGCCCATAGGGAGAAGTATTTCGTAGAAACGGCTTTCTTTCTGGGAATCCAGAGCCTCCATCGCAGATATCGCGTGGCGGAGATAGCGCTCGTCGCCGTATTTACGGTATGCGCTGTAAAGGACCCAGGCGTGTCCGCCGGCAGCGTCCTGCTGCTTAGGAATCCAATTGTTGCATCCTTTCATCAGAGCATAGTCGAAGTAGGTGAAATCGTAGTTGCCGGCGAGGGTGGAATCCGCTTTTGCGAACTGGTCCGCGACCGTGCGCAGTATCCTCTCAGAGCCTTCCACTCCGGGGAAGACCTCGCTGACTGCCCAGAAAAGGATGTTGGGATATACGTCGTACCACCAGTCCCTTCCATAGCCGCCTCCGAGGAGGGCGACCTCGGGACAGGTATTGTTCATCACGATGTTCCAGCCGTTCTCCGTATTGAAGTAGTTCTGGCTCATCTTGACCCAGTTATAACCGTTTTGGGAGGTCTTGTCTATCCCGTTGAGGCCTGCTCCAAGAAGGGTGTGGAGGATGTTGAGGCTTTCGTGGAACTCACCGCCGTTGACGTCGGGGCCCTGACGGGCGTCCTTCATAGCGGTATAGAGTCCGAAAGTCCTCTCTCCGGTATTCCTTCCGGCGTCGTCCCACCAGATGACGGGACCGCTCTCCGCGGGGTTTTCGAAATCGAAGGCAAATGCGTCGAAATCAAGCGCTTTCTGATGCCAGTCCAGTATTGCATAGGGCTCCGGCATCGAAGGCATGGTCTCAACTTTGGCTATGTCCTTCTGTGCTACCGGCGCTCCGCCATAGCGGGGCGTGCAGGCTGCGACTGCAATTAAAGCCGCTGCTGCGGCAAGATGATTCACTCTCATTTTCCGGGGGTGTACTTAGTATCGATATCCTTGATTATGTTCTGGGCAAGCGGGAGCGACAGGAGTTGGATCGCGCCGACGATAGGGAGGGCGAAACGCAGTGCGACGTCATCTGAAAACACTCCGGCAAGTACGATGAAAAGAATCATTCCGAAGGCCCTTCCGAAGAACAGGCCGATCTCGTGGCTCATTATGTATGTATATTCATCCCTCTGTTCGAGAACCTTTACGCAGTCGATGGTCTTCATCATTGTGGGGAGGTATGCCAGGTCGTGAAGCGGCTGGAACATAACTTTGCAAAGGATGAATACTATTACGCCGGCTCCGGAGAAGAGAATTCCGTTCGCAAGGGTTCCAAGGAAGAAAACGACAAGTCCGAAACCGAAGATCTTCATCCTGTCCTGAGGCTTCGCGATGCGGCCGAGTACATACACCAGAACGGCAGTGAGGGCGCCGCCGATACCCTGAATCAGTCCAAGGGAACCTTCTCCGCCGATGAATTTCATAATAAGGATTGCGGGCGCCGTCACGAGGAATCCCTGGACCATTCCCTTCAGCCCTGCGAGGGTGAGCATCTTTCTCCACAGCACGTGGAAGTTCCAATGGAAGAAGTTCTTGCTCTCCGGACTCTTGAAATTACCCCTCGACAGGGCTATGCAGGCGCAGATGCTGATGATGAAAGCCGCGACAGTGAGAAGCTGATAGCCGTTGTTCACGCTGAGGGTATGGCCTCCGATTACCTTTCCGTCCAATCCGGCAATGATGGCTCCGGCGACGATGGGAATAACGATGTTCCACAGCGAGAAGAAGAACGACTCGAAGCCGAAGAAGTAGTTCCGGTTGTCGTCATCGGTCGCATACAGCGTCAGGAGATAGCGGTTCGTCCAGAAAAAGCCAGTCGACAGGCCGATCAGGAATCCCGTTGAGCATATCATCACCATCCCGACGTTCCTGATGAACATCATAAGCATCAGCGATACGGCTGAGATCAGGATGCCGAACGCATAGAGCCTGGAGGATTTAAACCATTTCAGTAGCAGTCCGTTCACTAAGGCTGAAAGCACGACGCCTACGTACATACAGAGTTGGTAGATGATAACGTAGGTAGGGGTGCCTGTATTCCTCATTATATATGCGCCCGCGAAAATCTCCACGAGGGGAAGGACCATCGCAAAGAGCAAATTGGTAATGAGCAGCGTCCTTATGTTCAGGGGCTGCGAAGCGAAGTACTTGAATTCTTTGAACATTATCTGAGTGTTGAGAGAATTTCACTTACGGAAAGACGTGCGCTGCATATTACCTCGTCGCTTGCACCGTAGAACATCTGGATTGTGTCTTCGTCTTCCATATAGAATCCGTTGGAGAATACGACATTCCCGAAGAAACCGGTCTTCTCGTAGGGTGCGATGGGCTCCATAATGGGCTCGTCGCTACGGGCGAGGACCTTTGTGGGGTCGTTGAGGTCCAGAAGGAGCGCGCCCAGGCAGTAGCGGTTCTCAGCATTCGCGCCGTGATAGATTTCGAGCCATCCTTCCGGAGTGCGGATGGGGGCGGCGCCAGCGCCTACACGTGCGCTGTCCCAATGGCCGGGACGGGTTGTGGCGATGCAGATGTGGCGCCCCCAGTGGATGCGGTCCGGTGATTCGGCAATCCAGATATAGTTGCCTCCAAGTTCGGGGGAACTGGGACGGTGGAAAGCGAAGAACTTGTCACCTATCCTCTCCTGGAACAGGGCGCAGTCCTTGTTGTGGGGAGGGAATATCATCCCTTCGCGGCGGAGTTCTTTGAAATCCGTTGTCGCAATCAGACCCACGCCTACGGCAACGGGCGAGACTTCGGTGAAGGTGAGCCAGAAACCGTCGTCCATCGTTGCGACACGGCAGTCTTCGATTCCGAAGCTCTCCTGGAAGCCTTTTCCGAATATGGGCCTGATCCCGGGATCTTCAACAAAGTGGACATCATCCGTACTGCAGACGGGACGGAGGTAGGAAAGGGTGGTGAGATAGTCCTTTCCTTTGTATCCTATGACACGGGGATCGTGGGCGTCCAGGTCGGGATCATCCTTGCGGAAGCTGAGGACTTCAATTTCACCCTTGTCGTTGTATACGGGGAAACTGATCACACCTTCCTTCTGCACGGGGCGCTCAGCCACCCTCACAAGAAGCCAGGTTTTGCCGTCCATCCGGAATACACCGGGATTCAGGAGGCAAGTGATTTCCATTCCGGGAATGCAGGGCTTGAGGTCCGACGGCCTCAGGATCGGGTTCGAAGGATTTCTTTTAGCGATGTCCATTGTGGTCAGTGTTTTTGTTTTCCGCAAAAATAGAGTAAGCTCCTCCCGGTCGTGTACATTTTTCTTTCAATGGTGTGCACAATATTTTCAATTTTGCTTTTTTCTTCGTATTTTGCACCCTGGTAACCACATTGACCAATGATAAGACGCCATATCTCGATATTCCTTTCCCTTCTGTGCACAATCATTGCATCTGCAACTAACACATCGGTGCGTTTCCTTACCGGGGCGGAGGGGCTTTCGAACAGCTCCGTCAACAGCGTGTTCAGGGATTCGAACGGTTTTATGTGGTTCGGAACCTGGGACGGCGTGAGCTGCTGGAACGGCAGGAACTTCAGGGTATTCACCCCGGACCCTTCCGATTCCGGCTCCCTCTGCAGCAGTGTCATCCGCGAGATAGGGGAGGACGGCGAGGGTTGCCTGTGGTTTTCGACGGACAGGGGCATAGACAGATACAACCCACACCAGGATAAATTTACACATTTCTTTACGGAGGAAGGTGCCCGTTCCGAATCGGAGAAGTCTTTCCATCTTTGTTTCGATTACGGCGGCGTATATGCTTCTGTGGACGGGAAGGGCATTTACCGTTACGAAGACGGCGCTTTTACGATGATACAGTCCTATCCCTGGAAAATAGAGAGTTTCATAGTAAGCGCGGAGCATATCCCGGTCGTGAATACAAAAGATCATATGGTCGTCCAGGGAAGCGGGGTCATTTTGGGTGAAAATGTCCGCAGGCTGTTCCGGGCGGGCTCGTATACCATTATACAGAAGGAGGGTGCCGGGGAGCTTGTCACCGTCGAGCCCTTCTCGGGAGCAGCGAGGTCCCTGAAAGTCAAAGGAGAGGCAAATGCGATGTGTGCGTATGAGAACGGTTTCCTTACAGCCACCTCTGAGGGCCTTTTCCGTTTCGCGGATTTCGGGGCTGAGCCGGAGGTCCTTCTGGAGGGGGTTCCGGTCCTTTCTGTCTATGTGGACCCTCAGGGTATAATATGGGCAGGAACGGATATGAGGGGTGTGGCTGAGATCGTTCCTTCAAAGGACGAATTCACTACGGTGAGCGGCATTTTTGACGGACGTGCCGTCCGATGCTTTGCTGAGGACGGAGCCGGTCGTCTGTACATCGGTACCAAGGGTGCGGGAATATTTGTCTTTTCAGGGACGGGAGTGCTCCTCAGAAGGATAACGACCCGTGACGGTCTCCCCGACAATTCGGTTTATGCCCTGACTTATCGTGACGGATATGTGTGGGTAGGAACGGACGGAATAGGAGTGTGCACGATAGACGACCGCTCTTTGCAGGTGAGTCCTCTGAGGATTGATCCGCTTCTGAGGTCGGTGTATTCCATTGTTTTCACATCTGACGGAAGAATGCTCGCCGGAACCAGCGGCGGCGGACTGTACGTAGTTGAGATGGACGGAAATACCCCTGTCAGTCACTCCGTGCTTGGCGCCGGTCAGCTCGGAAGTTATGTGGTTTATTCCGTCCTTCAGACGAAGGACGGGACTGTATGGGCCGGAACCCGCGGCGGTGGAGTCCGCCGTATCGGCAGGGACGGGTCGATTAAGCAGGCTGCCGGTGGATTTGATGTAATCTCGCTGGAAGAAGACAGTGACAGAATGGTCTGGGTGGGAACGACAATGGGCCTGTACAAGCTGTCTCCTGACGGGAAAATGCTGCTCCACCTGACGGAGGCAGACGGACTTCCGAGCAATACGATTCACAGCGTTCTTTGTGACGGAGAGGGCTTCCTTTGGGCAGGGACGACACGCGGCCTGTGCCGCGTATCGCTTTCAGGAAGCGAAATCTCCTGCTTCTACGCCGTGGACGGCCTCCAGGACAATGAATTCTCCGACGGAGCCTGCTACAGGGGGACGAGGGCGATGTATTTTGGCGGAATCAAGGGATTCAGCAGTTTCAATCCAAGGGATATCGAAGGGTCGGTTGATTATCCGGAACTCAGACTCTTTGGTTTCTATCTGGACAATGAGCCGGTCAGTATTGACAATTATATCCAGGACGGAACTCTCATTATCAAACCCGAATACAGCACTTTCAGCTTCAACTTCGTTCCTCTTGACTATGTCAATTCCCACAGGTGCGAAGTCGCCTACTTGATGGATGGATTCAACTCCAATTGGGTAAGGCTCGGGTCTTCCTCGAATGCTGTCGTGTTCTCGAATCTTCGTCCCGGAAAATATACATTGAACGTCCGCTGCACCAACGCCGACGGCCGGTGGAGCCCTGAGACGTTCCCCCTCCCGGTCCGTGTCCAGCCATACTGGTACCTGAGTCCCCTTGCTGTCGCCCTGTATATCGTAGTGACAGTTCTTGCCTTTTTGTACCTTGTAAGGACCCTCCGTTACAGGTCCAGGATGAGAAATATCGAAGATGTCCACGAGGGAAAGCTCCGCTTCTTCACCAATATAGCCCACGAGTTCTCCAACTCGCTGACGCTGATCTCAGGCCCGTGCGAACAGCTCCAGAATGAAGGAAAACTCTCTGCAGCCCAGCAGCACTGCGTAGACGTCATCGAGCATAATTCCGAAAGGATGCAGTCCCTTATCCGGGAACTGATCCTTTTCCGTAAGGCGGAGGGCGGTCATCTTTCGCTCAAAATCGTCCCGGTCAAGGTAGATGCGCTTCTTTCGAAGAGCTCCGGACTGTTCCGAGACAAGATGGAGACAAGAGGCATCAAACTCATTCTTGACGCGCCCCCCGTGGAGTGGAACACAGACGCGGAATGCCTTGAAAAGATTGTTTTCAACCTTATATCCAACGCTGTAAAATACACCTCCCCGGGAGAAAATGTCATTGTGAAGGCGGAAGTCCTCTCCGGCAGGCTTGAGATGTCCGTCACCAATACCGGCGTAGGTATCAGGAAATCTGAGATGGGAAGAATATTCGACCGTTTCGAGGTCCTGGACCGTTTCGAAAAGGAGATATCCAAGGGCCACGTCAGCAGCGGAATAGGCCTTTCGATGTGCAAGAGTCTCGCGGAAGCGCTCGGAGGGAGGATATCCCTTGATTCGGACGGTACATCCTTCGTAACGTTCCTTGTAAGTCTCCCGGAGAGAACTGCAGATGCTGACACCCAGAAGATACGCGAGAGGGAAGGTGAAAGGCCCATACAGCAGCCCGTTCCCGCTGCCGCGGAAGAATCTCAGGAAGTCCCGGATGTGACTCTTCCGGACATCCTTGTCGTCGAAGATGACGCTGATATCCGTTCATTCATCGCCTCCCTTTTCAAGGGAAGGTTCAACGTAATGGAAGCTTCTGACGGTGAAGAAGCCCTGAGGCAGCTGTCCAGGAGGGAACCGGTCCTGATCCTCAGCGATGTCGTTATGGACGGAATGGATGGCAACAGGCTCCTTCGCAGTATCAAGGACAATCCTGCAACGCGTCATATCCCCTTCATACTGCTCTCAGCACAGAGTTCCCTCGAAAATCAGATCGAAGGTATCGAGAGCGGCGCGGACGCCTACATCGGCAAGCCCTTCAGTCCCAGACATCTTATCGCCGTGGCGGACCGTCTCCTTGGCCACGGAGAGGTGATAAAGGAGTATAGCGAGTCTTCCTATTCCGCCGTCCGGCAGTTTGAGGGGAATATGGTGAAGAATGAGGACAAGGATCTCGTGATACGTATCACGGACGTGATAGTTGCGAATATGGACAATGAGAATCTTACGGTTGATGACATAGCGGATGAGACGGCGATCAGCAAAATGAAGCTCTACCGAAAACTGAAGGAGACGGTTGGGATGAGTCCGACAGAATACATCAGGCACATCCGGCTGGAGAATGCGGCGAGGCTTCTGAAAACAACCGGGAAAACGGTTCAGGAGATTATCTACGCTTGTGGCTTCTCCTCAAAGACGTGGTTCTACCGCGAATTCTCGAAGAAATACGGAATAACCCCCAACGAATATCGAAACGCAAAATGACAGCACTTCTGACAAGTATTCTCCTCTCTTTGTTCCCATTCATCGGGGCCCAGGTCTTCATAGAGCGTGGACTGGGCCCGGAGCTTTTCCGCTCTATGAACGAGCCTGCCCTGGAAGAAGGCGGGCTGTGGAAGGGCGGCTTTGCCGGCGGCAGGACTTCAATGGGCAGGAAGTGCGTTCCTGTAAAAAGGAAAAGCCGTGAATTGACGCTTGTGACCTATAACGTCGGGGCGATGGGGAAGTATATGGAGGACAGTAGCGGCGATATTGCTAAGCTCATTGAGGAGAGCGGCGCTTCGCTTGTTTCCCTTAACGAACTTGACAGCTGCAACGCCCGGCACGGGGATTATCAGCTGGAAAAACTCTCCGGCCTTTGCGACGGCGCGGACTTTCATTTCGCGGGAGCATTCCCCTTTGCCGGCGGCTCATACGGTAACGGCGTCCTCTCGAAGGAAAAGATACTCCGGAGGGCCATTCTCCCCCTCCCGAAGTTCGACGGATATGAACCCCGGAGTGTCGCGGTCGCTGAGACCGCGGACTGCGTCTTCGCATCGGTCCATCTTGATGTCGCGAGCGGAGATGCCGCCCTCTTGCAGGCGGAGATGATAAACCGCTGGTTCGAGGAGAATTACTCCGGGTACGGTAAGCCCGTTATCCTTGCCGGAGATATGAACTCCGTCCCGGGAAGCGATGTTATCGAAAGACTCTCGCAGCGGTGGACGATCATTTCGCCCGCGAAGCCTACATACCCCTCTTCAGGGGCCGACAGGTGCATAGACTATATAATGTATATGAAAGATGCCGTCCCTGTGAAGACCGTCCTGGCGGAGGTCATTTCGTCCTCGAAAGTCGCTGATGTACAAAAGGCTTCGGACCATCTGCCGGTCCGGGTGAGAATTTTATGGCAAAAAAAGTAGGATCGGAGAAACACTATTAAAATATAATTGCTATATTTGTAATCGGTACAACCACAGTACACCACACCAACAAACCGAAAAACCTATTCAATAACCAAATTTTCAATTTATGAAAATCAACAAACTTTTGATTGCTCTCCTGGCCGGAGCCGCCCTCGTGGTAAGCTGCGCCCAGGACGAGATCGATGGCGCTCTTGACAGGATTTCGTCCATCGAAAGCAGGGTAACCGCCCTCGAGGCTAAGGTGGAAGCCCTCAATTCTCAAGTTCTTGCCGCTCAGGATGCTGTCGATGCACTCCAGGCAAAGAAATTCATTACCAACGTCCAGCAGGTCGACGGCGGCGTTACCATCACTCTTGAAGGGGGTAAAGTCTTCTTCGTAAGCAATGGTAAGGACGGCGCACAGGGTGAACCCGGAGCTGCCGGTAAGGACGGTAATGACGGTAAGGATGCCACGGATCCTATCGTCTCCATCATCGACGTTGAAGGTACCCTCGTATGGGCTGTCAACGGCGAAGCCCTCCTGTACGATGGCAAGGTCGTTCCCGTCTATCAGGGCGAGGCAACCGTTACCCCTTACTTCAAGATCGAAGGCGAGAAGCTCTATGTCAAGTACGGAGCTGACGGTGAGTGGGAACTCATCGGCGAGGTTGGAAAGAATACTGTTGACGCAGTCTTCTCTGATGTGAAGATTGGCGAAGAGACCGTTATCTTCACCCTTGCTGACGGAACTACCACATTCGAGGTTCCTATGGCAAAGGCTTTCAAGCTTGTCATCGCTGATGAAATCGGAGTTGACGCCGGAGCTGAAGTGAAAATCCCTTATGAGGTCAAGTTCAAGACTGAAGCTACTACCGTTGACGTATTCACGAATAATGGATATGAAGCAACTGTCGAGGCTGAGAATATCGTCGTTAGCGTTCCTGATCCCGCGGTCAGGGCTCAGATGCTCGCTTGGGCAGAAAGCGGTACCGGTCTTACCTCTATCAAAAAGGTCGCATTTGAAGGCCCTTATGCAAAGGTTGAGGACGTAGATGAAATCACTGCTGACGGCGGTGAGATTGAAGTCCCTGTCGTCTCCAACGTTGAAATTGACGTCCTTGATGAGGATGAGGACTGGCTCTCTTATAAGGAGACCAAGGCAACCGCTTATACCATTGTCCTTGTCGCTGAGGCTAATACAACCTTTGTTCCCCGTTCCGCATCCGTAAAGGTCGTACGTAAATCTGACAAGGCCCTTCTCCAGACAATCACCGTCGCCCAGAAGCCGACAATGCCCGTTGCCCTTAACGGCGAGAAGAAGTACGCAAAGATTCAGGATGCCCTTACCGCAGCTGAGGCTCTCACAGAGGGCACTGCAAACATCACCCTTGCTTACGCTACCTTCGAGGAGGCTGTCAAGATTGATGGTACCAAGATTGCCGTTCCCGTTGTCATCGACGGAGGTGAGTCCAAGGCAAAGCTCGTCGGCGGTATCGAAATCTATAAGAATGCCGCAACGATCAAGAACCTTGATATCACCGTTGCCGCTACTTCCCTCTCTTCCCTTGGTGGTACCTATCTTAACGATGCCGGTGCAGGCTACGCATTCGGTATCCAGATCAATGAGCCCGGACACGGTGTGACTATCCAGGACAATGTTATCAGCAACAGTGTAACCAACGCTACCGCAATCTATGTGGCCGCTAACGCAACCAAGGATGTCGAAGGTGACCTTATCACCGGCAACGTCCTCAACTGCGGAACCCAGCGCGGTATGCAGGTCTATGGCTCCATCAAGCTCATTGACAACACTATTACTTCCAGCAAGTATCCCGTCCGTCTGGGTATGGCTTATGGAATGAAGACTGTCATTTCCGGTAACACCTTCGTTACTGACAGGGAAACCGCAACAGCTATCGATGTCCTTGCTAACCTTGCTGATGCAGATATCACCCTCGGTGACGGTGAAACTGATGACAACCTTTACAACGCTTACTTCACCAACCGCGCTAACCGTACCGGTGCTGAGTCCGTTACCTGGCATCCCGCTATCGCCAATCCTTATCCCAACAGCGCTACTAACGTCTCGATGAACGGGTTCTATTTCAACACCCTTCAGGCTGCAGTCAATGCTGCTGCAAAGCTTACCTCGGGTACTGCTGAAATCACAGTCAAGGAAGGTGCTACCATCGTAGAGGAAGTCAAGATCAGCGATATCTCTGTTCCCGTTGTTATCGACGGACAGGTACCTGCAACTACGGTTGTCGGTTCCTTCGAGATCAAGGGTGTCAAGGCTACGATCCGCAACTTCACCATCAATCCTACCGAGAATTCCAAGACCACCCTTTCTGAGGATGGCTGGTATACCAATGCTTACACCACCGGTGTTGAGATTGACGGAAGCGGCTTTGGCTGTCTCCTTGAGAACCTGACCATCAATGTTGCCCAGGCTGACGGTACCGGTATTTGGGTCGGATATGCAAAGGGCGAAGAGCGTGACGTAATCAAGAACGTCACAATCAATGGTTCCGAGGCTTCCGGCCGTAAGATTCAGGCATATGACTCTATCCTCGAGGTTGCAAACTGTACTTTCAACGGAAGCTACAGCTATGCTGTCCGCGTTGGTGGAACTGGTGGCTCCGACGTTGTCCTCAAGGGTAACAGGTTCAACAATGCTAAGGATAACGCTGCTGTGGCTGTTCAGTTCAACTCCCTTGCAGCATCCAATATCGTTCTTGGCGACGGCACTAAGAATGACAACACGGAGGATGGCTCTTTCGGCAGTTTATTCGCTGCTGGGAATGCGTGGCTGTTCCACAACAACAACTTCTTCTATCCTGACCTTATGTATGTCCAAAGCGATCCTGATGTTGCGACTCCTACCGAGTTCCAGCTCAAGGTTTGCGACAAGTTAGGCCGTGTATGGGCAAAGTGGGACCAGTATGACCGTGATTGGGATGATGAAATCCTCCCTCAGACCACCGGTAACAACTGGGGACGCCACGGAGCTGTTTCCGGACAGTACCTCTATATTCCTATCGCTCAGGCTTCTCTTGCTAACAGTGGCATAGCAGTTTTCGATGTCCTTACCGGAAAATTCCTTGCAAAGGTTACTGATGGTATTCAAGATAAGGGACATTTCAAGGTCTGTGGTACTGCAAAGCTTGGAGAGACAATCTATGTCTGCTCTATGGGTATGGCCAGCAACGGAACTCCCCTTGTTGTCTACAAACTCGTTTCTCCTTCACCTTACTTCACGAAACTGGAAAAGGTTATGGAGTTCACCGTTCCTACAGGAGGACGTCTTGGCGACACGATGACCTCTTGGGGTACAGATGAGCAGGGTATCCTGGCATTCGTTGATTACTTCCAGCCCGGAGAGCATCGCGCAAGCTATATGTTCCAGGTCAAGAATGGTGAAATCACAAATGCGGAGGAACCTTACTGCCCTGCTTATATGAACACCACATCGGGCAAGAGCTATATGCTCGGTCTGTACTTCTTCTCCGGCGACACTACCGTTGAGGGTGGTCATTATGCAATCCTTTCCGGTAACAACGCAGAGGTTGTCCGTGGTGTAAGTACTTGGAACAAGGATGGCTGGTATAATCAGCAAATTACCACCGGTGTCTATGCTGAGTATAGCACTAACGGTATTTTCGACCACAATGTCCTCGATCCTACCCTTATGACAATCGATGGAAAACAGCATCTTGTCTATACTACCGTCAAGGATGCTAAGGGAAGCCTTCGTCTTGTTGACATCTCCGGAGAAGGTGGTGTCCTGACCAGGATCCAGAATCTTGGCAGCGCAGAAGGTGTGGCAGCAAAGACTCTTGCATATCCTCTCGGAACTCCTGGTCGTGTAAACGGAACTGGTCCTAATGTAATTGGTACTAACGGAACAGGTTTTGTTTCTACTACCATAATCGACGGTGTAACCTATATCGTCGCTGGCGTTACTGAGGTAGGTATCAGCTGCTTCAAGCTGAACTAATCCAAGTTCTAATAATTACAAAATCGAGGGCGACCCTTTGTTGGGGCCGCCCTCTTTTTTATTCCGCTCAGCTTTTAAGACTCGGACACAGTAATCTTCTAGATGAAGATATATTTACAGATAAACAGCGCGGCGAGAATCCACATTGTCACGGATACTTCCTTGAACTTGCCGGCGACGGCGTGGCAGATGACGTAGGAGATTACGCCAATGAGGATACCGTCGGAGATTGAGTACGCAAGAGGCATAAGGATGATTGTGATGAATGCAGGGATCGCCTTGCAGTAGTCCTCCCAGTGGATGGTCTTGATCGAGCCCATCATCATTACGCCGACGATAATAAGAGCGGGAGCCGTAGCTGCGCCGGGGATGGCGAGGAAGATAGGGCTGAAAGATCGGAAGAGCACACGTCTGAACTCCAGTCAC
>CALCEJ010000125.1 GCA_937900465.1 uncultured Bacteroidales bacterium | reverse complement strand
GGAGCTGTATTTCAACCGGAAGGTCGGATATGCCATCCTGGAGAAGGAGTATTCCAAGGGGCGTTCAATCAAGGAATCCTATTACGGAGCGGACGGGAATCTGTGCGCCGGACCGAAGGGCTACGCCAGCATCGAGATGGGATACTCCGGCGGGGCCAGACCGACGAAGGAAGCCTATTTTGACGCCCAGGGGAATCCCTACAAGATGCCCGGGGGATACTACAGCCTGACCCGGAAATACGGGAAGGGATCACGGATAGAGGAGGAAGCGTATTTCGGCGCGGACGGGTCCCCCTGCTTCTGCAATGACGGATATCATATGATTCGGACCACCTATCGGAGCGACGGGTTGATTTCCCAGCGGATGTATCTGAATAACGAGGCCAAGCTGATGATCCATCCCGCGCTGGGATACGCCAAGGTGGTCAACAGTTATGAGGGCAAGAGAATCTCTCAGACAGTCTATCAGGACGAGAGCAAGAATCCCATCGACTGCGCGGAGGGATACGCGAAAATTACCTACAAATATGATGGGTATAAGCTGCTGGTGGGCAAAAGCTATTTCCACGCGGACGGAAGTCCGGCAGTAGGCCCGGAAGGGTACGCTTCGGTGACATATACGAACGACCCAAAGACAAAGGCCGTGCTGTCCGAAACCTATTACGGACTGGACGGAGAACCCATCGGGGACGCGAACGGGGTCTATGAGAAGGCAATCACCTGGAACGGGAAGGTGAAAGAATCCGAAACCTATTTCCTGAACGGAGAGCCTGCGGTGAACGCAAACGGCGTTCACCGGGTCGTATACGAATATAACGGGGACAATAAGGTGACGAAGGTCACCTATTACGGAACCGACGGGAAGCCCGTCCTGAGCGCGGAGGGGTACGCGGAAAAGCGGACCGAGTATCTGGCCAACGGGAAGGTTGCGACCAACAAGTATTATGATGAGAACGGGAATCTGATTCTGGAGCCGGGGAAGAACTATGCCTATCAGATGACCGAATACGCGGAGGACGGAGAAAGTTATACTGTAGGATACTTCGATACGGACAACAATCCCATCATATTAAGCGGATATGCTGCGCAGCTTTGCCGGGTGGACGAAGCGGGAAATGTGATAGAGACCGCCTATCTGGACGAATACGGCGAGCGGATCGCCAACGGGAATGGGTACGGATCGATCGAAAACAGTTA
>CALCEJ010000124.1 GCA_937900465.1 uncultured Bacteroidales bacterium | reverse complement strand
AGCATCCTCGAGAGTTCCGCGACGCGGCCTTCCATATCAAGAAGACGGACGGAAGTCGCCGGTGCGGCGTCTCCGCGCTTAGTTTTTTCTACAAGGAAGTGGGCGGAGCCCTTCGCTGCAACCTGGGGAAGATGAGTGATTGCGAGAACTTGCATAGAGTTTCCCATATCGCAGATAACCGTGCCCATCTTGTCCGCCACCGAGCCGGAAACGCCGGTATCTATCTCATCGAAAATGAGAGTAGGCATTTCCATATACTGGGCCATGGTGGACTTAAGGGAGAGCATAATGCGGGACAGCTCGCCGCCGGATGCGACCTTCCCCACATCGGCGGGATTCTTTCCGGAGGCGGAGAAAAGGAATTCGACCGAATCCGTCCCGGACGGGCCCGGGAGGGAAGGAGAGATATGGACACTGAAGACAGCTTCCTCGAGTTCCATATATTTAAGGGCTTCGGAGACAGCCCCGGCAAAAGGGGCCGCAGCCTTTTCGCGGGCGCTGTGCAAGGCCGATGCCGCCGAATCATAATCCGCCTGGAGGGAAGCTGTCTCCATTTCGAGGGAACGCTTTTCCTCCTCGAGCCCGCCGGTATTGAAAATCCGGCCGGAAAGGCTGTCACGGACACCTATCAGCTCCGCGACAGAGCCGGCCCGATAAGACTTCATCAGCGAATAAAGCTCGCCCATACGCTCCTCCACCGCTTCGAGGCGGGCCGGAGAGACATCGACACGCTCTTTCTCTGACTCTATTTCTCCAAGGATATCTTCGATTTCAAGGCGGGCGCTTTCGAGCCTCGAGGGGACATCGCCAAGGGAAGGAATGAATCCTGAGACCTTGGACAGGCGCTTTTCCGCTTCTTTCAGAAGGGCCGGCACGCCCTGTCCGTCACCATCCGAAGATATGGCGGAATGAGCTGCGAAGAGATTCTCAAGGATGGACTCGGCATTTGCAAGCTGCTTCTGCTCAATCTCGAGTTCTTCGAGTTCGCCGTCCCGAAGGGCCGCCTTTTCAAGGCGCTCCCACCTTGCCATAAGGTAGTCCTTCTCCTCGAGAGCATTCGCTAAAAGCCCCTCTACCTCCTTCAGGCGGGCCTTTTTGGCCTGAAGAGCCTTCCATATTCCGGATATGGCCTGGAGATCCCCCAGAAGAGCGGCATAGCTGTCGATTGCGCCAAGGCGGAACCGGGGATCCTGGAGCCGCAGGGACTGATGCTGGGAATGGATATCGACAAGATGCGAGCCCATCTCCTGGAGCACCTGCGCCTGTACCGGGATGTCATTAATAAAGGCACGGGAACGGCCGCTCTTCCCGACAGTGCGCCTTACGATTATTCCGGAGTCCTCCCAGGGGATGTCTTCCCGCTGGAATATTTCCGTAAGGGAAGGGGTCTCCGGGCTCTTGAAAACAGCCTCCACGACACAGTTCTCCCCGGCTGCTCCAACAATTGAGGCGTCAGCCTTCGAACCCAGAACCAGCGAAAGGGCGCCGAGAATTATCGACTTTCCCGCGCCTGTCTCACCCGTTATAATCACGAGACCCTCCGGAAAAGAAATATCCAGAGAGTCTATCAGGATGTAGTTATGTACGTGGAGGGAGGAGAGCATTACTCGTTCGCCTTCCTGTAGGTCAGATCGCCGTTTTCGAACTCGGAGATAGCCACGAGGTCCGGTTTGGGCTGACGCTCGTAGTACTTGGAGATTTCGATCTGCTCCTTGTTTTCGAAGACTTCTTCCATTGCGTCGTGATCACCACGGAAGTCCTCGAGCTTTCGCATAAGTTCCTTCTTCTCAGCTGCTGCTATCTGATTTGCCCTCTTGTAGAGGATTACGACGGATTCGTAGATGTTGCCGGTGGGCTCTGCCAGATTCTTGATGTCCCTTGTAATAGTGTTTGTAGGGATCTTTTTCTTGTTGTCCATTTCTTCTGTTTAAATAACCTTACATATAATCTACGGGAGATTTTCCGGGAAGGTTTCAATTATTTTCGACATCGGCCACCGCCGCTCCCCCGTCCTGGCCCGTCTCCTTACGCACGCGGCGATAGAGTACGTCCAGCTCGTGACGGTAGCGGGAATCAGGAAACTCGCCGATGAAGTTGAGATAGTCATCGATAAACACCAGATAACGTTCCTTCTGCTTTGCGGGAACGCTCATCTTCGCATAGTTGTACGAAGACATTGCTATGTAATAAAGTATGTCCTCGCGGTAGATGTTCTCGGAGTTGTCCTTCAGGACGTTTCTCAGAGCGACCTGGGAGGATTTGTAATACTCCATCTTATAATACAGCAAGGCGTTTTCATACGCCTTCCTGTCAAGCCTTCCGTTCAGGTCCTTCTTCATCGCCTCAAGGGCCGGAGTGTAGGCGCTCTCTCCGGGATGTTCCTTCTCGAACCGGTCTATTGCGGCAAGGCAGGTACGGGTCCCGGTCTGGTCCAGTTCGTAACGGTCAGAGGCCCTGTAAAGGCAGTCCAGACGGTAGAACATCGCCTCCTCCGCAAACACGCTGCGGGGGAAGGACTCCAGAAACTTTGCGAAGTTTGACTCAGCGGTATAGTAGTCCTTGAAACGGTAGTTGCTCAGCCCCCAGTAGTACTGGACGGTATCATCACGCTCCGTTCCGGTCGTGAGGAACGACATTGACTCGAAAAGCTGGGCCGCTTTCTGATATTTTCCGCGGTTGAAATAGTCCATCGCGGCAGCGTACTTTGCGTCAACGTCCGACGATTCCATAATCACGTCGTACTGCGACTTGCAGGAGAAAATGCCGGCGGCGGAGAGCGCCAGGACGACAATTATACGGAGAAATCTTCTCATAATCCCTTTTCAATCAAATACTTTTCAACGTCCCTTGCGGCAATGCAGCCGGAGGCGGCGGCGGTAACGGCCTGGCGGTAAACCGGATCCTGGACGTCACCAGCAGCGAAAACCCCTTCAGCGGAAGTCCTCGAGGACACACCGTCTGTCACGATATAGCCCATCGGGTCCGTCTCGAGATAAGCGGAAAACAGCTCCGAATTCGGGTGGTGGCCTATCGCAAGGAAAAAACCGTCCACGGCGATGTCAAATTCCGTGCCGTCTTTCCGGAGGAGTCGGACACCCGTGACGCCGAATCCGTCACCGAGCACTTCCTTCGTATTGCAGTTCCACAGAACCTCAATCTTCGGATTCGAAAGGACCTTGTCCTGCATAGCCTTCGAGGCGCGGAAAACGTCCCTCCGGACAATCATATAAACCTTGGAGGCCAGCGTCGAAAGATACAGGGCCTCCTCGCACGCAGTGTCTCCTCCGCCCACTACGGCGACAGTCCGCTTCCTGAAGAAGAAGCCGTCACAGGTAGCGCAGGCCGACACACCGGAGCCCTTGTACTTCTCCTCAGAAGGAAGTCCAAGATACTTCGCGGCAGCGCCGGTTGCGATGACAAGGGTATCAGCGGAGATTTCCTTTTCCGCGTCGATGGTAATCTTCATCGGCCTTACGGAGCCGCGACGGATGTCGGCGCCGAGCCTGACGGCCTGGCCGCGCATGGCGTCCATCAGCTGGTTGGCATCGACCCCGTCCGTGAAACCGGGATAGTTCTCGACGAGGGTGGTTGTGGTAAGCTGTCCTCCGGGCTGAATCCCCTCGTAGAGAACAGGGCTGAGCCCCGCCCGCGCAGCATAAATCGCCGCTGTGAATCCGGCGGGACCTCCGCCGAGAATAAGGCACCTTGTATGTTCCATTATCCGATGAATGCTATTATTTCGCCCTTGAGGACATTCTCCCCCTGGGCCGATGTAACTTCGAGGATATGACCGTCAAACGGGGAGACGACGGGTTCAATCCCATAATATGTCTGGACGTATCCGAAAGGTTCTCCCTTTTTGACTTCCTTGCCGGCGACAGGAGCCTTCGAGACGTCCTCGACGTCGATTTCCCAGAGCATCTGTCCCTTTACAGGCGCCTGTACGGCCGTTCCGGAGGGGTATTTCCTTACGAGGGCGTCGATGTCCGTCTTGGGGATTTCGACGACCGGACGGACCACTTCGACCGGGGCTCCGGCTTTTGCGCGGAACTCCTCGAGTTCCTTGTTGAAACGTTCCTTCGCGATTCCGCTCCTGTAGTCGCGATACTGCCTTTCGTGCATCGCAAGTTCGAACAGTTCCTCGTCATCCTCGCCGTAATCCCATCCTTCCTCGTCCATCATAGCCCGGAACTTCGGAAGCTCGTCCGGATAGTTGTCCTGGGGGTTGCAGGTTGTGAATTCGAGACCTTTTTCCTTTGCGAGGGCCGTTATTTCAGGAGCCAGTTCGCCCGGGAGCTTACCCATATGGCCCAGAATCATACCCCACGTATCCTTGTCGATGGTAGTCCACCGGGGCTTGTCGTTGACCATATTCAGGATGTTCATCAGCGCAGTGTTTTTCACGTACTGGCTGAACGGGGTGACAAGCGGCGGATAACCAAGACGGGGCCACACGTACTCAACCTCCTCGAAGAGCTTGACCATAAGGTTGTCAAGAGACATCTCCGGACGTCCGTGGGCCCTCTGGGCGGCATTGATCGCGCCCTGGAAGCCCTTCAGGTCCGCCATCATCGAGCCCATCATACCTCCAGGCAGCCCGCATCCCACAAGCAGCGAAGTCATCTTCGCATTCGAAGGATTGATCCAGTATCCGAGGAAGTCGTCGATGAACTTCTGGGTAAGCCGGCGGACCTCCATATAAGCGTCCATATTGAGATCTTTCACGAGGAAACCGTCCTCCCGGAGCATTTCACGGACAGTGATCACATCCGGATGGACCTTTCCCCAGGAAAGGGGCTCGACAGCGACGTCGAGGTAGTCAGCGCCGGCGCGAGCGACTTCCAGCATCGAAGCCGGGGAGAAGCCGGGACCGCTGTGTCCGTGGTACTGGACCTTGATGTGGGGGTATTTACGCTTAATCTCAGCGACGAGGCGGCCAAGGGTCGAAGGACGTCCGATTCCGGCCATATCCTTCAGGCAGATTTCATCTGCGCCGTATTCCACCACCTTGTCCACGACGCCCATATAGTACTCGACCGTATGGACAGGAGAATGAGTGATGGAGAGGGCGACCTGGGAGGTCATTCCAGCCTTCTTTGCGCCGATGACGGAGCCCTTGAGGTTCCTGTGGTCGTTCAGGCCGCAGAAGGAACGGGCGATGTCTGTACCCTGGGCCTTCTTGACCTTGAACATAAGTTCGCGGACGTCGAGGGGGACGGGGTTCATCCTCAGGGCGTTGAGTCCCCTTTCGAGCATATGGGTCTCGATTCCGGCCT
>CALCEJ010000123.1 GCA_937900465.1 uncultured Bacteroidales bacterium | reverse complement strand
GGGGTGACGAAGGAAGTGCGGAGCGGGGAAATTGGTTTTTCCGGACGCCGCCGGAAAAATAATTTCACCGCGCAGCAGGGTCGCCGCCGGCGAGAGAGGTGACGAAGGAGGGGCGGCGAGGGGGCGTGAAGTGTAATGTGCTGATTTTGAGCGTGTTAGACAAAAGAGGGGTATCTTAAATGACACCCCCTCTTTTACATAATATACTATAAGTCAATTAGTTACACTTCACGCCCAAATTCGGGGGTGATGTCTCCAGCCGCCGGCGCGGTCAGCGGCACGCAGAAGACAAAGCGGGAGCCGCCGCTGTAAGAGGTGTCCAGATACACTTTACCGCCCATCTTCACGGCAATCTCCCGGCAGATACTAAGCCCAAGGCCCGTCCCCTGCACGAAATCATCCAGCTTTACGAAGCGCTCGAAAATACGCTCGGCCTCTTCCGGAGGAATCCCGGGGCCGGTATCCTCCACAAAGAAAGTCAGCATACCGGGAACCTCTTCCAGCGAACAGCCCAGCCGGATTTCTCCGGAGGCGGTATGCTTGCAGGCATTGGTAAGGAGGTTTGTGAGCACCTGCTGGATACGGAGAGGGTCTGAACTGAAGCTGAAAGGAAGGTCCATCCGGGGCGTGAAAACAAGGTTTACACCGCTCTGGAGGCGGTGCTCCGCCGAAGTCATAGCCTCCCGGCAAACCGCCTCACAATCAGTTTCTTCCTCTATCAGGCGATATCCGCTGCTATCCATTGCCGATGCGCTCATAATATCGTCAAGAAGCATTGTCATCATCCTTGTGCCATTGATGACGTGATGACCGAAATCCTCCTTCTCCTCCGGAGAGAACATCCCGTCCGGCATAGCCAGAAGCTGTGAAAAGCCCGTTATAGCGTTGAGCGGCGTCCGTAGCTCGTGTGTCATATTCTGGATGAAACGGTCCTTGGCTGCGTCAGCAATACGGGCCCGCTCATTGGCCTCGCGGAGTTCCTCGATCATAGCAGCATCCCTGGCCTCGCGGCGCTTCAGGCTACGGACATACAGAAACATAAGCGCGAGACCGGCCAGCAACACAAGTATGAAAAAAATCTCAATGGCACGCTTTATCCTGGCTACCTGTTCCGATTTTTTTGCAAGATCGGCCGCAAGAAGGTCGTTGCCATATTGGGCGTCAAGCTCGAGGAGCTGCATATCAAGCAGCTCCGCAAAGTCCTTGTCCTTGGTGTCGAGGCAGTAGTCCTTCACGGGCTCGGCAATGTCGTGCCGGCCCATATTTTCCGCAATCTTTGCTATTGTACGGGCGTTTTGCGTAGGGAGATTGTAAAGACGCCTGTCATCGGAAGTTATACTGCCATCAAAAAGGGCGTCCGTTATTTCCAGCATCCGGGGAGCATATCGGGTGACAGCGTTACGGAACGGGGATTTGTCGTATATTTCAGACCATTTTGCATATTCAGCATAATCCACGGAAAGGGCCCCTATTATTGCTAACTGGAAGGCGCAGCGTACCGAATCCTGAGGCGTTTTGGCAAGGCCCCAGGCTTTACGGACAAAATAGCGGAGAGAATCGCTTTGCGGCGGGAAAGTATTAGCGTAGTCTATGTAGGCAGGCGCGATGGTCTGGCGCCGGATAAGAGGATCGTCTGAGTTGATATAGGTATTGATGATTTCAGTCAGGTAATGACGCTGGGTGTTGCGGTCACCGTAGTTGCCATATATTGCGGAAAACTCCCTGGCCGAACACCATTTGCCATAGGCGTCATCACGGCTCACCGCCTCCCGCTGCATCTCCCGGATTATCTCAACGGCCTTGAGGATGCGATTGGTATTGAAAAAGTAGTTCTTTGTATATTCGTAGGATTGGTAGAAATACTGTCTGTAACCCGTTTGGAGGGCGATTTCCTTGAGTCTCTCCTGGGCCTGGAGCACTTCCTCATCCGTAGTCTGGGGGTTTCGGATCAGCCCCCGGAGGTCCAGCACGTAATACAGCACCCGGGCCTTGTCGTCGGAGTTTGCGACAGCAGCCTTCAGAAGGGAGTCGTTGGCGCTTTCAAAGCCCTCCTTCCCTATCATTGAGTCAGCCCTCAGGAAAAGCTTGTAGCACTCGTCGGTGAGGTCATAGGGGTTGTTCTGCCCGTAAGCGACGGACGAAATGATTATCAGAAGTGTGGACAGCAGTCGTTTCATATGGCAGCAAAGATAATGGAAATGTTTTGTAAATTTGCAATTCCATCAAGATCTGACTGACACCGTGGATAAAATTCTGATCATCGACTTCGGTTCCCAGGTTACCCAGCTCATCGGCAGGCGGCTGAGGGAAATAGGCGTTTTCTGTGAAATCACCCCGTTTGACAAGATTCCCCCCACGGACGGATACAGGGGAATAATCCTCTCCGGAAGTCCCTGCTCAGTAAGGGACGAGGGGGCCCCGAAGCCGGACCTTTCGAAGATCAAAGGCCGAATCCCGCTTCTTGGAATCTGCTACGGGGCCCAGTATCTGGCCCATAGCTTCGGCGGCCTCGTCGAGGCCTCCCGGACAAGGGAGTACGGACGCGCCACGCTCTCCGGAAGGCCCTGCAGCCTGTTCAAGGGAATCGGCGAAAAAACGCAGGTCTGGATGTCCCACGGTGACACAATCTCCCGGCTCCCTGAAGGGGCGGAAATCATAGGCTCGACTGAAGATGTCGAGAATGCCGCTTTCCGCTTCCCCGGCGAGGAGACTTGGGCCGTACAGTTCCATCCGGAGGTTTACCACACGACCGAAGGAACAAAGATCCTGGAGAACTTCGCAAAGGGAATCTGCGGATGCAAAGGCGATTGGACCCCGGCTTCTTTCATCGAAACGGCCGTTACGGAGCTGAAGGAGACAATCGGCGACGGGAAGGTGATCCTGGGCCTTAGCGGAGGCGTGGATTCGACGGTGGCGGCGGTGCTTCTCAATAAAGCGGTAGGCCATAACCTGACCTGCATCTTCGTCAACAACGGCCTCCTCCGGAAGAACGAGTTCAGGGATGTACTTTCCTCTTATAAGAGTATGGGCCTGAATGTTACCGGGGCCGATGCGGAGGAGGATTTCCTTCGCGCGCTGAAGGGGATTACGGATCCGGAGGAAAAGCGAAAAACCATAGGACGGGTGTTCGTCGAGACGTTCGACAAATATGCGAACCGGATCGACAACGCGCGTTTCCTTGCCCAGGGGACCATCTATCCGGATGTCATCGAATCCGCCGGAATCCCGGGAATAGCATCGAAAATCAAGTCTCACCATAACGTTGGCGGCCTGCCGGAGGGGATGAACCTCATGGTCGTCGAGCCGCTGAGGATGCTCTTCAAGGACGAGGTCCGCAGGGTAGGAAGGGCTCTCGGGATACCGGAGGCAATGATAAGCAGGCATCCTTTCCCCGGACCAGGACTGGGCATCCGTGTGGTTGGGGAGATTACCCGCGAAAAACTCGACATCCTCCGCGAGGCGGATGACATCTTCATAAACGCCCTACGCGCCCACGGCCTCTATGACAAAGTGTGGCAGGCGGGGGCTATCCTCCTGCCGGTCAGGAGCGTCGGAGTGATGGGCGATGAACGCACGTACGAGAGCTGTGTCGCCCTCCGTGCCGTTACGTCCACGGATGCGATGACTGCAGACTGGGCTGACCTTCCCCACGATTTCCTCGCCGGAGTCTCAAATGAGATAATACGGAAGGTCCGCGGGGTGAACCGCGTCGTTTATGACATATCTTCAAAACCGCCGGCAACGATAGAATGGGAATGATGGATACCATCTGTTGATGTTTCTCTGTCAATGCCCGTTTGGGGTTATCTTCATTGAATATCAGTAATATACGATAAAAAATAAGGTTCCTTTCTCAACAGGAAGTACAGGAATAACGCTGAAATATGCACCCTTTATCTGCACCCTGCCCATTGGTGGGATGCAGATTTTTGTTATATTTGCGAAAACGAAGCAACAATGGCGAAGAAACTCACCTACCACTTTTATTTGAAAGACAAGTGGAGCACCAAGCCCACCCCAATCAACCTCGCAATCAACTCTGCCGGTTTCCGAAAGAAATATGGCATCGGGGAAAGTATTTCTCCCGAGTGGTGGGATGACGTGGAGGAGCGAGCCATTGAGGATAATCGGCAAAAGAAGACGGAGAAGGCACTATCCAAACGTGTCAACCGCAATCTTAAACGCATCCGTGCAGAATTGGACCCCCTATTTGAGGAGTATAACGGAATTGGCAAGTTGACCCCGAACCACACGGACGGAGAGGATTTGTTGCTTGTACTCTTTGACAGGGTTTCGGTTATCGTTAGCGGTCTGATACAGGAGGAAAACGAGGAGGAAAAGGCATCACGGATTACTCCCACGCTCTTTTTCACCGATTTCATTGAGCGATGGAGCCGTACACCCAACAATAGAACCGGCGTTGTCCCCAAGAAAGAAACCATTTGGAACTACAAGAACACTCTACGGAGATACAAGGATTATATTGAAGACAATTCCTTGAAAGACACGTTCAAAATCTTTGATGAGGATTTCCAATCCAAGTTTGATGACTATCTACTTAATGAACAGGAACTTGCGATGAACACCATTGTTGGTACTCATAGCCAACTGAAAACAATGTTGAAACGGGCATACGAAAAGGGGCTACTCCGGGACCCGGCATTTCTTCATTGGACATCCAAGACCATCAACTTCACTCACATTTACTTGAATGACTTGGAAATCAACTCATTGTATAACCTTGTACTGACCTCTGAAATGCGGAGGGAGAACAAGATAGGCAAAGAAAGCCACATTGAGGAAAGCAAAGACCTGTTCATCATTTCCGCACGAACTGGTCTCCGGTTCTCGGACCTGCGGCATATCGGTTCCGCTACGTGGGATATGTCAGAAGGGAAAGAAACATTGACAATCCTCATACAGAAAACCAACGACCGGTTGAGTTATACGAGAAGTATAAGGGTGTTTTGCCGTTGCCGGTGGACAAATCAAAGTACAACGAGCATGTGCGTCTGTGTGCGAAGTTGGCAGGAATTACCGAGAATATCGCCACCTTTGAATGGGAGAAGGGGCGACCGGTTATGAAGGACCACAAGAAGTACGAACTCATTTCAAGCCACACGGGTCGTCGCTCCTTCGCCACCAACCTCTATTTGGTCTGCAAATCCCCCCACTACGTTATGAACTTGACTGGGCACCAGACAGAGGAGAACTTCAAACGCTACATTTGCGTTGACCAAAGGGAAATGGCAGAAGTGGTGCGGAAGTACATCAACCTTGACTATAATGGAGAAGGCGATGAGAACTTTGAGCGGTTTGTCAGAGCGTTGAGGCAGGATACTCAAACCATTGACCAGCAACAAGAAGAAATCTCACAACTACAAAAGGAGGTTCAATCCACCAAACAGATGGCTGCAATATCAGAAATGCAGCGGCAGGATGCAGAGACGGAGGTTGAGGAGCAGAAGGAGGCGTGGGGAATGGGATTATCGCTTGGCGATTACGAGGACTTGAAGCGGCAAGGTGATGCAATCGCTGCAGCCATAGACCAACAATCCGAAGAATAGATTTCGGCAATACGATATGAGTAGCCCCGGCTGTGAAGTCCTGGGCTACAACTTTTTTCGCCATCCAACTAAACTATTCAAACCAACCATACTATTTATTCAATGGGAGCCGGAACCGATTTGGTTTTCCCGGATATTTTTTGTATATTCTATATAGAAGATAATCAAGCACTTGACGTGGATGGAGAGTGCCGAAGAATAAGAGAAAACGGACCTGACCTGCCTGCGGAGTTTCCACGTCCTCCAACGGCATCTCGGGTCCTTTACTATTACAATGAACGATAATGAACAGACAATGAGTTTTGTGATGTACGAGAGTTTCTTTGAGGCAGCGGAAGAACTGCAACTGGACTATGCGTCCCTTGGTGAGTTCGTGGCACGATTGAGAGATTTCGTTATCAAAGGTGAGGAGCACCGGAGCGAGGATGGAAAGGTCAATGCCCTCCTTGCTCTGGCAAAACCGCTTGTGAAGGCATCAGCCAACAGGCACAAGAACGCAGTGAAGGGTGGAGACCACGGCAACAAAGGTGCGGATTATGGGCATCTTGGAGGAAGACCACGCACCGGGGAGACCAAGGAGGAAGCCAATGAGCGGAGACGGAAAGAGAGGGAGTTGAAGGAACAGGAACCGATGCAGGAACCGCAACCGGTAGCAAAACCCCAACCTGCCGTAGAAACCCGTGAAAACCCGAAAATAAACCCGAACGAAAACCCGGGAAACCCCCTTAATGCAAATGACAAGTTGAATGAGAAGGAAAAATACAATGAAAACTTCAATGATAATATAAAAGATAATATTGAAGTATTTGAAGAAAAGAAAAGCATAGATTACTATATTGAACTATTCCTTAACTACAATTACTATTTCAATTACAATTTGTTATTGAACGAGAAGGATTTGTTCTATGAGAAGTACAAGTATCCCGTGGATAAGTTGAGGGAGAACATAGAGAGAGGAACAGGTATTCCAATTTCTGTTGAAGCAACCCTCTGTTATTTACTTGAATATCTACAACTTACAGGAAGATTACACTAACAAAAGGAAAAGGTGGCTTCGCCATCCTGCCCTTACGGGTTTCTCTCAATGACTTTCGTAGTTGTTGTTGAGGAGGGAGGGGTTATCCATACAGGGAGCAGAGCGACACAAACATAGCGTAGCGACAACACTCCAAGAAAAACCCCGTTGTTTGACGCCTTGGAGTGGCGGAGTAAGGTGGAGTTCCGCCCCGTCGCTGCCCCGTCCGCCCGGCTATATGACTTCTGTGGAAAGTATTACGATTTGTACGTATCCTTGCTGATAATCAACCATTTAGCAGGGCATGTGCGGGGGTGAATGTGATACTTTTGCCGGTTCCCATCAAAAGTCGTATAGTTTTTCGTCGCTCTCTCGTTCAAAAATCGTATCTTTGTAAGTTAAGTGAAAATCATTGTCTTATGGCGAATACCAACCTTGGTGATGCGAAAGCGGCGAAGAATGATGAGTTCTACACGCAG
>CALCEJ010000122.1 GCA_937900465.1 uncultured Bacteroidales bacterium | reverse complement strand
GGGAGGGGCCGGAGCGAACGCAGTGAGCGGAGTCCTCTCAGAGGCAAGCAGCTGCCGCTGCGGAGCCTGGCGCACAAAAAAGAAGAGGCCGACCTTTTTAGTCACCCCCTTTGTTTATTTGTCGTACGACGAATGTTCGAGAATGCGGCGGGCACCCATATAGCGCATCATAAAATAGGGATGATTCGCCTGCTGGATTACGACTCCGCCGGTAACGGAGGCGTGGATGAAAGAGAAGGAGCCCTGCTCCTCGAGAATTTCGACGACAATGCCGACGTGGCCTATCTTCCGGATATCTCCCCGCTTTCCGAAGAACACGAGATCGCCCTTCCGGAGATCTGAATAGCTCTCAACCTTGGTACCGCAGCGGAACTGGGAAGCAGAATAGCCGGGAATGTCGTATCCGAAGTGCCTGAAGACGTACCTTGTATAGCTTGAGCAGTCGAACTGGATAGGGCCAACGGCGCCAAGCCTGTAGGGGGTTCCAAGGAAGGACTTTGCATATTCGATAACCTGATCCTCGATCGGAAGGATTTCGGTCGGATTCTCATCGGGGATCATTTCGATGGCGACGGAGTCCGCCGGTTCCTGGGCGGATGCTTGGAAGCACCCGGCAAGGGAGAATGAAAGGACGGAAAAAACCGCCGCGAGTATGATACCAAAGCGACTCACGGCGGCAAATATACAAATATTTTACCAAACGTTCTCGTAGTGGACCCAATAGGCGGAATCCTCCGGCCCGAGAGGCGTAATCTCACTGAATGACGAATCGAAATATGCGTCGAAATCCTTTGCGGAAGGGTTGCCCGCCCTATGGAAAAGGGGATCGTTATAAGTTCTGAAATCCTCCTGAGTCCAATCCCGCAGTTTCATCGGCACGACGACAAACACTATCAGGTAATCCCATTCGTTCCATTCAACTGTATAGGACGTCCCGGATTCCTTCACATATTTTTCCAGGTAGAAACCCTTTCCGGATGCGAATGTCTTAGGCATAATCTCAACCGGAGTACAGTCAAAAAGGGATAGGATATCATCTTTATGGGCACCGGAAAGAGGCTTGGGGTCGATGATGATGCGGTGTTCGTCCTTATGGGCGAATTTCTCTTCCGCTATCGTAATCCATTTAACCCTTGGAACGACCTTTTCAGTAACGGAGACCTTTGCATAATCCTTCGTAACAGTCCTTCCGGAATTTCGGTTCGTCACTGATCCTCGAAGAGTCAGTGTTCCGGGGACAAAGTCCGTAGTTTCGCCGTCATAACCGATCCTAAGGACCGAAGATCCCTCGAAAGAGTATTCTTCCGCAAACAGGTCTTCAGTTGTCGATGTAACGGTGATGGGCACGGACGAACCTCCCCCTGTGAACTTCCAGCCGCGGTTTCGGACTATCTTAGTGAACAGTCCGAGATTCGTTCCCGTTACGGCGGATCCAGTTGAGAAGCGGTACAGGGCGGTGGTGCCCCTGATATGATAATACGAGACCTCATTTGAAGAGGGGAAACCGTAGAAAGGATTCCGAAGCAGTACCGGAACGGAAGCCTCATCGATTGCAACCTCGTCCCTGAAAATCGTATGCCTGATAGCTGCGCTGAACTCCGGAACCGTTTCCGAAGTGCCGTCATATGTCCCCGCAGTCGGAATGTCCGTAGCCTGGATCTGATATTTTCCGTCCGAAACCTTCGTCAGGGATATTTCTCCCGCGGATGATACGACGAACCGTCCTTTAATCGATGCCCATACCGAAGGATCCATCGACAACGCCTTTCCCGTCGAGTCCGTGTACTGCAGCACTGCCGGTATGGAAGCGCCGTTTGCATCGAGGATGTACCCGTGGTTTCCCAGCCCGTCTGTGTGGTTCGTGCTGAAGGAAGGGATGGGCGTGAATACCTTTACCCTGAGTTCGTGAAGGACGGAGGAATCTGATTTCTTTACGGCCCGGACTGTTACCGTCCCCGGATTAAGAAGTTTCAGAAGCCGTTCGCCGCTTCGCACCTCAATCGACGCAACGCTCTCGTTGTCAACTTCGTACCGAATCTCGCCTTCTGTCATCAGAGCTGGTTTTACGAGCGTCGTTATGGGCCTTGTCTCGCCCATATAACCGTTAGGAATCGCATTCATCCTGTACGGGACCGTATCACCGCGGACATAAAAGTCCATATCCTTCCTGACGCGGCCGTCCCGCGTTGCGACGGAGACGGTAAAGGTAGTCCCGGCTGTCGCCGTTGGCGGAATCTGGTAGGCAATGAGACCATAATGGACAGGGGAGAATTCGAAATTGCCCAGCACGTCGTAACTCCCGTCTCCACTGAATACCTTGTTGAAAAGGTCACCGGAAGAGAGCCTGTCATCGTACCATTCCGCGGCACAGACCGGGCAGTAAATCTTATGGGTTGACGGATCATAGCGTCCGTTCTGTTTCAGAAAGTTAAGCCTGTCAACATAGGAGTAGCTTCCGCACGAGGCAAGCGGATAACCGTAGAATTCATAGACGCAGCTTATGCAAAGCAGTTTTCCCGCAACGATGGGCGTATAGGGCGGAGCCGTTCCGGAGGATATCCAGCCATCGATTTGCGACTTTGTGCCAAAGGCATATCCGTCAGCGGTCCGGTATTTATAACTCCAATCGAGGGCCGATGCATTTCCGTCAGACGCTTTCAGCGGATAGTCGTAGTTGCATCGTAACCATATCCAGTCCCCGGGAAGTGTGTTGTACGCCTGCGCCTGAAGCGTAAGCGACCTTCCGTCGCTGAAACCGGAATTGTCCATTTTCCACGAGCCGTCGAGGTAAAGTCCGTCTGAGCTGAGCCTCAGCGTAATATCGTATGTCCTGTTCCTTTCAATGTCAAAGTTCGATGTGGCATTTTTACCGGGATAGAAGCGGTATTTTACATCACCGCCGCCACCTCCCGGAACCGTATAGTTCACGGACACCTCGATATAAGTCGTCCGTGCCGCCTCCGCCGAAGAAAGGAATTCTTCAGACTTTCCGGCGGCATTGTCATTGTCCGGAAGGAGGTCTCCCTGGCGATTTTCCGGGATGTACAGTACATATGTAACATCCGGACTTATATAGCTGTCATCATAGTCGCCGGAACTCATCAGCGCCACATATTTCCAGTTGACGCTCTCGGGATTGAAAAGCGCGCACGATGCTGCGGCGTTCCTGACTGACATCGTCAACGAATTGATGGTCACGCCCTCATCCAGAGATGAAGTATCCACCCTCAGATTCGCCCTGGCATAGAGTCTCTCGAGAGGGAACACGATTGTCCCGTCCGCGGAGCCGTCGTATGAGTCCATCTCAGATGGCAGGAGGTTAAGGGCGTGAAAAGACATCGGCAAGGAAGCGTTATCAGCTATCAGTTCTTCAAATGAACGGGCCTCTGCGGTATAGTTTGCCGCTACGTCCATATCGCTCTCATTCCCTGGGAACATAAACCAGCTCGCAGGGTCACCGGAGACTGCGTAATAATTGTATTTTACGTCCTTGCAAAGCGTAACGGCGGGGGAAGGGGAGGATGCGATCTTCTTCCCCTCGCAATATATTGCATAGGCAAAAATACCGGCGTATGAATCCGAGGCGCCGTAACCGGACATTATGCTGCTCTTTGTTCCATCGCCCTGACTGAATCCGATCCTGTAATTGGCTTCAGGTCTGTCTTCAGCATCCCGTTCCACGGGAGAGCATGAGATTACTGCCGCCGCAGCCGATAATAAGTAAATAACGATTCTTCTCATATTACCTGATGTATTAAACTGCCTTCACTCCATCCCTCAACGGAAACTGATATCTCGGACCTCGAACGGTCAATCGAAAGGGTTATATCCTTCAGATTGTCGTCCGCCCACGAGAAGTCCTTCACCTCGGAAAGTATAGCTGAAAGGGAAAACGAGTCCATAGGAGCATCCCCAAGCTCGAGGTCTACAATCTCAAGATCCAGAATATCCGGATCCGCAAGACGCGGAAGTATGCATCTGAATGTATTCTCGCCCATATAATCTGCCCTTGCCCGGAACCTTCCCCCGACGGGAATGCCGGACGAGAGGTCTATCCCGCACCCGAAGGCACTTATAACAATCCCGAAGGGATGGGCTCCGGGGTCCGCAGACGGGAAGCTCACCGTAAGGACACAGTGCTCCTTCCGAAGGGTAACCGGTACGAGCGCTTCCTCTCCTGAAGCATCCACATCGGAGGTAAAAACATAGTACCTGTCACACTGGAATCCTTCCGGTATTATGAACCGTGTGCCGTCGCGGTAGCAGCCCTCAAAGCCTATGATACCCCCGGCCCGCCGTGCCGATCTTGCCACGGACAGGGAATACTTGTCCGGGTGCAGCTTCTCCAGCGGGACGTAGTCCTCCGCTTCGTTTGTGTTCTCACTTCCGAACACCTCCAGGAACGCTTCGCTCCCTTCGGGAAGAGCCCTGTCATCAAGGACTTCGAAGCTGAGGATGCAAGGGCACTTTCCCCTGTCCTCAAGGATAAGGGAACAGGACACAGCAAGTGCTGCCGCCGCGATTATGCACACTTTTCCGTTCATTGCCTAGATTGTATATTCTTTCGATATTCCGCTGTCCCAGCCGCTTACGGTTACATTGACAGTTGCGGTTCCCTTTTCAACTTCCTTGTTGGGATCTGTGCTTCCGAGGTTGTTGATTACAAGATTAATCGTTACGGTTTCATTGCTTTTGATACCGGAGAGTTTTATGGGATAGTAATAGCGTACGCCGGCGACAAGAGCCTGGACGACGAATTTCTGCTCATAGTTCGCCGTAGAGCAGCTCGAGGGGTATGAATATACGAATTTCGGGTCTGTTGAGATATCAACCGTAGTCGAGAGATTGATTGTAGAGTACATTAGAGCCGGAGCGTCGCTGGTTTCCGGACTTACGACCGTTGCGCCTCCTGATTTCTTTCCAAGGGTATTATAAGGGGGAATCGTGGTATTACCTGCGGTCTGGATATCGGAGAGGCGGAGATCCGCGCCTCCGTTTACCATAAACATTCCCTCTACCGTAACGGTACCGAGCTGGGAGGGAAGAGCGCTTGTCACCTTCTCAAGCGCAACACGGTATACAAGGCGCCTTACCGTTACGTCACAGGTGGCATTGGTGTTTGCGACAATCTCAACAGTATTCTTCCCGGTCATTATCATCCCGGAGGATACAACCGTTGAATTGTACACCTGGAAAGGAGCTACCAATGCCTCAAGTTCGGAGAGGCTCTTGACGGAGCCGGCAAGGTCCTGTCCGTTTACCACGGTATAGACAGTTTTGCTTCCGACCGTAAGCTGGATCCCGGATTTAGTCAGTTGAGTGCCGTTGATGTAGCGTTCAAGGACTCCTGTTGCATTGAAAATGAATACTTCAACCTTGTTTACGGCGACTTCGTAGTCTTTGGTCGTTGCGTATGCCACGGGGTCAGCCTTGGTCGCCCCGGGGAGGATACCGTCAATATTGATTGAAAGGGTTCCCGTCTCCGTAGGAGCAACACCGGGAAGGAGTTCGTTCCTGCCCTCTTTAAGGCAGGAGGGGAGGGCGCAGCAAAGAAGAGCTGCCGCCAGCGTGAGAAAATGTTTTGTTTTCATAAAGATTGTATTTGGGTTGAATTCAGAAGTTTTCTTCGTATGCTGCACCGTCCTTCCAGGCGGAAACCGTACAGATAACGTTGCAGGAAGTCTTTTCGACATCTGTCCAGGGATTTGGCGATCCGGGACCTGTCACTGTGAGGGAGACGCTGTAAGAGTATCCCGCCGTGAGTTGTGGAAGTTCCATAGGATACCAGTATGTCCTTCCCCCGGAAGCGGAGCATTTGACGGAGAGTTTCGTCTTCAGGCAGGACTGGGTATTGGGAAAGCAGTAAAACGATGCCGGAAGGCCGTCTGCGCCCCCATCGTAGTCCATTCCGCCCTCAAGGGGAATCTCACCTGAAGAGGCTGTCATCCGGAACTCATCATCGCTTCCCGAAAGCGCCGTCCCGGTTGCCGTAACGGAATACGGAACGTTGACAAGGACCGCTCCGGTCATCTGCAGGGAGAGCGAGGACGCAAAACCGGAAAAGGTTACAGAACTTAATACGATACGGGACATAAGCCGTCTTAGATTCAGGTCTGATAGGGAAACCGGAATATCTGGGTTAATGACTGTACTTCCGGACATCGGTACTCCAGCCACAGTAAGGTCAAGCAAGGGAATATGGTCAAGAGTCATTATCCGGGCGGGGATATCCGTTACTTTCGCGGGGAATTCGTCGCAGGAGAGGTTTGCGAATGCGTAGACCGTCTTGGAGCCGGTTGGAAGCGAATCCAGCGTTATGCTCCAACTGTCGGAATCGACATCTCCCGCCCACCGTGATGTAAGGAATCCGTTTTCGTACACGCCCAATGAAAGCGTCTTGATATCGTCCGGAACGGTCAGAGCCCTGCTCCGGGGCGCCGTAACAGCGGACCTGAGCGGAGATTGAGTGTCGTCTGTTTCCACAGCCCGGATTGAGCAGGAAACGGCAATGGCGGTACTCAAAAGGAAGATTGGTAGAGTGTATGGTTTCATCTTTGAATCACTTTGTCGAGATCATATTTTTTTGTGAGCGCCCTGATTTCAGGGTCCAGATTGCCTCTGTGGATAAGGGTCCTGTCCTCCCTGACAGCTTCAAGATAGTTTCTGACAGCCTCCGTATCGTCTCCGCGTCTTGAGTGCAGTACAGAGAGCATATACTTTATCCGGGGCGTAGGGGGGAGTTCCCGGAGTATCTCGAGCGCTGACGCATTGTAGTCCATCGAGGCATATGCAACAGCTGTATTGTAGTCCCGGTAGCCTTTAAGGAGTGTCAGCGCTTTTTCATAATCCCTCTCCTCGAGCGCCTTGAGTCCTTTCATATAGACAGTGTCAAGTTCTGTTGTATGGATAGTATCCCGGACCATTCCCCGACGGTGGAGATGGAAATCGAACCTGACCGTTCGAAGTCTTGGGTAAAGAACCTCCCTCATATATGTGTATCCGGCTAATGAACGCAGTTTCTCCTCCCTCCTGTCATCGTCTTTCACCTCTTTTAAAAGCCGAAGGTACTCATCCCTGTCACTCTTTGTAAGGACGGTGTCCTCTTTCACCAGCGCAGTAAGCATCTTCCAGTTCTCCCCGAGCGACCGGCTCCTGAGTTCGGATGAAATCTGCGACGAGAAATATTCCGCCACCGCCGCGGCCCTCCTTTTCGACAATGAATTGTTAAGGCCTATAGTACCCTCCGGCGAGGCCGATGCAGAAATCAGCACGGAGTCTATCTGGAAAATCTCATTCCGGGCAAGCTCATCCATATTATCCCTTATTCTTCCTATTTCTTCCCGGTTATGTCCGAGGTCAAGGTCGATTTCCGCCTTTCCGCCGGCGAAATCTATGTAGCAGGCCGTAGATTCGTATGCTCTCCGTTCTATCACCTTGTCGATGTATTTTTCCCTGTAGTCCATAAACCCTGACAGGGAACTGACGTAGAATGTAAGAGGTTCTGTCCTTGGCATCGTACATATGCGTCTCCCGTCTTCGAGGATATCCCCGGAAAGGACGATATCTATCTTCCTGAGTCCCGGTCTTGTCGCTACCGTAACCGGATATGTATAGATAAAATCGATGGATCCGGGAGTGAGGACGGTGTCAAGGCGTACTCCTTCCGTCTCAAGCGGCGCCCTTACATAGCGGCGGAACATTTCCTCCTGACGGGAACGTCTCCTTTCGTTCATCCTCTTAGCGTGAAGCCAGGTATAATGGTCTATCGCTTCCTTTTCGCTGACTCCGTAATAGGAAAGGAATTCCGCATCCGAGACATATGAAGTGTCGTTTCTGAATCTATACAGTTCAGGGATGTTCCTCTGGATGAATATCTCGAGGTTACGGAGGTCTATGAACCGGGTTGTGTCTGAGATTATGGACGAAAGGAATTTTTCATATTGCTGATAGCCGCGAAGCTGGAGCCTCCGGTAGAAAGGACCTGTAATATGGACGCTTTCAAGGGCTGTCGTATCACAGAGGATATACATCTCCGGATTGAAACGTAGCTGCCAGCGGCTGCTGGCCATACTGTACGGAACCCGGATCTCAAATTCGAGGTCCACCTTCCCGTGCCGCTCGGCAATATTTCTGAACCGGGCAGTGACAATGGACGCGTCAAGAACGTCTGTCGCTACCATTTCCCCTGTTTCAGAATCCCTTACTGCTTTCATTATCAGTATCTGGCGCCCTTCCTGGTCAGTCACCATCAGCGTATCCCTCGCGTCGGATGTTATCTCGAGTTCCGTAGGAGGGGTATAATCTTCATCCGGAATATGGATTGTCGCAGCCATCTCGCCGCTGCGGATGCTTTCAAGGCGGGATGCGGGGCCGCAGGAAAGAACAGAAAGCGCAGCCAGCGCGGGTATTACCGGTATTCTCATATCAGAAGACGTATTGAACGGCAACACGGGCATCCGGTAGCAGGAACGTCTTTCCTCCTTCACCGGTGATCCTTCCGCACGTAGGACAGGCATAAACCGTATATGTTTT
>CALCEJ010000121.1 GCA_937900465.1 uncultured Bacteroidales bacterium | reverse complement strand
CAGCTACGTTGAGGGCGGCGTACCGTTGCCAGCGCGATTACCGGCACGGGAACTTCGCTGGCGGCTGGCTGACTTCGGCGGGCGTACTCTCCGGCGTCGATTCGCTGAATATTTTCGCACAGGGTGCATGGAGCGGCAAGCTTACCGCCGGAAATATTTCTGGTCTCGGTAATTTCAAATTCAACGGCGGGCAGGTAACGGCGACGGGAATCAGCGCGACCGCCGTTACGCTCGATTGGAACAACGCTACCGATTGACGAAATTCCGTGGGTACTCGTCAAAAATATTTCCATTGGCAGCGGCGTGACGAGCCTCGCCCTTTCAGAAAAATTGAGCGGCGCGGGTCGAACTCAATGGCGTGGCGACTGCGCCGGAATTTGGCGGCGAAACCGTCATCAAGCTTGCGGCGGAGAATTTCGCGGGCGACAGCAGCAGTTATCAGTTTGACATTCAGAACGACGCCATTGGCAAGACGATTCTCGGCAGTTCTGGCGCCGATACGATTTCAAATTCCGCCAGCAGTGTTTCGATAAACGGCGGTGGCAGATTTTTATGCGGGCGAAGTGATTGACACGGACGCGAAGACAGTTATTTTAAGTTCGGCGAATGTCGGCACGGAAAATGGTAGCAATTTGATTTACGTTTCGTACAGCGAATCGGGCGGATTTACGAGTAGTGAAGGCGCGTCGATTACTTATCAGAGTCCGGTTCCGGCGACGAGTTTCGTGCTGGAGGGGCTGAATCTCAACGTTGAAAATAATTCCGTCGCAGGGATTACGCTGAATCTTGACGCGAGCCTTCGAGGAATATGGACGGGTAGTCCATTTTCGCTGCGGAACGGTCATATGACGCGACGATATCGTCAGTCAGAAGGGAGTTGATCTTGTAGAGGTCGTTGCGGATTCCAAGTTTCATATCGAATTCCGACCAGGCTATATTCGAGAGGTACAGCTCCTGCGAGAAAGTCAGGTAATTTATATTGAATCGGTTTCCTCCGTAGTAGAACCGGTTCCTGTCCGTCCATCTGACGAAAGCCCTGAAGTTCAGGGTAGGAAGTGCGGGAATGTTAAGGATGTAGTGGAAATCGAAGTAGGGATTCGAGCCTATCTTTCCTGTCAGGTCCAGCGCGGAGCCGTGGGGAGAGGTGGTGTTGAACCCGACGTTGAAAAGAAGGGATACAAGTTCCTCAGAATCCACCCTCAGACCCACTCCAAGGCGGTTCTTAGGTCCCTTAACGCAATTCAGATGGAAGGTGTACGGTTCCCCGGACCCAAGCATATCATAGCTCACCATATTATATCCTCCGCGGCCGAAGATCGAGGCGACGGCGTTTTCCGCCTCGCGGCGGCTGACGATCTTTCCGGGCTTGGGGTAGATCCTGGACTTTATGGTCTCCGCCTCCTCCGGAGAGACTCCGGTGACGGAGACATCTCCTATGACCACGGGGGTTTCGTTTATATCCACGGCCGGGGTGCCCTGAAGGGTATGGCCGGCGTCTCCGCACCGGCTCTTCAGCATAGCGAATTCATATGCGTGGGCATCTGCGGCCCTGTAGCCGCGGACAAGCAGGGTGTCTATGTTATCCGGGCTGAAACTCAGCATATGGTATGGGTTGACGTCAGGGCGGATGTGGATATCCACAAGTTTGACGTTACGCTCGTATGAGTCGCTTCCGAACATATCTATTCCCCTCATCGCGATATCGCCGAAGTTACGGAGAGTCGACTCGTCCGTAGAGTCCATCGTGCTGGAAAGATTCACCCCGATTACAACGTCAGCGCCCATATCCTTTGCGATATCCGCGGGGAAATTGTTCCTCATTCCACCGTCCACCAGGACCATCCCTCCAGTTCTCACCGGGGCGAAGACGCCAGGGATTGCCATAGTGGACCGGAGAGCTTCGTTTATGCTTCCGCTATGCCATACCTTGGCCTTGCAGGAGACCATATCCGTCGCGACGCAGGCAAAAGGGATGGGGAGCTTGAAAAAGTCCGTCGAATCCGCATATCCAGAGGACAGGGAGGAAATGATATAGCTGACGTTGAGGCCGCCAACGAGGCTCTGCCCGGCAAGAGGACGCACTTCGATGTTTTTCTTTCTGAGAGTGAAGGGCATCGAAAGCGCAAATTTAGAGTCGTACTCCTTTTTCTGGTAAGAGATATACTCGCGTGGGATGTCATCGCTCAGGGCAAGTCCCCAGTCAATGGACCGGACCAGGGAATCCAGGAAAGAAGCCGGATAACCAAGGGCATAGAAACCGCCCAGAAGCCCTCCGACGCTGGTTCCTACGATCATATCCACGGGAATGTCGTAATCTTCGAGCATTTTAAGGGTGCCTATCTGGGCCGCGCCCTTCGCTCCGCCGCCGCTCAGCACAAGCGCTATCACGGGGCGGTGACGCCGGATACTGTCGCTCCTTGAACGGATTCTCTCCAGGGCGTCATCGTCCGAAGGGTCGAGGCCGAAGGTCGCCGACGAGCGGGATTGCGCATTCAATCCCGAAACGACAAGGACAAGGGCCCATATTACCAGGAAGAACCTTTTCATCTTTCTCCCCTCCTATGCTTTCCGGAGAGCATTCCGCAGGCCGCGAGGATATCCTCGCCGCGGGATGCGCGGATTGTTGCGGTCAGTCCGCCCCGCTGGAGACGGTTCTTGAAATCTTCCATTACCTCGTCCGAAGAAGTCCCGTAAGGGAAATCGGGGATCTTATGGAAACGGATAAGGTTCACGCGGCACTCAAGGCCCCTCAGAAGGCGGACAAGCGCTTCAGCGTGACGCGGGGAGTCGTTAAACCCCGCAAACATGGTATATTCGAAACTCACGCGGCGCTGGCCCGTAAAATCATACTGTCTGATAAGGTCCAGCACATCTTCCATAGGGTAGAGTTTCTCGACGGGCATAATCTCGAGCCTTTCCTCCGGGAAAGGGTTGTGAAGGCTCACGGCAAGGTGGCAGCGCGATTCGTCAAGGTATTTCCGGAGATTAGGGATCACCCCGATTGTGCTAAGGGTTATCCTCTTCGGGCTCCAGGCGAAGCCCCAAGGAGCGGTAAGCACATCTATCGCCCTTTTCACGTTTTCCCAGTTGTCGAGGGGTTCACCCATCCCCATAAAAACGGCGTTAGTGAGCTCCGACGACTCATCTATTGTAATGAACTGGGAAAGGATATCCGCCGCGGAGAGGTTTCCGTGGAAACCCTGGCGCCCCGTCATACAGAATTTACAACCCATCTTGCAGCCGGCCTGAGAGGATACGCAGAGGGTTTTCCTGTCATCATCCGGTATCATCACCGCCTCGACGGCGTTCTGGGGATCCCCGTCCACGGGGAAAAGGTACTTTCTCGTTCCGTCCGCTGAGCAGACGACGGAAACCGGCATAGCCGCGCCAACCTCGAACTCCTCCCCAAGGGCTTCCCTGCCGGATTTCGACAGGTCTGTCATAGCCTCAAGGGAAGTTTCCCTACGCACGTACATCCACCTTGCGACCTGCTTTCCGGCGAAGCCGGGAAGGCCTTTCGAAAGCGCGGTTTCTCCGAGTTCGGAGGGGGTCATTCCAAGTAGACGTTTCTTCATCCGGGGCTGCCATTTTTTCTATGTGCAAAAATAATCAAAAAAAAGAGTGAATTAAAACCAAAATTCATAACTTTGCCATAATCGGTCAAAAAGGGCCGTAATTGACAACTAACCAACAATAAAAACAATCATTATGGCTAAGGAAGCAGAAGAAAAGAAAGGTGCCGATGTGAACGCCGCCCGTCTGAAGGCGCTGCAGGCCACGATCGACAAGATCGAGAAAGACTACGGCAAGGGTACCATCATGAAGCTTGGAGATCAGCCACAATGGGATGAGTCGCAGGTAATCCCGAGCGGTTCTATCGCTCTGGACCACGCGTTGGGAATCGGTGGTTATCCAAAAGGAAGGATCATAGAAATCTACGGTCCCGAGTCCAGCGGTAAGACCACTCTCGCCATCCACGCGATTGCGGAGGCCCAGAAGGCCGGCGGAATCGCAGCAATCATCGATGCGGAGCACGCTTTCGACCGTACTTACGCCAAGGCCCTTGGCGTGGACCTCGAAACGCTCCTGATCTCCCAGCCTGACAACGGCGAACAGGCGCTCGAAATCGCTGACAACCTGATTCGCTCCGGAGCAATCGACATCGTCGTCATTGACTCCGTCGCGGCCCTTACTCCCCGCGCGGAAATCGAGGGAGAGATGGGTGACAACAAGGTGGGACTCCAGGCAAGGCTGATGAGCCAGGCCCTCCGTAAGCTCACCGCAAACATTTCCAAGACTAACACCTGCTGTATCTTCATCAACCAGCTCCGCGAGAAAATCGGCATTATGTTCGGAAACCCGGAGACGACGACCGGAGGCAACGCCCTCAAGTTCTACGCATCCGTCAGGCTCGACATCCGTCGCACGACTCAGATCAAAGACGGCGAGGAAGCGCTGGGAAACCACGTGAAGGTCAAGGTGGTAAAGAACAAGATGGCTCCTCCTTTCAAGAAGGCGGAATTCGACATCGTATTCGGCGAGGGTATCTCCCGTTCGGGCGAAATCATCGACCTCGGAGTTGAGACCGGCATCATCGTAAAGTCCGGCTCCTGGTTCAGCTACAACGATGCGAAACTTGCCCAGGGAAGGGAAGGCGCAAAGAAGCTTCTCGAGGACAATCCGGAACTCTCCGAGGAAATCGAAGCCCGTATCCGTGAAGCCCTCAAACACGTTAACGACTGATTATGAAACGATTCCTCATGGCGGCCGCCTTCGTTGTCGCCGGACTGCTGGCTTTTTCGTGCGACACCCTCGATGATGTCGAGGCGGACACTACCCTCTACTGCATTTTTGCTGACGGTGATGGCGTCGTGCTGGGGCCTTACACTTATGGTCCCTATTACAGCTATCCCCTCTCCAAAGACAGGATCTTTGACATATTCTATGATATGACAAAGAACATCCGCGTCGAAAACGTCGCCACGGCTCATATGCACGTCAACTACATTGACCGCATATCAAGGGACTCCATTGGCGAAGAGGCTTACCAGTTCACTAACGACGTCGACGGTTTCATAGTCGAGCCCGCCCCGCTCAATTACAGCTACTGAGGACATTCAATCAGACAGCGTGAAAGCTTTTCGGCATCTTCCTCCGGGAGGATGCCGTTTTGCTTCAGCATCCCGACGGTCCATTCTTCCTTCGGACTGTTCTCCCGGAAAAGCACTATCGCCCTCGCTGCGCCGAAAGTCCGGATGTACGGGTGTTTCCTCAGACTGTCTGACGGAAGGGTCCAGAGCGGATACGGCTCCGGAGGACTTACCCGGATGAGGTCCCTCAGTCCCTCGTATTTCTCCCTGTCGAAATTATATATGTCCATCAGCTGCTCCGGATACGAATACCCGTGAAGCGCCCTCCGGTGTTCAACCATCTTCGCTGCGAACCACTTCCCCACTCCGGGGAGAGAAGTGAACGCCGCGCTGTCAGCCCTGTTCAAGTCTATCTTAGGGATATCGATATAGGGTTCAAGCCTTTGATAAACGGAATCCGCGACGACGTAGGACTTGGCAAAATCTTCCTTCCGGCGGAACCGTCCCCCCTTTTCGCGGTATCTGAGGATGGACTCCGCCTGCTTCGGCGAGAAGCCCAGCCTTTCCAGCTCATCCAGGGATGCCGTATTAGGGTCAAAGCGGAAACTCTCCACCTTCCGCGGATATACCTTCCTTACAGCCTCCCGCATCTCCGCGCTTCTTCCTGCCGGCGCAATTTTGGGGGGAGGCAGAGCCTTATCTGCGCGTCGCTTCGCGACCGTATCACGGCAAATGCTCCGAAAAGGCTCTGCCTCTCCCCCTTTTGCGCCGACATAGATGTAGACGGTGTCCGGGCGGTCCATATGGGCCGCGACCGAGGAGACCGCGGCCTTATGGACAAAAAGGGCGGTCTGGTAGCCTGTAACGAGGAAAATGAGGGCGATAGCGCCGGTTACGAACGAGGCGGAAAGGGGACGTTTCCCGTCACTGCCTTCCGGAGAGGTCTTCTTCTGTGTCATCTTTGTTATGCCTTCCCTTTTTCTTTTCGGGAGAGCCGGCCACAACGATCACGATTTCCCCTTTGGGTTCGTGTTCGCTGAGCCGCGAGACGACTTCGCAAAGCGTACCTCTGATGTGCTCTTCGTGTATTTTGGATATTTCGCGGGCGACGGAGCACCGGCGCTCCGGCCCGAAGTATTCTATCATTTGACGGAGGGTTTTCACGAGACGGTATGGCGACTCGTAGAAGACCATGGTGCGGGTTTCGCCGGAGAGTTTCTCAAGAAGGGTCGTGCGGCCCTTTTTCTGGGGCAGGAAGCCCTCGAAGGCGAATTTGTCACAGGGAAGGCCGGAGGAGACCAGCGCAGGGATGCAGGCGGTCGCTCCCGGGAGGGTCTCGACGACAATTCCCTCTTCCGCGCAGGCCCTCACAAGAAGGAACCCTGGATCCGAGATTCCGGGAGTTCCGGCGTCGCTGACAAGGGCGACGTCCGCCCCCTCGAGGATCTTTTCCTTAATTGCCGCAACGGTTTCGTGCTCGTTCCACTTGTGATGGGATTTAAGTGGTCTGTGGATGTCGTAGTGTTTCAGGAGCACGCTGCTTGTCCTCGTGTCTTCCGCGAGGATAAGGTCCGCAGCCTTCAGGACATTGACGGCACGGACCGTCATGTCTTCAAGGTTTCCGACAGGAGTCGGGACTATGTAAAGTTTTCCGGCCACTGCTTACTAACCCAATTTTTTCCGTACGGCCATCATAAAGTTATAGACGACATCTGAACGGAGGTTCCATCCGGGGAAATGGACCACAATGTACTCCACAGCCTCATCCAGCGTCTCAAGGTTATTCAGGGCCGATATCGTGCTGTCATACAGGGAATAATCCTCCTTGAACAGGGTTCCGATGAAAAGGGCCCTGTCGTAGAGGGAAATGGCGCTCCGGAGGTTCTTTACCCTGATCCCTACGCGGTCTGTCCTCCAGGGGAGGTGTGCCGTCGCGGATATGTCCGGACCCTCCGGGAATTCCTCCTCTTCCTCCGCCTCCGACACCGGTTCTGGTGCCGGCTCGGGTATAGGCTCGGGTATAGGCTCGGGTATAGGCTCGGGTATAGGCTCGGCTTCAGCGCCGGTAGGGACAGAGGGTCCCGCCGGCATGGCCGCCCTCGGCCGTGTCAGAGGGAGGGGCCCAGACGGGACGTCTGGGAAGGATAGCTCCGAAGGAGCGTACCGGACGGGACCCTCTGTCCCTACCGGCGCTGGCTCGAGCTCGATATCGTCGAGGCCGAGCTCGATGCCCGTGAAGTCCACTCCGTCGTCTTCCGGAATGTCTTCCGGAGCAGGAGCCGGAGCAGGAACCGGGAGCTCCTCCGGGACGGCCTTCAGCGCCTTGATCTCTTCCGAAATCTTATCGATTTCCGCCTTCAGCGCACCCAAGCGCTCCTCCAGCGAAAGTATGATATTTTTGTCAATTTTTTCCATACGACAAGCCAATATTTTGACTATCTTTGTAAGTAGAAGTCAACCACACAAATTTACGGAAATGTTTTTGGAAAACGCAAAAAAAATGGGCAGCATCGAGGTCGTTTGCGGCTCAATGTTCTCAGGTAAGACGGAAGAACTGATCAGAAGACTTAAAAGGGCCCAGTTCGCCAAACAGAAAATCGCGACGTTCAAACCAACTATCGACAAGCGTTACTCAGACCTCGACGTAGTGTCCCACGATTCCCACAGCATTTCCTGCACCCCTATCAAATCCCCTTCGAGGATGCTCCAGATTGACCCCGACGTGGAAGTTGTCGGTATCGACGAAGCCCAGTTTTTCGACGACTCGATCATCGAAGTCTGCCAGACCCTCGCAAACCGGGGCGTCCGCGTAATCATCGCCGGACTTGACACTGATTACCTTGGGAAACCCTTCGGGCCCATGCCCGGCCTGATGGCAATCGCGGAAGACGTCCAGAAGGTCCACGCAATCTGCGTCCGCTGCGGCTCCCCCGCAAATCACTCGCACCGTCTGTCCGACAGCCGGAAACTCGTCGTCCTTGGAGAAAAAGACACCTACGAACCCCTCTGCCGCCAGTGCTTCCTCCAGGCCCAGAGCGAAGACGCCTGAGGCCCTAATTCCTCGGATGATGCTTAAGGATCGACGCCTGCCAAGTGGAGGTGTCGATGTGGGTGTATATCTCTGTGGTGAGGATGGACTCGTGACCAAGCATCTCCTGGACTATACGCAGGTCCGCTCCGTGTTCGATAAGATGAGTCGCGAATGAGTGGCGGAAAGTATGGGGGGAAATCTCCTTGCGGATGCCGGCGATCATCGCCTGCTTTTTTACCATATTGAAGATGTAAACCCGGCTCAGGGGCTTTCCCTGGCGGCTGAGAAAGAGAAAGTCATCATACTGCCGTCCGGCAGGGATGGGCCTGTATTCCAGGTAATTGTCTATCGCCTCTTCCGCCATCCCGCCAAGGGGGACCAGCCGCTGCTTGTCACCCTTTCCGATGATGTTGACGAACCCTTCCTCCATAAAGATTCCGGATATCCTGAGCCCGGCGGCTTCGCTTACACGGAGGCCGCATCCGTAAAGGACCTCGAGGATAGCCCGGTCGCGCTTCCCTGTAGGGGTTGACGTATCGACGGACTCCAAAAGCGCGGTTACTTCCTCCTCGGAAAGGACTTCCGGAAGGTGACGCCCCAGTTTCGGGGCCTCTATCCTGTCACAGGGATTATCCGTGATATCGCCTTCCTCCACACACCATCCGAAAAACGACCTCAGCGAGCTCAGAAGCCTCGCCTGGGACCGCTTCGAAATGCCGCCGTCGCTAAGACAGCCCATATAGGATATTATGGTTTCCGTGTCCAGTTCCGACGCCTTCACCGTTCCGGAGAAATCCAGGAGGCCCTTGACGTCAGAGCAGTAGGATGTCACCGTTGCCGGCGACATCCTGCGCTCTATCGTAAGGTAGTCCCTGAATCCGGAGAGAAGGTCTGCCATAACACAACGCTAGAGAGTGCCGTATTTACGGCCGTACTCCAGCATCTGGCCCAGGTAGTCGTCCCCATAGACCATCTCGTAGTCAACGACCTTGCCGCCTCTTCTGACTGGCCTGATTTCCGGATTGATAAAGCCGCCGTAAGGCTTGAGATCAAGGGCCTCGTAGCGCTCCTTCACCTCCTTGTGGAGAGCGGGGTCGATATGGACAGCATAGGTCTCGACAAGGGCCTTTCCGGCTTCGTAGTCACCCTCTGATTTAATCCTCTGGATTTCAGCGAGAAGCTCTGCGAACAGGCCGCGGAGAGCCTCGTAGTCCTCTACGGTGAAGTAAGTCTTGCCGTCCCGCTCGCGACGGACGATAACGCCGTCAGCAGCGCCCTTTTCGTAGCACCACTCAGCGATGAGCTTACGGTTTTGCATATGGGCCTCAGTGTTGGGGCGGCCAAGTTCGACACGGGTGAACTGGACCATGAGCCCGTTCCTGATATAGTCCGAATAGCCGGCTTTGTAGACCTCCATGTTGGGGATTATTCCGAGCTCGACCATCTTGGGGTCCGCTACGTAGTAGAGCCCGAAAAGGTCAGCCCTCGCCTCTTCGAGGGCCGATGCATACTCCCCGAGGGCTGTTCCGGAGACTCCGGGAAGGAGCTGGCCGGAAGCATGACCAAGGCACTCGTGAAGGTCCGTGTGGATATTGTCCGCGATGGACCCCCACTGCTTCTCGAGGGCTATTTCCTCTTCGCTCCAGGCGAATTCCTTGAGGGTGCTCGTGGGCATTTCCTGGGCGGAGAAGTCGTATGTATCAGTGATGTTTGCGATAGTTACGGACTTTGAGCCGTGCTCCTTGCGGATCCAGTCCGCGTTGGGGAGGTTGATTCCGATAGGAGTTGACGGATAGCTGTCTCCGGCAAGGCATACGGCGTTTATCACCTTTGCGGATACGCCCTTGACGGTTTCCTTCCGGAAACGGGGATCAACCGGGGAATGGTCCTCGAACCACTGGGCATTCTCGCTGAGGATTTCCGTACGGCGGGACGCCTCCATATCCTTGATATTGACGTAGCCCTCCCAGGATGCCTTCCGGCCAAGAGGATCGTTGTAGTCCTCGATAAATCCGTTGATGAAATCCACGGTCCCTATCGTATCCTTCACCCACTCGATGTTGAATTCATCCCATTTGCGGAGGTCTCCCGTATTGTAGTATTCTATAAGGAGCCCGAGCGCGCGCTTTTGGATGTCATTCTCAGCACATTCCCTCGCAAGGGCAAGTTCGCCGCAGATTTTCTCGATCGCAGGCCCATATATTCCGCCGACCTTCCAGGGAAGTTCGCGGATGACTCCGTCCTCCCCCTTCACAACGGCAGCAGCACAGGCGTACTGAAAAAAGAACTCCCCCTTCACAACCTTAGTATTGAGCCCATATGAGACAGGCTCCGGATCATCCGGGTCCATGATACCGGCATAGTAGGCCTCCACCTCATCGCGGGAAACTCCCTCGTAAAAATTCACGGCGGACTGCTTCACGATATCCCCGGTGGAGCCGTTGAAGCGTCTCTGGGGATAGATGTCGGGGTTGTAAATAATCTCGACGAGGTCCTTATCGGCCTTTCCGACAGCTTCCAGAAGGCCCTCGAAGTACTCCCTCGGGCATTCCGGGAAAAACTTGTCCTCCGCATAGTGGTGATGCATCCCGTTTGAGAAGAAGAGCCTCTTTGAATAAACTTCGAAATCCTTGAACTCCGGGCATGCGCGGTCGCCGGAATAGTTCTCCAGCACGGCCTCCACGGCGTGGCGGATACGGAGGTTCTCCTTGCAGTTCTGGTCCCAGAGGATGTCACGGCCGTATTTTGCCGCCTCCGCAAGATGATATGCGTATTCCTTCTGCCCAAGGGTAAGTTCCTCCCATCCCGGGACCTTGTAACGCATTACCTTCAGGTCAGCGAACTGGTCCACGGTATAGCGGAAATCCCCCTTTCCTTCCTTGCAGCCCGAAAGGGCGGCTGCCATTCCAATCACTGCGATCATTTTTGAAACGTGTTTCATATAGTTTAATCAAGATTTTGTCCCATAGCACACAAATTTAGAATAATTCCCTGAAAAATGCTAACTTTGCGCGTTGGTAAGATTATGACGCGAAAACTTTTCATCCGGCTTCTTGCAGCGCTGACCGTTCTTGCGGCCGGGAGTTGCTCCGTGGGCGACGATTTCGGGTTCTCCCCCGGAGAAGAGGCCTCCGGAAAGAGTTCTTCCGGGAACACCAGGGCTCCTTCGGAAGAAAACCGTCACGTATTTATAATGTATGCAGCCGCATACAACGACCTTCAGGAATACATCGGCCCGGATATGAGGGACCTCCGAAAAGGATACATCCCCGGCAACACCAGGGATGACGACGTCCTTCTCGTCTTTTCCAAGGAATCCGTCTCGAACTACGATTTCTCGACAAGGGTAAATCCCGTTCTCTACAGGCTCAGCAAAGACTCGGAAGGAACCGTAACGGCGGACACGCTGAAGGTGTGGCCTGACACGGTACTCGCAGCATCGGCTGAGACTCTCCGTGATGTGCTGACCGAGGTTAAAGACCGCTTCTACGCGAAGAGTTACGGACTCGTGTTTTCATCGCACGCTTCCGGATGGGTCCCGCCGCTGTACTATTACAATCCTTCCCTTTTCGAATCAAAGTCCCCGATCAGCGCAAGGAGCATCGGGATAGACATCGTAGAAAACAGCCGCTATGAGATTGACATCAAGGACTTTGCGAAAGCTATCCCAATGCATCTTGACTATATCCTTTTCGATGCGTGCCTTATGGGCTGCGTAGAGGTTGCTTATGAGCTCAAGGACGTTACTGATGTCGTAGGTTTTTCGCAGACTGAGGTTATGGCCGAAGGCTTCGACTACCTTACAATCTCCTCGAGGCTTGTCGGTAACGGAAATCCGGACCCCATAGGAGTGTGCGTGGACTATTTCGCCCAATACGATTCCCCGGACCAGAAGGACCCTTATGCGACCGTATCGGCGGTGGACTGCAGAAAGCTCGACAACCTCGCAGCCGTATGCAAGGACCTCATTTCGCGCTACCGGAACCTTCTTGACACCGTGGACCCCGGCCGCGTCCAGCGCTACTACCGCGGATCCCGCCACTTCTTCTACGACCTTCGGGACATCTTCCAAAAGGCGAATGTCCCGGATGAGGATCTCTCCGCCCTCGATGCGGCGATTGACGCCTCTATCCTTTACCGCGCCCATACGGATTATTTCCTCACCATCCCGATCAACACGTTCAGCGGCTACTCGATGTACCTCCCCGCGGACGGTACCGCCTATCTTGACAACTACTACACCACCCTTGCCTGGAACAAGGCCGTAGAGCTTGTAAAATAATCACTTGCAAATCGAAAAAAAATAACTACCTTTGCGAGCCTTTAAAAAGCCGCAGGGCTTTTTGGTGCAATGGGGTCTGTGAAAAATCAGACTGAGTAACACATTTAACAAAGGAAAAAATGAAGCATTTTTCTCTCGACGGAACTATCCGTGAAAAAGGAAACAAGCAGGTATTGAAGGCTTTCCGCCGCCAGGGTCTCGTCCCCTGCAACCTCTATGGCCAGGGACTTGAGAACATTCTGTTCACCGTTTCCGCAAAGCAGCTCCAGGGACTTACCAATACTCCCGCAGCACACATCGTAGACCTTAATCTCGACGGCAAGAAGTACGTCGCAGTCGCTCACGAGTACCAGTGGCATCCCGTGGACGACAACTGCCTCCACGTGGACTTCCTCGCAGTCAGCGAAGACAAGCCCATCGCTATCGACGTTCCCCTCAACATCACAGGCCATCCCGTAGGTGTCCAGGCCGGTGGTAAGTTCGTTCAGGTAAGCCGCAAGCTCCGCATCAGCGCCCTTATGAAGGACCTCCCGGACCAGCTTGATATCGACGTCACTCCCCTCGGTCTTGACAAGCGAATGACCGCAGGTGACCTGAAATTCGACGGCATCACCATCCTTTCTGACAAGAACACCATCATCTGCCGTGTCAAGACTACGCGCGCTATGCAGCAGGCTGCTGCTGATGCTGCAAAGGAAGCAGAATAATCTTCCCCCGGAAGAACCCGCAGCCCCTGATATGAGATTCCTTGTAACAGGCCTTGGAAACATAGGCGAGGAGTATCGTTCAACCCGGCACAACGTGGGATTTATGACATTGGATGCCTGGGCTCAGGCGTCCAATGCCGTTTTCTCCACCGCCCGGTACGGGGATACGGCTGAAATCCGCTTCAAGGGACGCGTCTTCACCCTTCTGAAACCCTCAACCTATATGAACCTCAGCGGAAATGCGGTGAGGTACTGGATGGGAAAACTCGGGATTCCGATGGAGAACCTTATCGTCATCTCCGACGACCTGAATCTCCCCTTCGGAACAATCAGGATGAGGACCGGAGGAAGCGCCGGCGGCCACAACGGGCTCCAGAACATCACCGACATCCTTGGATCTGACCATTATGCGAGGATCCGGGTCGGAATAGGCAACGACTTTTCAAAGGGGCAGCAGATCGACTATGTCCTTTCGCCTATGACGGAGTCGGAGCTCGGGACAATCCGGGAGGCCGGCCTCCATATCGCAGAGGGCATAAAGATGTTCTCCACTGTGGGCCCCCAGAAGGCCATGTCCTTCCTCAACACCCCCAGAAAAACCGAAAATCAAACAAATAACCCTGTATAAAATGAGAAAATTTATCGTTGCAGGAAACTGGAAGATGAACACTACAGTTCCCGAAGGAGTTGAACTCGCAAAGGCAGTCGCCAAGGCGGCGGCCGAGGTCCCCGCAAACGTCGAACTCGTAGTCGCACCCCCTTTCACTCACCTGTATGCAGTCGCAGAGGCCCTCAGGGGCAGCAAGATCGCCCTCAGCGCACAGAACTGCGCTGACAAGGCAAAAGGAGCATACACCGGAGAAGTCTCCGTCGATATGCTTAAGAGCGTCGGATGCGAGTACACCATCCTTGGTCACTCCGAGCGTCGCCAGTACTACGGAGAGACGGATGCAAAGCTTGTAGAGAAGGTCAAACTCGCCCTTGAGGCAGGTCTTAAGGTCATCCTCTGCGTTGGCGAAAACCTCGACGAGAGAGAGGCCGGCAAGCACTTCGACGTGGTCAAGGCCCAGACTGAGAACGTCCTTTTCAACTTCAGCGCTGATGATATGAGCAGAATCGTCATCGCTTACGAGCCCGTATGGGCAATCGGAACCGGCAAGACCGCTACCGCAGCCCAGGCTGAGGAAATCCACCGCTGCATCCGCAGCGTCATCGAGGCCCGCTTCGGAAAGGCCGTCGCTGACGACCTCACCATCCTGTACGGCGGAAGCTGCAAGCCTTCCAACGCCAAGGAACTCTTCCAGGAGCCCGACATCGACGGCGGACTCATCGGAGGAGCCGCCCTCAAGGCCGAAGATTTCATCGGAATCGCCCTTTCCTTCTAGGAAACTAGTTGAGAATTCGAATTACGGCGCCGGTCCTGTCCCTGGAACACCACAACCAGACAAGGCCGGTGTCGTCCGTTTTTACGACCTTCATCGAAAGGCCGTCCCGCTTTCTGGAGGCGCCCCTTTCCGTCACATAGCGGATATCCGCAGTAACGTCCTGGTCCACAGCGGCAGGGAATGCGTCGAGATGGATGATGAAATACTCAGTCATATCATCTGAGCCCACCCGGAATTCGAGCTTGTGGATATTGGAACTGACCTGATGATCGTCCTCGTCGTAGATGAATACGGTCTTTCCACGGACCTTGAGGCTTATCTGTCCGCTTTCAAGCATCGCCGGGTCCATCTCCGTCTCCTTTATGCAAGAGGAGCTCAGAAGAATAGCCGTGACGGCCGCAAAGGCCCATATGAGATGCCTTCCTGATATCATCTGACGTTAATCTTTTTGAATATTGTCTCCGAGGAACCGTCCCCATACGAAATAACGGCGGAAAGAGCCCCGGAGCGGGGCACAGTCCAGTAATAATCACCCTCAGGATGAATCCTCTCGCCGTCGAAGAACCACTGCACGAACTCAACATCCGTAACATTCCAAAGCCGGAGCGGAATCCTCGTCCCGCGGGGAAATGAATTGTCCGTATTGCGTTTGACGGGAAGATAAATATATGGAAGCGCATCCGCCGAAGGGGCCGCTTTCGTGGTGAAACTGGCTCCGGAATTGATCCTTCCAGGGGCACCTGAGGCCTTGAAATAAAGCTGGACCGTATATGCCTGTCTCGAAGAGAGACCCTCCGCGCAGTAAGCATACTTCCCGGTCTGATACGGCAAAACTTCTATTTCCTCGACGTTGTTGTCCCCTGCAACGCCCATCTTTATATAAGAGGGGCCCTCATATTCCGGATTATCCGAAGACCAGCGCAGAATTGCCCCGTCCTGCAGAATCAGCGTATCGTCAATCCTCGCCCACGGTGCCTTCTCGAACGTATTTTCGTTCACGAGGAAGCTGACTGTCCCGTCTGCGTTCCTTGTGATGTCGCTGACCGTCACCGGCGCCTCCTCGCCGCTTCTGAAAAGAAGGGGCGGATCCGTCCTGCCGCTGAGGGAATTGCTGTCCATAAACGGCCAGAACGCATGGGCCGTCATATTCATTATCGCATTGTAATCGGGGGGATCCTGAGACATCGCCTGGCGGAACGAGGCGCCGGCAGTCGGATCCGGCTCAACGAGGTCCGCGCCCTGCCACTGGGGATTTGCGTTAAACTCGTTGTAGCGCCATCTTTCAGCGAATGAGATATCCCTTCGCCTGGAGGTGGAATACCCGGCAGTCCTTGAGGACCGGTCAAGGTGATAGACCAGAAGACCGTTCCCGCCGATGTAGCTGTCCCATCCGCGGTTGTTCCTGCATTCAAACAGCCAGACTTCGTCCTCGTTGTCCGTCTCAAGCACACGGAATTCCCCCGGAGAAAGGGTCACGGAGCCAATCTCCAAAGGCACGGCCTCCCCTATCCCGAAAATGTATTTCTCAAGCGCGGAATAGTTCGGAGGGACGGCGCCGCCGCCATTCTGGTTTCCGGCGTCCATAAGGTCTATGCTCCTCCAAAGGCCTTCCGCATATCCGCCGCTGCTGTCCCCGTCCGTGTCATACAGGTCCGGGAAACCGAAGGAATGAGTGTATTCGTGGCAGAACGTGCCTATCGTAGCGAGGGAATAGTCAACCGTTCCGTCATCG
>CALCEJ010000120.1 GCA_937900465.1 uncultured Bacteroidales bacterium | reverse complement strand
ACTTGTCATCCATCATCTTGATGTTCTTGCCCTGAAGGAGGCCGTCCTGCTCCCGGGTAATCATATTGGTGATCCGCGCCTTCTTCGAATCGAAGTTATACCGGAGTTCCTCCATCTTGTAGCTGGACTTGCCCTGGGTCATCTCCGGCTGGCCTTTCATTTCACCGGTCGCAGGGTCAGGAAGGCCGGTGGCATGGACCGTGTTGGTAAGCATATCGTACTCGATGTAGTCCGCGGTGAGCTTCATATCCTGATATGTTACCGTGGCGCCACCATAGTAGTAGATTTTCCTCTGACCGCCCGTGAACTCCGTAATGATGGAGTCCTTGGCCTCAGAGAATGCAGGGCGGTCCAGGGAACTCTTTTCGAGAAGGTCCAGGGAATCACGGCGGGCAACGGAATCAGCCCTGTGGACCGAATCACGATATGCCAGAACCGAATCCGGCAACGTCTCAACAAGTGTTGAATCCGTAGGAGGGGTCACTTTGTCGCGGTTTCTGCGACCGAAAAGCTGGGCATATGACGAATGCTCGCCGGATACCAGTAGAAGTATCGCGGCAGCGACAATGTATGTCAGCTTTCTTGCTTGCATTATTTTTGCTATATTTGCAATCTGCAAAAGTAAGTCAAATTTAGTTAAAAACAAAAATACAGGCCTATGAAACGCCGTTTCCTGAAGCTGATCGCTATTGTCGCTACAGCCCTTGTCCTGCTCCCGCAGGGCGACTTACTTGCAAAAACCAGGCAAAAGGCAGGCCTTATGACCGTAGTTATCGACCCCGGCCACGGCGGAAAGGATCCGGGCTGTATCAGCCGCGACAATAAAACCAACGAGAAGAGTATCACGCTGGATATTTCACGCCGCCTCTCACAGAAGATAAGCGCGATGTATCCGGAGGTCAATGTAATACTTACCCGAAGCGACGACCGTTTCGTCGAACTCGAGGACAGGGCGAAGACCGCAAACAACGCCGGCGCTAACCTTTTTATATCCATCCACGTCAACGCCCAGGAAAAAGGCACTTCAGCAAACGGATACTCAATCCACTGTCTGGGCCAGTCCTCACGTAAAGGCAACGACCTGTTCTCGAAAAATTTCGAACTATGCAAGAGAGAGAATTCCGTGATGCTGCTCGAAGACAACTATGAGACTAAGTATCAAGGATTCGACCCTTCCGACACCGAGTCATACATCTTTTTCTCGCTTATCCAGAATGCCCATCTGGAGCAAAGCCTCTTCTTCGCAGAGGACGTAGCCGCCGCCATGGGCTCATCGCCCATCCAAACCAGCAGGGGAATCTCGCAGGATCCGTTTTGGGTACTGTGGAGAACAGCAATGCCCGCTGTGCTTATCGAGGTTGGCTTCATCACAAATCCTTCGGACCTCGCGGCTATGAGGACGGAAGAGGGGAGAGACGGCATCGCAACAAATATCTGCAACGCTTTCTCCGCCTTCAAGACAAGGTACGACTCTACGGTTGGCCTTACCAGCAAGCCTGTACAGGAAGCTAAGCCCATTGAAGCGAAACCACAAGAGGCAAAGCCTGTCGAAGAGGGGGTGCCAGTTGAAAAACCAGCTGAAGACACTAACGCCTCATCCGTCCTCTACGGGACGCAGGTTCTCGTCACCGGAAAGAAGATGTCTCCGGATGATCCTTTCTTCGGCGGAATGACTCCGGTGGAGCTCCGGGTCGGGACTCTTTATAAATATATAATAGGAACTTCGCCGGACCTCGTGACTGCGAAAAAATACTTGGACTCGATAAAGAAAAAATATGAAGATTGCTTCCTTGTAAAAATTGAGAATGAAAAAGCGGTTGCCGTGAGGTAAACGCTTCAAGTTTTCAACACTTTGGAGCCGTTTTTTCAACATTTTCTCAATTTTGAATCATTCAAAATTGAAAACTCAAGCGGGAATTTACAAGAGGCATTTTGGAGGAAATACATCGTTGATTATTAAACGTTTATAAACGTTTGTATTTTTCTTGTCTTCCTTTAAGTAAAGCAAAAGATATTTTTTTTGCAATAGCAGTTTTCATTTTTTTTCAATTTTTTTTCCTCCATTTTTGCAATCCCTTAAAACCTAACTTTTGCAGATTTGAGCGTGCCTGTAACTGACAGACATATCGCCGTGTGGAACAACTGTCTGAGGATTATCGAAAATAACATCGATCCCCGGAAGTTCAACACGTGGTTCAAGCCCATCAAGCCCGTCTCGCTTGAAGGCTCGACGCTTACTATCGAGGTCCCTTCGGATTTCTTCAGGGAGTATCTTGAAGACGTATTCCTGGACCTTATCAAAAGGACACTCAGCAGGGCTATCGGCGCAGATGCAAAGCTGTGCTACCTTATACATACCGTCCGGAGCGAGGCCCCTATGGTCTTTCCTGCGGCTAACGGGAATACCCCCGTCAACCCTACGACAACGATCAATACCCGTATCCCTTCCGGAAATATGAACCCCTTCGTGGTTCCCGGATGTCAGAGGGTAAGGATCAACTCCAGGCTTAATCCCGTATACTGCTTTGCGAATATGGTGGAAGGGGAGTGCAACAAGATGGGAATTACCGCCGGGATCAGCATTTCCGACGCCCCCGGAAAGACTGCATTCAATCCGCTGTTCATCTTCGGCGGCCCCGGTCTTGGCAAAACCCATCTCGCTCAGGCGATAGGTATCCAAATCAAGGAAAAATACCCGGAACTCGTAGCCCTCTACGTCACCGGAAACGAGTTCAAGACTCAGTACATGGACGCAGCGCAGGGTAATCACCTCGTGGATTTCATGGCCTATTATATGAAGATCGACGTTCTCATCGTGGATGATATACAGGATCTTCTGGGTCAGGGTTCCCAGAACGCGTTCTTCAACGTATTCAATCACCTGCACCAGAGCGGAAAGCAGCTTATCTTTACCTCCGACCGGGCCCCCGTGGACCTTCAGAATTTCGAGGCAAGGATGCTTTCCCGCTTCAAGTGGGGTCTTTCCGTCGAGCTTTCACGCCCGGACTATGAGACCCGTCTCGAGATGCTCCGGAGCCGCGCATTCCGCGAGGGCGTTGCCATAGGTGAAGACGTACTCGTATTCCTTGCCAGCCGGATCAAATCCAATTTCCGCGAACTCGAAGGAACCCTGAACTCCCTTCTTGCCCACGCTACCCTCTGTCACCGGGACCTTACCGTCGAACTTGCAGAGGATATCACCGGAAAGATCGTCAGCGAGAACGTCAGCGAAATATCCATCGACACAATCGTCGATACCGTCTGCGAGTATTTCAACATTACCCGTGAGCTTCTGGAGTCCTCCACCCGCAAGCGTCAGATTGCACAGGCCCGCCAGATTGCAATGTACGAGTGCCGCGCCCTTATCCCCAACTGCTCCCTCTCTACGATTGGCAGCCGTATCGGAGGTAAAGATCATGCTACGGTCCTTTACGCCTGCTCCACTGTCCAGGACCTGATGTCTACCGACAAGGTATTCCGCCAGTGGGTCACTGACATCGAGAATATGCTTACCGTTTCGGTAGAAAATTAACTTTCACTTCTGAATAATTATTCGTACTTTTACGAAAATTTCGTAAGAGTATGGATTCCAATTCTGTTTTAGCCTTTTTCAAGGAAATAACGCGGATTCCCCGCGAATCCGGCCACGAAGGCCCGATCACTGCATACCTTCAGCAATTCGCTGCGGAGCGTAAACTCCTGTGCAAGACAGACCCGACCGGCAATGTCGTAATCATAAAGGAAGCGTCAACCGGCAAGGAAAACGTCCCCGCCCTCGTTCTTCAGGCCCATCAGGATATGGTCTGCGAAAAAAACGAAGGCTTCGAGTTCGATTTCCGGAAAGACCCTATCCCGTATGAGATTGAGGATGGCTGGATGGTATCCAAGAATACGACCCTTGGAGCCGATGACGGAATAGGGATAGCCGCCTGCCTGGCACTTCTGGACAGCAATCTTCCCATGGGCCGGCTGGAATGCCTGTTCACGATTTCGGAAGAAACGGGTATGGACGGCGCCTTCGCTCTCGAAAGCGGATTCATTACCGGAAAGACACTGATTAACCTTGACTCCGAAGATGAAGGCCAGATCTTTGTCGGATGTGCCGGCGGACTTGACACTACCGCTACCTATACTTTTGAGACTGAACCCCTCAGGATGGGGTACAAAGCGCTTAAAGTCAGCGTTTGCGGCGGGCTGGGAGGTCACAGCGGGGACGAAATCAATAAAGGCCGTGCAAACGCCCTTCAGCAGCTGGTGCGATTCCTTTATACGGAACTCCAATACGATTTCCAGCTACTCTCGATAGGAGGAGGTAACAAGCCTAATGCAATCTGCCGCGAGGCTTCCGCAATAATCGCCGTTCCTTCTGATGAAACTCAGGATATGATTGAAGACGCAGAAGCATTCTCGAAGATTCTTGAAGCGGAATTCGCAAAGGGAGACCCCGGAATCCATATTGTATGCGAACCCTCTGACAGAAGGGGGCCTGCTATCGCTGAAGGCGACGCGGCAAACATCATCTCCACGCTGCTCGCGGTTCCTCACGGGGTCGTGAAGATGTCTCCCGATATCGAAGGGCTGGTCCAGACCTCTACAAACCTCGCTGCCGTGAAAGCTGACGGAGACAATTCCATTAAGGTGATTACGAGCCAGAGAAGTTCCGTGGTCAGCGAACTCCACGCCATAGCTGAAAAGGTCGAGGCTGCGTTCTACCTGGGCGGGTTCGATGTCGAGCACTTCGGCGAGTATCCCGGATGGAAACCAAACCTCGACTCTCACATCCTGAAAGTCAGCGTTGAATCTTACAGGAAGCTCTTCAATACGGATCCCCTTGTCCTTGCAATCCACGCAGGACTCGAGTGCGGTCTTTTCCTGGAGAAGTTCCCGGATCTGGATATGATTTCCTTCGGACCTACCCTTCGCGGAGTCCACGCCCCCGGAGAGAAGCTGGAACTTGCCTCGCTTGACAAGTTCGTCGCCCTGCTTAATGATATCGTAGTGAATTTCAAGTAAATGGCACTGATTGCACCCTCAATGCTCTCCGCGGACTTCCTGGACCTCGGGAAGGACATCGAACTCGTAAACAGATACGCGGACCTTTTCCACCTGGACGTAATGGACGGTACTTTCGTTCCTAACATCTCGTTTGGATTTCCAGTCATAAACGCCCTCGCGAAGAAGGCGGAAAAGCCCCTCGACGTACACCTTATGATAGTCAATCCTGAAAAGTACGTAGAGCGGTTTGCAAAAGAGTCTCACGCTTCGATGATAAGCTTTCACTACGAAGCCGCAAGGGAGAAAAGCAGTGACGTGATCCGTCTTATCCGCGAATGCGGCGTAAAGCCGGGAATAGTGATTAATCCGGACTGTCCGGTAGAGAGCATCTTCCAGTATCTTGAAGAAGTGGATTTTGTCTTGATTATGAGCGTATTCGCGGGTTTTGGCGGGCAAAAGTTCATCGAGGACTCTCACTCCAGAATCCGGCATCTCAAGGCTGAGATTGACCGTAGGGGACTGGGAGTGAAGATAGAAGTCGACGGCGGAGTGGATCCGTCAAATGCGCCGGAACTTATCAGGGACGGAGCGGATATACTCGTTGCAGGCAGTTCCGTGTTCCGTGCCCCGGACCCGGTAAAGGCAATCGCTCAGCTCAGGGGGGAGTAAACAACCTCCTTGAAGGCGAACCGGCGTATACCACCACACTCGTCAACAATTTCAAGGCGTCCGTCACCAAGGACGCCTTTTATTGTGCCCATAAACCTCCGCCCGTCCGGAAGTATCCATTCCGACGCCTTGCCAAAGCGGAAAAGCCGCGAAATGTAGCGGCGGTGAACTTCCTCACGGGGAAGTTGGAGGATATCTGTATAATGGACGATAAAACGGTCCAGGATTTCTGCGATATCATAACGGCGCCCGGTCTCAAGCGCCATTGAACTCACGTGGGGAATGTCCAGGGGAAACACTTCCTGATTTACATCAAGCCCGATGCCTATAATGCTCCTGGTGACGTATTTCCCCTCCAGGGCGTTTTCAATAAGGATTCCGGCAATCTTACGGCCATGGACAAGGATATCATTCGGCCATTTGACAGAAGCATCCGGAATTCCGCATTCCTCCAGGAGTGAAACGACAGCAACTGATACCGATTCCGAAAGGACCATCCAGTCATCAGCAGGTATACCGATATCCTTCAAGAGAACGGAAAAAGTCAGGTTCTCCCCGGGGGCGGATACCCACCGATTACCCCTCTGGCCGCGTCCATCCGTTTGCAGGCGGGCAGCGAGTACAAAGCGTTCAGGAAGAGAGTCTATCTCCCTGAGAACCGCGGAGTTCGTGGAGTCTACCTCATCCGTCCATTTAATCTCGGAAAATATTTTTGACGCCGGCATATTTTTTATATCTTTGCAACTAAGGCACCTTCTCGGGTGCTGCAAATTTAGCAAATATTAATGAACATCGAGTGTAAGCGTACCGGTCCCGCTACTGACAAATTGTCGGTATCGGGACCTTCCTTTTTATTTGGCAGAGAAATTGATTATCTTTGCGAAACTCTAAATATTATTTATGATAACACACGACCTAAGGGTAATTGCGGATGCTGTCTTCGACAAGAAAGGACAGAATGTCGTTTCTCTTGACCTCCGCGAGACAGAAGGCACAATCACGGATTTCTTCGTAATTTGCGAAGCCGGCAACACGACACAGGTCGGAGCCGTTTCCGACAACATAATCGAGAAGATGAAACAGGAGGGGCACAAGCTCTACCGAACCCAGGGCCAGGAGAACAACTTCTGGATCATCCAGGACTACGGCAATATCGTGGTCCATATCTTCCTCAAGGAATACCGTGATTTTTACCGCCTCGAGGACCTCTGGGCAGACGTTCCCAGAAAAGACTACAAGGAGAGGAAGCCCTCGGCAGCAAAAAGAACCAAGTAAATAATGGCACAAAGAAGCAACAACAACGACAATAAGAACAACAGGAAAAAGGTCATAACCATCAACCTGTCGTGGGTGTTTTACCTTCTGCTGATAGGGGGCCTTGCTTATGCTATGTTCTCGCACGGTTCTTCCTCCAATCCGGAGAAAGTGGAGTGGCAGGACGTCACAGAGATGGCAGGACGCGGAGACATCGAGTCCATAACCTTCGTCCGAAATGACTTCAAGGGCGAAATCAAGATAAAGGCAGACAGGCTTTCCCGCTACAAGGACCTTTACCCCGGCGGTGTGGTTCCCAAGCGTTCACCCCAGCTGTATTTCCTCGTTTCCGGAAAGTTCGATCCGGAGATGCAGTTCGAAACCCTGAACAGTTCGCTTCCCGAAGACGCGAAGGTCAAGGTCATTATGGTCAACCGGGAGAATATCTGGTCTGACCTGCTGCAATGGGTCCTTCCGCTTCTGATTCTGGTTTTATTCTGGGCCTGGATGTTCCGCGGGATGAACAGGAACGTTCCCGGAGGGGGCGGAATAGGCAATCCGTTCAATGCCGGAAAGTCTACGGGGAAACTGGCAGACAAGAATGAGGTCAAGGTTACCTTCAAGGACGTAGCCGGTCTTTACGGAGCAAAGGATGAGGTTATGGAAATCGTGGATTTCCTCAAGAACCCCGGAAAATACACCGCACTCGGCGGCAAAATCCCCAAGGGAGCACTTCTCGTGGGCCCTCCCGGAACGGGTAAGACCCTGCTTGCAAAGGCTGTGGCAGGAGAGGCTAACGTTCCTTTCTTCTCCATCTCCGGTTCTGACTTCGTTGAAATGTTCGTCGGCGTAGGAGCATCCCGCGTAAGGGATCTTTTCCGTCAGGCAAAGGAGAAAGCCCCCTGCATTGTCTTCATCGATGAGATCGACGCCGTTGGGCGCGCCAGGGCGAAAAACGGGGGATTCACCTCCAATGATGAGAGGGAAAATACCTTGAACCAGCTCCTCACAGAGATGGACGGCTTTGGAACCAATTCCGGCGTCATCGTGCTTGCTGCGACGAACCGCTCCGACATCCTGGACGGCGCCCTTATGAGGGCGGGTCGCTTCGACAGGCAGATCCACGTCGAACTCCCTGAACTCAAGGAAAGGGAAGAGATATTCCAGGTCCACGTCAAGGGCCTCAGGCTTTCGGAAGACTTCGACATAAAGTTTATGGCAAAGCATACGCCCGGATTCTCCGGAGCGGATATAGCCAATGTCTGTAACGAGGCGGCTCTTACTGCTGCAAGGAACAACCGTCCCGCAGTTACCCAGCAGGATTTCCTCGACGCGGTTGACAGGATCGTCGGCGGTCTCGAGAGAAAGGAATCAACCATAATGACACCCGCGGAGAAGAAGAACACCGCATATCACGAGGCCGGTCACGCCCTTGTCGGATGGCTGCTTCCTTATGCTGATCCGGTATTCAAGGTCAGCATCATCCCCCGCGGAAACGCACTCGGTCTTACCTGGTATGTTCCTGAGGAAAGGAAGAACTGGACCAGGTCCAATATGATGGACCGTATGTGCGCCCTTCTGGGCGGCCGTGTCGCTGAGGAACTGACCAGCGGTGAACCCTCCACGGGTGCCTTGAATGACCTTGAGCGCCTTACGGGAATGGCCTATGCGATGGTCCAATACTATGGAATGAGCGACAAGGTAGGAGCCCTCTCATTCTATGATTCGAGCGGAGCAAGGGGATACAATCTCACGAAGCCGTATTCAGAGAAGACTGCCGAGCTTATGGACGCAGAGGTCAAAAAACTCGTGGACAATATCCATGAAAGGACAAAGAAAATCATCGAAGGGCACCGCGATGCCTTCGAGCAGCTCGGAGCCCTGCTCCTTGAGAAAGAAGTCATCTTTGCTGAGGACCTTGAGCGGATCCTCGGTCCCAAGGTAAAACCTGATGGAGAGGCCACTGATGAGTAATATGTGGACGAGGCTTATCTCGGGCCTGATTTTTCTCGGGATAGTTATCGGGGGACTCCTTATTAACGAGTACCTTTACGGAGCGCTTATGCTGTTCCTGACGGTAACGATGCTGACGGAGTTCTACAGGATGACGCTTGGTGACGCACACCGGAAGCTGCGTCTTCTCTCCACAGTATTCGGAGCCTGCATATTCATCTCCACCTTTGTCGTATTCAAATTCCACGTTGATCCAAAGTTTCTTGCACTGAATTTCATCTTCGTGATCGCCCTTATGACCTCGAGTCTGTATGACAAGGACAAGGGTGATTTCAGACAACTTGGATGCCTTTATACCGGTCTTGTATACATAAGTCTTCCGCTTGCCCTCGCAAACGTTATCGCTTTTGGTCCGGAAGGGGAGTTCAAGGGTATTGCTATCCTGTCGATGATGATAATCATATGGTCGGGGGACGTTGGGGCATATCTGTTCGGAATGCTGCTTGGCAAAAACGGAAAGAAACTCTCTCCGGAGATATCTCCGAACAAGTCCTGGGCCGGATTCTGGGGCGGTCTTGGCTGCGCCGCCCTCGCGGGCGCAGTTCTCTGCCTTACCGGGATGTGGACATTCCCCATCATCCACTCCATCGCCGCGGCGGTTGTTATGTATGTCGCCGGTGTTTACGGTGATTTGTTCGAATCCCAGTGGAAGAGGGTTTGCGGAGTCAAAGATTCCGGAAAGATCATGCCCGGGCACGGCGGAATGCTGGACCGTTTCGATTCTGCAATCTTCGCAATCCCCTCAGGAGCCTTTTATCTTGTTCTGATGGGCCTTGTCTAGGCCTTACCCTCGATAAGTTCAACGAGTCTGTCTACGGCTTCCGTATCCGGAACGTGCCTTAGGACGGGCTCTTTTCCTTTATAAATGGAGACGAGGTGATTCCCTTCTCCTACATATCCCCAGTCCGCATCTGCCATTTCACCGGGCCCATTGACTATGCAGCCCATTACGGCTATCACTACGTTCTTGAGATGACCCGTGCGGGCTTTTACCGCTTCGAAAGCCGCCTGAAGGTCATACATCGTCCTTCCACAGCCAGGGCAGGCGATATACTCCGGCTTGTAGAAACGGCGCCTTGCGGCCTGTAAAAGTTCATTTGAAAGATATTCGCCGAAGTCTTCGTCAATCCCTTTCATCTGTCCGTCCTCAAGATAGGTTCCTTTTACCGCAACTTCATCAATATCCCGTTCCAAGAGCCTTCTCCCAAAATCGCAGGACAGATCCAGGATAAGCCTTTCCCTGGAAGGGGCAGCATATGTCGCCTCAGCCTTCCGGCCTTCGATGCGAAGGTTCGAAAGCGAGGAGCGCAGCTTTCCGCTATACCTGTCAGAAAGGTATTTTGCGACCGGAATTTCAGCTTCCGGGTCCTCAGTGAGGGAAACTCTTATCGTATCGCCGATTCCTTGCGAAAGGAGCGCGGAAATGGCAACACAGGACTTTATTCTTCCGGAATCTCCGTTGCCGGCCTCAGTGACGCCAACGTGAAGGGGGAAAAGGATTCCCTCCGCCTCCATCATAACCCTGAGGTGCCTGTAGGCTTCAGTCATAACAACCGTATTGCTCGCCTTGAGAGAGACGACAACCTCACGGAAATCTTCCGCGGCACAGATTCTCACCCACTCCATGGCAGCAAGGGCCATAGCCTCGGGTGTATTCCCGTATTTCTCGACGATATAGGAACCGAGCGAGCCGTGATTGAGACCGATCCTTATCGCCGTACCACACGCCTTGCATACGGATATCAGACGGCGGAACTGTTCGCAGGCCTTTTCGTGGTCCTTGTGAAAGTTTCCGGGATTGATGCGTACTTTTTCAACAAAGGGGGCGACGGCAATGGCAGTCTCTGACGAGAAATGAATGTCAGCAACGAGGGGAGTCTCGATTCCAAGCTCCCTGAGCTTGTCCCTGATTGCCTTCATATGCTCCACATCGCGCAATCCGGGAACAGTGATGCGGATAATCTCAGCGCCAGCCCTCGAGAGCCTTGCACACTGGGCGACAGTCTCATCGACGTCGTAAGTGTGAGTATTGCACATGGTCTGGGGGACAGGGGCGAGTCCACCGCCTATGGTAACTTTACCTACCGTTACCGGAATTGTCGTACTGTACATTGTTTCTGGCAATATTTCTCGCCATCTTGCGAAGCTGATAGCGGGTATATCCGTGTCTTGGAGTAAGTTGATAATAGACTCCCACCTGGAGCATCACGTCAAGGGGATAGGAGAATCGGTAGTAGTATGGGCTCAGATAATCCGGGTTATGGAATTCTCTCCAGCCCCACTTGAGCTGGGCGCCAAGGTGAATCTCGAACGGGTCGAACATCAGGCCGAACCCGACGCCCCCTTCAACACCGTAGGTATATCGGAAATCAGAATAAAGCTGATCCCCGTTGGTCGGGTAATCCTCTACGAAACCGTCTTTCATTTCATCCAGCAGGTAGCCCTCATAGCCTTCACGGTGGACTTTGTCACGGTATCCGCCGAAGACTCCGAGTTTAGCGAGGATCTTCGAATGGGCTCCGGTGTCGAAGTGAAGATGGGCAAGGAAGTTTGCTTCATAGACATCGTAAACGGCGCTGGTCGCATAGAAGATATGCTGGGTGTAACCGGTTTCCTTGTTCATCTTGAAGGTATAGCCTTCGTATGTCTTCTGGAGGCCGAATTCGAGACCGACCATATGCATCGTGTTCAGGAAGGTCCCGTACTTTGTGACGGACACTCCGAATGCATTCCTGACAGGGGTGAAAGCAGTGGACCTCGGGGGGTTGAAATAGCCCAGGAGGCCGGTGACGCCATAATGGGCTCCGACAATCCAATAATCGTTCGGGGCGATGTTGACAGGGATGTCCAGACTGTCGAGGTATTCATCCGTAACGGTTTCCGGCAGCGAGAAGAACTCCGGGATATCAATACCGGTATTCTCGGACTGGGCAAAGACCGGGACGGAAAGAGCGAGTGCCGCTACTGCGGCCGATATGAACCTAATCAGCCGTCTCATCTGAACAATTCCTCAAGGTTAAGCTGCTGAACTATTTCCGCCTTCTCGGGAACTTCGATAAGGAAGCTGTCCCCGATCCTCAGGAATTTGACCTTCTCCGGCTGACGCTTCTCAAGAAGGTTTCCGGTATCGACGAGATTGTTCCTGTTCAGGTCCTCAGTTATCCTGATACAATAGGCTCCCTTCTGGAGATAAGGGAAGAGAAGGGTCTTGTCGTTTTCAATGATAAAACTCCTGATCACCTTGTCCCTCTTTTCGTTCAGGAGTTCGACGATGTATTTATTATTGACACCGGAGAGCTCGAGGGAGAGGGAACTCAGTTTCTCATCCGTCGGGAGCGTTACCTTTACCTCAGTACTGTCATTGTAAAAGCCGTTTATATCCCTGAATTTCCGATAGGGGACCTTCAGGAAGTACTCATAGCCGCTCTGGAAGGGTTCCGTGGGCATTACGGTAAAGCGACGGAGGTTTGTACTGTCACGGGTAACGGTGAACTTCCCGGCGGATTCCTGCTGACGCGGGTTCACGACTCTCAGGGAAAGGGAATCCCAAGCCTCCTCAATGAGGGGAAACTTGAACTCGAAGACGTAGCCGTACTGCTCGACGGTTGCTGGCTCTGCGGTAGAGGTGAAGACTGCGATAGTATCCTCGTGATGGATGTCGCGGGAGGAACTTTTCATCGCGTCCGCACGGGCTTTCTTGTCGAGGGCGAGTTTCACAAGCTCGTCGGTAGGCTTCATTATTCCGGCAGTATCCGTCTTGTCATAGTTGACCATAAGGAAGAGGGTGTCAGGAAGCCGCTTGCGCTGGTCATTGACCCAAAGTTCAAGAGAGTCCTTCTCCGGATTGAACTGGGAAATAAGCTTGTCCCCCGGGAGACCCTTGATTTTCATGGAGTGGATATTCGCTCCGGGAGCCATGAAAGTAAGGTATGCTGACCTCATTCCAACCCTTTCCTTCTTCACTATGAACTGCTTTGAAGGCATTTCACGGAACAGGTTCAGTTCCAGTTCACTCTTTCTTGCAAGGCAGGCGGCGGTATCCTTCATGTCGAACTTCTTAAGTTCGTAGAGGGTGTCGTTATAGACCATCGTAGGGGTGAAAAGCGAATCCAGGAATGCAACAGTTTCGCTTTCCGCCTGGTATATGTTGTCGTTGTTTGCATCGCGGATGGCATATACACGGTATGTCGTGTCCTGGATGTTCCTTATACTGAAATATCCCCAGTCATCCGTTTTTGCGGCGGCGACCGGCCTGTGCAGGAAGACGGCAGAGTCAGAATGGTCCTTGTACAGAAGGACTGTCGCCCCCTTGACCGGCATAAGCGTATTGCAGTCCTGAACAGTTCCGGTAAGGCACATCGAGTCAATCTGTTCTCCCGTGGAGAAAACGACGGTATATCCTTCGTACATATTACCCTCGTTGTTGTCGCCGATAGCGCCCGTAATGTCAAGGGTATACGTAGTGTTTGTATCAAGATCCGACTCGAAAGACACAATTACGCTTTTTCCGCTTATCTTATACTTCGGTTTCTTCTCAAGAGGCGGTGAGAGAAATATTGCTTCCGGACTTTTCACTACGACGTATTCGTCGAAGGTGAATTTTATCTTGGTCCCGTGGGTAGGGACATTGATTGTACCGGGAAGGGGAGAGACCCCGACGATTCTCGGAGGGATTGTGTCTTTGGGCCCTCCGGTCGGGGGCGTTGTCGTATTAGCGCATCCTTGGGGCATCATCATTGCTCCAAGGACGAGGACAACCGGTATCAGAGGGAGGATCCAGCCTCCTTTTTGCTTTCTCATCATGAAAGGTCTTTTCTTGTTACGGACTCGATTCCGGCAATCTCGGAGAGGCGCTTCATCAACTTCTCAAGGATGGACTTGTCCGTTACACTTATGTCCATATACCCTTCGAATATGCCGTCTCTGGAGGTCAGGTTAAGGGTTCTGATATTCAGGCCCATAACCAGCGAAAGATATCCCGTAATCTCATTCAACTGTCCTACACGGTCTATGCCACGGAGGAAAATCCTGACGGGGAAGGCTCTTCCCGAGGCAGAATCATACCAGTTGGGGACGACTACGGATTCTCCCCTTGTCGATGCTATTCCTTCCGCTACCGGACAGGATTTCTTATGGACCGTGACCACCCCGTCTTCGCCTTTGAAGCCGATGACGGCATCCCCGGGAATAGGCCTGCAGCAGGGAGCAATCTGATAAGATACACCGTCAGGCCCTTTCTCCGGTCCCTGGGTTTGGGCGGTACCGGAAGAGGAGTTGCTGTCGCGACGTAGTATCTTGGAGAATATCGACGGTTTATGCGCTTCCTTTTTCAGGATGTCAGAGAGATTGTCTGGTTTGAGAAGGCCCAGTCCGACTTTATAGAAGAGCTCTTCAGAACTGTTCAGTTTATAGGCCTTCATAATAGTCTTCAGGTTTTTTTCGTCTGCCTTAAAGCCTATGCTTTCAACTTTCGAGCGAAGGATTTCCTTTCCGGAACCGACGGTGGATTCCCTCTGGTCCTTGAAATAATCCACAACAGCGGAGATTGCCCTGCGGGTTACAAGGAAGGAGAGCCACTCGCGTTTTGGCGTTTCATTCTCCGCCGTGATGACTTCAACCTGGTCTCCGGTCTTAATGACGTGGCTGAGGGGGACAAGTTTCTGGTTTACCTTGCCGGCGATTGCCTTGTTGCCAATCTCTGTATGGATAAGGTATGCGAAATCCAGGACGGTAGCTCCTACCTGGATTGTCTTTTGTTCACCCTTAGGAGTGAAGACTATGATTTCGGAAGTAGTAAGGTCGTTGTGGATAATGTCGAGCAGTTCGAGGGCGTTGACATCCGGATTCATAAGGATGTCCTTGATGCTGGCGAGCCATTTGTCCATCTCGCTGTCATTCTCGCTCAGGTAACCGCTCTTTTTATAGGACCAGTGGGCCGCAATACCCTTTTCCGCGATGTCATCCATACGGCGGGTCCTGATCTGGGCCTCAACCCAGATGCCGGACTTGCTCAGAAGAGTACAGTGCAGCGCTTCATAGCCGTTTTGCTTTGGGTGCTTGACCCAGTCCCGGAGGCGCTCCGGCATATAGCGGTAGATTCCCGTCACGATGGAGAAAACGTGATAGCACTGGTCGCGTTCGCTCTCGTTTGACTCACGGTCCTCGTCAAAGATTATACGGATTGCGTAGAGGTCGTAAACCTGTTCGAAGGGGATCTGCTTAGTCTGCATCTTATGCCAGACGGAGAAGGGGGTTTTTACCCGCTTTTTTATCTCGAAACGGAACCCGGCTTTTGTCAGGGCCTCCTCGATGGGTACTACAAATTCATCTATCTCTTTTTCCCTCTCGCTGATATTAAGACTTATCTTGTTCTGAATCTCCTTATAGGCGTCAGGCTCCTTGTAGCGCAGCCAGATGTTCTCCAGTTCGGATTTTACCCCGTAAAGGCCAAGACGGTGGGCGAGGGGAATGAAGATGAACATGGTCTCCGAGAGAATCTTGTCTCTCTTGTGCTCCGGCATGAATTCGATAGTCCGGCAGTTATGGAGGCGGTCAGCGAGTTTTATCAGAACTACCCGGGGATCATCGTTAAGGGTAAGCAGGATACGCTTGAAATTCTCAGCCTGAAGGCTCCTCTCCGAGTAACCGCCCCATCTTGTCTTTTCCTCCTTGTCCAGTACGGTTTTAATCTTCGTAAGACCGTCCACCAGAGATGCGATCTTGTCTCCGAATGCTTCCCGGATATCGTCTACGGTATAGTCCGTATCTTCTACGACATCGTGAAGAAGGGCGGCGGAAATAGACTTGTAGCCCAGCGAGATATCGTCAACGACAATTCTGGCAACGGCGATAGGATGAAGCATGTAGGGCTCCCCGGAGCGGCGCCGGACATTGCGGTGAGCGTCGTTGGCAAAATTGAATGCCTTTTCGATTACACCCATCTCCCGCTGTGACGGGCAGCGCTTTTTTGCCGATTCCTTCAGAAGGGAGTAGGCGCTGTCAATCAGTTCATAGTCCTTTTGTGTAAACTCCGAAATCATCGCTCTGTGTTAAAACAATGTGGGTTCAACTGTATCCATACCGCCGAAAAGACTGCCTCCTTCTGAAGAGTTTCCGGAAGGATTACCTCCCGGAAGGAGGGCATAAAACTGCTCCTCGGAAATAATCTTTACGCCAAGCTGCTCTGCCTTACGAATCTTCTCCGGACCGGGTTTTTCACCTGCAAGGAGGTATCCTGTCTTGCCGCTGACGGAAGAGGAGTTCTTCCCGCCGTTTGACTCTATGAGCTTTTTCATATCGTCACGGGAGATCGAGAAGTTACCGCTTATCACTATCGAGACGCCTTCAAGGGCATCCGAGACGTCTTCCGCCCTTTCTCCTTCGTCCACCGACATCCGGAGTCCCGCTGCCCGGAGACGCTGAACCTCCACGGCATTCTCAGGGATGCGGAACCAGTTGTATATACTCCCTGCAACAACGTCTCCGACGTCCGGAACCGCGAGAAGATCCTCCATAGAAGCGTTTGCCAAAGCGTCAATGCTGCCAAAATGAAGGGCCACATCCCTTGCCGTGGATTCGCCGACAAAACGGATGCCAAGAGCAAAGAGGACTTTCTCGAACGGAGTATCCAAGGACTGCTTCAGTGAGTCCAGGAATCGCCTTGCGGACTTCTCTTTCCACCCCTCCAAGAGGAAGAGCTGATCGTAACGCAGGTCATAGAAGTCCGCCGGAGTCCTTACAAGGTCCAGATCATACATCTGCTGAATCGTAGATTCTCCGCAGAGTATATTCATAGCCTTTCTCCCGGTAAAGTGGAGAAGGCGGCCTTTAATCTGGGTAGGGCAGCCGGATGAGTTGGGACAGAACCACTTCGCTTCACCGTCAGCCTTTACAAGGGGGGTCCCGCAGTCAGGACAAACGGAGGGGAAAACCGGTTTTACGGCACCGGGAAGCCGTTTCGACTCCTCAACACCGGTGATTTTAGGGATAATCTCTCCGCCTTTTTCCACGTAAACCCAGTCGCCCTCATGGATATCCAGCATTTCCATCTGATCAGCATTGACAAGAGTCGCGCGCTTAACCATCGTTCCGGACAGAAGGACGGGTTCCATATTTGCCACAGGGGTGACCGCACCGGTCCTTCCTACCTGATAATCAATGGAAAGGATAGGGGTACACGCCTGTTCCGCCTTGAATTTATAAGCGACGGCCCACCTCGGGGACTTTGCCGTATAACCGAGCTCCCGCTGGAGGGCCATTTCGTTAATCTTAATGACGATACCGTCCGTAGGATAGGGGAGTTCCTTGCGATGGACATCCCAGTGGTTGATGAAATCCTCGATTTCACCTATGCTCCTGCATATCCGGATATTCTCGATGCCCACAGGAAGTCCCCAAGACTTTGCAAGGGTAAGGGCTTCAACGTGAGTAGGGGCATCGATATTGCCGCTTGGAATATGATACAGGGTACAGATAAGCCCACGGCGGGATACTTCTTCCGGGTTCTGTAGCTTGAGGGAGCCGGAAGCGGCATTGCGGGGATTTGCGAACAGAGGCTCTTCAGCTGCCTCGCGCTCCTCATTCAGCCTGTCGAAGGACTCGTACGGCATCAGGATTTCGCCCCTTATTTCAAACTCCTCCGGGAAACCGCTGCCGGTCAGTGTATGGGGGATTGAAGGGATACGGAGAACGTTTGCGGTAACATCGTCACCCACGACGCCGTCACCCCTTGTAAGAGCCCTGAAAAGCTTCCCGTCACGGTAAGTAAGGCATATCGCCGTACCGTCGTACTTCAGCTCGCACGAGTAGGTAAACGCCTCGCTGAGGCCCTTGGAGGCCCTTTCCGCGAATTCTTCGACTTCTGAGATGCTGTAGGTATTGGAAAGGGAGAGCATGGGGTACTTATGGGGACGCTTGACGAAGTCCTTACCGGCGGAGATATCGCTTCCCACACGCCTTGTCGGGGAATCCGGACTGTCGAATTCCGGGAAAGCCCGTTCCAGGTCCTCCAGTTCGTGCATAAGGGTGTCGAACTCGTAATCCGAAATCACGGGTGCGTTTTCGACATAATACTTCCGGCTGTTCTCTTCGAGAAAAGACCGGAGGTATTCAATCCTTTCCTTTGCTTTCAACCTGTCCATATAATTGTACAAATATAATGAAAAAAAACGTATCTTTGTTCCCCGAAAGAATTCTACATACATTCATCCAAATATGAAAGACTCAATAATCATCCTCTGCGGAGGCGGCCCGGCACCGGGAATGAACACCGTAGTGTTCTCTGTAGCAAAGACATTCCTTTCTAACGGTTACCGTGTAATAGGCCTTCACGGGGGGTATTCAGGACTGTTCTCCGACAAACCGCGCACTGAGGACATAGACTTTTTCAAAGCGGACGCTTATTTCAACAGGGGAGGATCTTACCTCCAGATGTCCCGTTTCAAACCTACTGACAAGGATTTCGAGGAGAATTTCAATCTGTCCCTGTTCCAGGAGAACAACATCAAGCTCCTTGTCACCGTCGGTGGCGACGATACCGCTTCTACCGCGAACCGCATCGCAAAGTTCCTCGAGGCGAAGCACTATCCTATCGCTAACATCCACGTCCCCAAGACAATCGACAACGACCTTCCCCTTCCCGGGAACGCACCTACTTTCGGATTCAACTCCGCAAAGGACGAAGGCGCCCATCTTGCCCGGACCGTATATGAAGACGCCCGTACAAGCGGCAACTGGCTCATCATCAGCGCAATGGGCCGTAGCGCTGGTCATCTGGCCCTCGGTATCGGCGAAGCGACTCACTGTCCTATGACAATCATCCCCGAGATGTTCAACAAGACCGGAATCAGCCTTGACAAGATAGTCAACCTCGCCCTTTCCGCTATTATCAAGAGGAACATACTCGGTATCCATTACGGCACCGTAGTGGTCGCTGAAGGCGTTTTCCACGACCTCGATCCCGAGGAAATCAAAAACGCAGGAGTTTCTATGACTTATGACGAACACGGACATCCCGAACTTGGAAAGATCTCCAAGGCCGTCCTTTTCAACGACATCCTCGAGAAAAAGTTCAAGGCTCTCGGAATGAAGGTTAAGACCCGTCCCGTGGAAATCGGTTATGATGTGCGCTGCCAGGATCCTATCGCATATGACCTTACCTACTGCACTGAACTTGCAATGGGCGCATATGAGCTCTTCTCAAAGGGAGAGACCGGATGCATGGTCTATGTCGATGCTGACGGAGAGTCCCATCCTCTGTATCTGAAGGACCTCCAGAACGCTGAAGGCAAGATTCCTCCCCGCCGCGTTGCCATCGAAGGCGGAACTGCCCAGAATTACTACAACCATATCTGCCACTTCATCACTCCATCCGATTACGAGGCCGCACGCAAGTGGGTCCCGGATCCCGAGAATTACGACTTCCGCCGTATCCTCGGATGGTAAAATCCATCATATACCAGCTTCTTCCCCGCCTGTGGGGAAGGGGCAGGTTTTCTTCCATAGACGACGCATCGCTCAAGTACATTAAAAGCCTTGGCGCTGATGCCGTTTGGTTTACGGGAGTTGTCCGTCATGCGACAACACTCCCGCCGGAGCCGTCCAATCCCGCGATCGTCAAGGGAGATGCCGGATCTCCTTATGCCATCAGTGATTATTTCGATGTAAATCCGTATATGGCGGATGTCCCGTCTTCGAGGATGGACGAATTCCGCGCCCTTCTTGACAGGGCCCACTCCAACTCCCTGAAAGTCATAATCGACTTCGTCCCGAATCACGTTGCAAGGGACTACCGCGCTCCGGGATCTCTTGGAGAAGGCGATGACAAATCCCTCCACTGGAGCCCGGACAATGACTTTTTCTATTACCCGGGAGAAGAACTTGTCCTGCCCCTTGGGAACGGAAGCTACCGTGAATTCCCCGCAAGGGCTTCCGGAAACTGTTTTTCGTCGCGGCCTTCGGTAAACGACTGGTGGGAAACAGTAAAGATCAATTACTGTGACTTCCACACGGGGACCTGGGACAGGATGATGGAGATTATCCGTTTTTGGGCGGGACTGGGCATTGACGGGTTCCGCTGCGATATGGCGGAACTGGTTCCCCTGGAGTTCTGGCGCTGGATGATTCCCAAAGCGAAAAAAGAGTTTCCGGGACTTCGGTTCATAGCTGAAGTATATGAAGCTGAAAAGTATGCCTCCTTCTCCGATGCCGGCTTTGATTTGCTTTATGATAAATCATTGATGTACGATACGTTACGCTCTGTCATCGAAAGGAAATGTCCAGCAAGGGAAATAACCCGTGCCTGGCAGCGGCAGGGCCTCCCGCCGGAAAGGCTCCTGAACTTCCTGGAAAATCACGACGAGCAAAGGATCGCTTCGGACTTTTTCGCCGGAAGGGCCGAATCTGCATTTGCGGCTCTTGCCGTTTCCGCCCTTTTCAACACGTCTTCGTTTATGCTGTATTTCGGGCAGGAAGCGGGAGAGAAGGGGATGGGGACCGAACCTTTCAGCGGAAGGAACGGACGGACATCGATATTCGACAGCGGGGCGCCGGAATCCCTGCTTTCCCTGCAGGCATTCGCTAAAGGGGACAGCGATGCGCTGGATACGGATCAGAAGCGGATTCTGGGCAGATACAGGGAACTCCTTGCACTGTCAAAACAGGCTGTTTTCTCGAAGGGTCTCACCTATGATCTTTGCTGGTGTCAGGGAGAAGGATTCAATCCGGACAGCGACTTCGCCTTCCTGAGAGGTCTCGGTAGCGACCGCCGGCTCGTTATATGCAACTTCTCAGCCCACGGGCGCGACATAAGCGTAAGGATTCCGGAGGAGGCTTGGGCTTATCTCGGGATAAGCAAAAAAGAGGCGGTACATACCGCCCCTGTTCCATCAAACGACTTTGTAACTACAAAGCTGAAATAGATTTGTGAACAAGGCCCAGTAATTAACCGCGACGCCTGAATTCAGCTACGGTTATGGCTGTTGCGACGGCGGCGTTAAGAGACTCCGAACCGGGGGTATCCCCGGGATAAGGAGGGATATACAGCCTGTGAGTAACCTCACGGGCTGTTTCTTTTGAAATGCCGTGGGCCTCATTACCTATAACGATGATAGAAGGGGAGGAGATGCCGTTATCGAGGTCCTGACCGTACAGGTTACTTCCGTCGAGGAAAGTCCCGTAAACCTTTCCGCCTCCGCCGGCAACGCTTCTGCACAGCCCCGGTATGGAAGTATATGTCATTCCGACACGGAATATCGCGCCCATAGTTGATTGGACAACCTTCGGGTTGAAAACGTCAACGGAATCCTCCGAAGCGAAAATCCTTTTGATTCCGAACCAGTCCGCTATGCGGATTACAGTCCCGAGGTTACCCGGATCACGGAGACTGTCCAGGGCAAGGAAAAGCCCCGGACCGGGAACAGAGAAGTCCGCCTCCGGCTTTCTTACAACCGCAAGGACGGGGGAAGGGGAAGAGAGGTTCGTTATCCTTTCCATTGCCTTAGGACCGGTTTCTGACGCCCTGAAGACCGACACTACTTCGAGGGCAGAGGCGACAGCCTCAGCTACCATCTTCTCACCTTCAACGACAAAAAGGCCTTCCGCATCCCTTACCTTCCGGTCCCGGAGCGAGCGTACGAACTTTATTTCACTTTGCGTCATCGCAGTTTTCCTTGTTCCGAAGGCAAATATACTCAGAATTTTTCTATCTTTGTGTGATATGAGGATCCGGACCGGAATATTTGCTGCGATACTGACGCTGTTTGCGGCAGCATCTTGCAGTACAACACGGTCCCTCCGTGTCGGGGAGTACCGCCTCGCCAGGAATATCATAGAGGTGGATAACCCCTCTTTCAACTCTTCTTCACTGAATTCCTATATACGCCAGAAGCCTAACAACTCGATCATATTCGACTGGAACCCCCTGCTTTCGATCTACAACTGGTCAGGCCAGAAGGACACCGGTCTTGCGGGATTCTTCCGTAACGTAGGACAGGCGCCTGTCATCTACGATCCGTCCCTTGTTGAAGACAGCGAGAGGAATCTGAAGACTCACCTTGAGTATATCGGCTACTACGGATCGGAAGTCGACAGCCGCGTCGAGGTCAAAGGGAAAAAGGTCTATGTCCATTACTATGTTACCCTTGGCCGCCGCTATACAATCCGCTCCATCAAGTACGACATCCCGGAGTACGGAACGTTCAGGAAGGACTTCGAGGCTGACAGGCCCAACGTCACCATCCGTACCGGAACCTACCTCTCGGAATCCGCCCTGGAAGGGGAGACCGAAAGGGGGGCCCAGTACTTCAGAAACATCGGTTACTACGGCTTCAACAAGAGTTACTACACCTTTGAGGCAGACACTCTCTCCAGCGATGGAACCGCCGCCCTTACAATGTCCATAAAAGACTATACAAGGACTGAATCGGAGGAGAATGCGGCGGAGCACCGGAAGTATGACATTGGCAACGTCACGATCAGCTATCCTTCGACTGTAAAGCTCCGGAAATCCGCCCTTGAGAACCTGAATACCCTCGTTCCCGGACAGCCATACAGCGAGACCGACGTAAACAACACTTACTCCCGTCTTTCACAACTGAGCGTTTTCAACAGCGTAAACATAGCGACAACGCCTCGTGAAGGAGATCTCGTTGACTGTGACATTAAACTGCGTAATTCGGGTCTTCAGGGATTCAAGACAAACTTCGAGGCGTCTGTCAATTCGACAGGCCTGTTCGGCCTCTCTCCCGAGGTAACATACTATCACAAGAATTTCTTCAGGGGAGGAGAACTGCTGAACCTCGGCGTCAAGGGTAATTTCCAGTTCAAGCCCAGCGACACGGAAGCCCGTTCAACTGAGATGAGCGCCCAGGCCAGCATCCGTTTCCCCCGTTTCCTGGGGCTTCCGAACCGCCTTTTCAAAGGCGCCAGGATTCCCCACACGGAGCTGAGCGTCGCATTCAGTTACCAGAACCGTCCGGAATATACGAGGACCATCATTTCGACATCCCTTGGCTATACGGGAAACTGGGGCTCCCGCTTCTTCTACCAGTTCTACCCCTTCCAGGGTAATGTCGTCCGCATATTCGATATGTCCGCGGACTTCTCGAAGAGGCTTAAAGGCGACCGCTTTATGCTCAACGCATACAGCGACCACTTCGACCTCGGGGTTGGCGGGACCTTGTACTATACTACTGACGCATCCGCAATCCCTTCATCTACATATCATTACGTAAGGCTTAATCTGGACCAGTCCGGTAATGTCCTGAGCCTTTTCAACAACCTCCTTCCCGTTAACGATGCCGGTCAGCGGACAATCTGGGATGTTCCTTATGCCCAGTATTTAAGATGTGAAATCCAGGCCGGACAGACAATCAGGCTCGGGCGTTACGGCAAAAGCGCAATTGCCTTCAGGGCTCTTGCCGGTATTGGATACGCTTACGGCAATTCCTACAGTATGCCTTTCGAAAAACAGTTCTACAGCGGCGGTGCAGGGAGTATGAGGGGCTGGCAGGCGAGGACCCTCGGTCCTGGAGGAGGCAAGCTCAGCGACGCCTTCATCATCCCGAGCCAGGCCGGTGACATCAAGCTCGAAGCTAATGCAGAATACCGCTTCCCGATGGTTTGGAAGCTGGAAGGCGCGCTATTCGTCGATGCTGGTAACATATGGGCCCTGAGCGGTTCTGATGATGAGGAAGAATATCTCAGCAGCAAGACTTTCCCCAAGAGTGTCGCTGCTGACTGGGGGCTTGGACTGCGCCTTAATCTGGACGTCATCCTGGTACGGGTTGACATGGGCCTTAAATTCCGCGATCCGTCAAGGAGTTACGACCAGAGGTGGATAGCTCCCGGGGACTGGCTGAAAGCGGGGAACTACGCAATTCACTTTGGTGTAGGATATCCGTTCTGACGGACTATTTCTTCTTGTAATACTTAGGCCAGCAGCGCTCAAGGTATTCTTTGAGCGCGTTCTCGTGGCGGTTCTCCTGTGGTTCGTAGAAGACGGTGCCCTTAATCACATCCGGCAGGAATTCCATATCTACAAAGTGACCGGGATAGTCGTGGGCATACTTGTATCCGTCACTGTAACCAAGCTCCTGCATAAGCGATGTAGGGGCATTACGGATAGGGAGGGGGACTGAGAGGTTCCCGGTTTCTTTTACCAGCGACAGGGCTTTTTCAAGGGCCATATAGGAGCCGTTGCTCTTAGGGGAGGAGGCGAGATACACGGTAGTCTCCGCAAGGGGAATCCTGCCTTCCGGCATACCGATCTTACTGACGACTTCGAAGCAGGCATTGGCAAGCAGAAGGGCGTTGGGATTAGCGAGGCCGACGTCCTCTGAAGCGCTCAGGCACAGCCTTCTTGCGATAAAGAGGGGATCTTCCCCGCCGTCTATCATTCTGGCAAGGTAATAAACGGCCGCGTTGGGATCAGAGCCCCTTATGCTCTTTATGAAGGCGGAAATGATATCGTAGTGCATCTCTCCGTCCTTGTCATAAATTGCCATATTCTCCTGGATGCCGGAAGTGACGGTGTCGTTATCGATAACTATGGGGTCCGATCCGGACTGGGAGTCCACGACAATCTCAAGTACATTGAGGAGTTTCCTGGCATCACCGCCACTGTAGCGCATCAGGGCCTGTGTCTGGTCAACACGGATGTTTTTCTCTTTCAGAAGGACGTCTTCCGTAAGGGCCCTGTCAAGAAGAACCTGAAGGTCATCGGCTGAGAGAGACTTGAGGACAAACACCTGGCAGCGCGACAGAAGGGGAGTGATGACCTCGAAGGAGGGGTTCTCCGTGGTTGCGCCTATAAGGATAATCGTTCCCGTTTCTACGGCCCCCAGAAGGGCGTCCTGCTGGGCCTTGTTGAAACGGTGTATTTCGTCTATGAAAAGGACGGGGGCCGCCTTCGGGGCGAACAGGCTGTTCGCCTTTGCCTTTTCGATTATTTCCCTTACATCCTTTACCCCTGCCGTGACGGCGGAGAGGGTAAAGAATTCTCGTTCGAGGGTAAGTGCGATGATATGGGCAAGCGTTGTCTTTCCAACCCCGGGAGGGCCCCAGAGGATAAATGACGAGAGGTTTCCGCTCTCTATCATCTTCCTGAGGATACAACCTTCACCCACAAGATGAGTCTGGCCCACGTACTGGGCCAGACTCCGGGGTCTCATCCTTTCCGGAAGAGGGGGCAGGATATTGTTTGCCGAAGACATCACTGACTTACTCGATTTTCATTCCGTAAACGCGACGGCGGCGGACCAGTTCTTTCTCGAACAGGTTCCAGGCGTTCTGCATACTCGCATTGCTCTCGAGCTCGCCGTTGCTGTCAGCCCATTTGAATCCGCCCTTCTTGACGCGGGGATGTATCTCGCTCATAATCAGGGCGCTGATACCCTTGTTCTTATAGTCCGGATGGGCGGCAATGAGAAGGAGTTCGAGGGCATCTTCGTGCTTTATGTACATAGACTTCACGATATGCCACCATCCGAAGGGGAACAGGTAGCCGTGGGTCTTCTGGACAGCGTGGGAGAGGGAAGGCATCGTAATGCCGACTCCAACCAGTTCGTCCTTTTCGTTCTCCACCAGCACGACATAATTCAGATCCAACAGGCCAAGGTAAGTCTTGATATAGTTGTCTATCACTTCCTGAGGGAGCTTTGTATAGTCGTAGAGGTCCTTATAGGCAATGTTGATAAGGTCGAATATCTTCTGCCCATAGTTCTCCTTTCTTACCTCGCGCTTTGTGATCTTCCGGATATGGAGGTTGTAACGCTCCATAATGATCTTGTTCGCCCTTGTAAAACGCTCAGGCATCTCGTCAGGGACGTAGATCTTGAATTCCAGCCAGTCCACTTCCTTGGTCATTCCGAGGGCTTCGAAATGATCTTTGTAGTAGGGGAAATTGGTCTTGAGCATAAAGGAAGAGATCACGTCGAAGCCTTCGACTACGACACCTTCGTTATCAAGGTCCGTGAAGCCCAGGGGCCCGGCGATTTCAGTCATACCGTACTTCTTGCCGAAGTCTATGACGGCTTCGATAAGCGCCCTTGATACTTCCTTGTCATCGATGAAGTCAATCCATCCGAAACGGACCTGCTTATGGTTCCACGACTCGTTGGCAATCTCGTTGATGATTGCCGCAACCCTGCCGACAACTTTCCCGTCCTTAAAGGCAAGGAATTTCGTGAACTTGCTGTACTTGCCCATAGGATTCTTGTCAGCATCGAGATTTGCGATACTGTCTATGTACAGGTCAGGCACGTACTGAGGGTGGTGACGGTACATACGAAGAGGGAACTTCACGAATTTCACGAAGTCCCTCTTCGTTTTTACTTCTCTTATTTCAACAGACATTTCAGGTTCAGGTTTTAGTTTGGTTTGCCGGTTTATTCAACCACAACTATCGTCTCCTTCATCTTCCTTGCATAGTCAAGGCGCTTACGGCCTATCGAAAGCTGGAGACCGAAATAGAGGTTGAAGTCGAGCTCACCCTTTGGAATGATGGAGAATTTCGACGGGTCCATACCGATTTTCTCAGGGAGATAGGGGATGGGCACGACATCATTTGACAGGGCGTCAAAGCCGAAGTACAGACTCAGGAGTCCGGGATGGAAGCTGAACGCGCCGCCCCAGCTCTGTCCGAAGTTGCTCATTCCCGTACTTCCGGACAAGCTTATGAAATTCAGGGGGGACCAGTTCACGGATACGCGGCCTTCATTCCAGTCAAACCCGGCACCGTTACGGAGCGAATACAGGACACCGGCAGAGAGCCGCTTGTAAACGGGGAGACGGACCTCTGCGCCCACATTTACCATAAAGGGCATCCTTTCGAATTCAGCCTCGGCCTGAGTGCTGTGATCGTATACCTTGTAGATGTTTTGCAGCGCTTCCGTAGCCTTTTCGATTTCCTTATCGAAAGCATCTCCGCTGTCATCCGAAAGGTCGAAAGTAACGCCGCTGTAGGTATAGTCGACGGAGCCGGTCTTTGCATACAGATTATTCTGCCACTTGACAAAACCAAGGTCCGTAACAGCAGCGGAAAGGGTAATCCAGTCGAGGACGTGGAAAGTGACACCAAGGTCTACAGCGCCTCCGAATCCGGCGAAGCTGTCAGTGCTGATATTGCTGAAATCAACAGTCAAACCTTTCACGACGCCTTGTTCATCAGTTTCGAAGGATGCTACACCGATGGAACCGGACAGTTCTCCCGTCGAAGAAATATTCCACCTGTCGGACCCCACGGTAAGGTCAAGTTTCTCGAAGCCCAAGTTCAGGGACTCAAGGCCCACAAGCGCCTTCAGGCGGAGACCTACGGTCAGTTTCTTGCTTATGTTACGGGACATACCGAGTGATGCCTGGGCGTAAGAGCGGGAAGAGAATCCGGTAGAAGACAGATCATAAGTTCCGGGGGAGGCTTCCTTCAGGAAGCTGAACAGTTCATTCGGGAGGTTAACCCTGTTGTTGGAACGTACTCCTACCTCAAAGGTATAGTAACTCTTCTTTGCCCACCATCCCAGTGCCAGAAGGTTTACATCCGCTTCTAGACCGATATTGTTTATTCCGGTAGGGGAGAGGCCCGACAGCATCTGCTCCTTAGTGATATCCGGATGGAAAATGGTCTTGAGGGGGCCGCCGTTTTCCGAAGGATACAGGAGTGAACTGATTCCAATGTTACTGTTAAGGTTAAGGCCGACGTCGCCAATCCCGGTGGCGAAAAAGTTCCTTTCATTCTGGATGGAAGGATTCATCCTGTAGGCGTAGTTATATCCGCCGAGGAAATAACCGGTCTGGAATTCCTGGGCACTAAGGGCGGAAGGAAGCAGTACTAGAGAAAAAACCGTAGCTGCAAGTATTTTGTATGCTTTTTTCATAACTGTACTTTCGATTTCGGTTTCACATTACTCGTTTTTTCCCTTTAAAAGGTCCGTAGTTATGCCTTCCGGGAGTTTCAGGACGATATCCTTGAGTTCAAGGCCCTGATTCCTGTTGAGGGGAGTTCCTGCGACATTGGCGTCGGATGCGGCGAGAATGGACAGTTTGAGAGTCTTAAGAGAGATTGTATCCTCTGTTTTGAGGGTAATCGTGAGGGGAGTGACCGAAGGGTTCTCTAATGAACCTGCGGCAATATTGTCAGAAACGGTAACCGTAATACCGGGTACGGGAACGCCGTTCTCATCGACAGGAGTTGCGACAAGGCCAAGTCCGAAGGGGATAGTGTTCTCCGCCTTCATATCAAGAGAAACCTCTTTGATTTCCAGTGTATTGCCAAGGTCAAGACCAAGGTTTATGTCCATATCGCTGAGGGCGATTTTACTCTGGGCGCCAAAAGCGAGGGGAGACTCGACGCTGAAGCGGCAGGAGATGCTGTAATCCTTGGATGGTTCGACCACAATCCAGGAGTCAGCGACATCTGCGGTGATATCTTCGACGGCAATCGATGTGGGAGCGGGATTCAAAAGGTTGCTGATACCTGCGAGGACCTTGTACTGGTCTGCTTTCTCCGGATCACCCTGTCCGGACTCATTAAGACCGTAAGTGAGGGAAGTGAAGGCAGGGAAGTCAAGACCGGCGACAGTGTAGCTGTCAGAAGCGCCTCCCGTACGGCCTACATTGAGTTTTGCACCAACCGTAAAGGCAGCAGGGAACTTGTTTTCAACACTAAGATATGCGCAGATGGACGGCAGCTGGATTACGACATCTGAGTTCCCGTCCGTCAGGAATTCCGGAAGTCCGTCGATGTCGATACTCTGGGACGCATCGAAAGAGGGGAGGGACGAGGAATTGACCTGGACCTTCGCCTCTGTAACATCCACATTGTCAATCGAATACTCGTTCGCGATCTTCGGGCTCACGGTATTGCCCGCGTAAGCGGTATTGATATCTGTGGTTTTCATCTCCAGGGTACCGGAAACTCCGACAGTTCCGTCAATATAGATATGCCCGGGTTCGATAATTCCTTTTCCCTCAGGGATGTCTTCAATCCTGTCGAGCTCGAGGACGATTGTCAGGCCCTCCGAAGTAATCACGACATCATTGTCAGCGGTTACTGTATCACCGCTGAGAGTATAACCGTCAGAAACGCCCTTGAACTTCAGCCAGGCGGGGAAGACGACCTTCATATCCTTGAAGGTAATCTTGGAGTAGGGGAATTCCTTGGGGGTGATTGTATAGACAAGGTCTCCGTCGAGGACAGCATAATCGATGTCCGTGATCATATCCGTAAATTCGGAATTGTCCACCTTGAAATCGAAGTCGTAAGAGACTTCCCGGACGATATCGGGGAACGAACTGAGATACTCCTCAGCGGGAAGGACGATGTCTTCGACGCCGACATCAGGAGCTGAAGACGAGGTAGATACCGTCATTCCGGAGATGTTGCTGAGTCCATCGTAGCTGATGGGATCCAGAGTTACGGCGAAATTGTAGTCACCGGCCGCAGAGACAGTGATATACTCGTTGTCTCCAAGATCGATGAAATCACCGATCGTGACCTTTGCGAGAGCTCCAACGGGAAATTCCAGATTGGGAAGCACATTTACCGTACCGTCTATGTTGTCAAGAGTATAGTCCTGGTCAACATTACAGCCGGCGGCGGCGAAAATCACTGGAAACGCGATTGACACAGCCTTAAGTAAGTGTTTGTTCATAACAATACCGGGTTTGTATATTATTTTACAAATATAATTAAATTTCGTCAGATAAATAATGTCAGAGAGGATAATGATTTTTCTCAATCATATCGATAATGGCCTGGGGAGCCCTTAACGGCCTGAATGTTTTCGAGTCTATAAACCCGAGGGTCACGGCCCCCTCTGCGCAGATTTCCCCGTTTTGATTCCTAACTGATTGTTTTACAACGAGTTTAGCTAGGGGAACAGCGTCGATATCGGCAGTTACAGTAAGGACATCGCCCATACGGGCAGGCTTCTTGAAATGGCATTCAACACCTGCAACAGGTATCATAACGCCAAGTTCAGATTCACATTTTTCAAGCGGAAAACCCCATTTGACCATCATCAGATTACGTGCAACCTCGAAATAACGGATATAGTTTGAATGATGGACAACGCCCATCTGGTCCGTCTCGTAATACCTGACCGGGAATGAAACCTCGAAATGTGCCATATTTGTGATTATGTGCGTATTATTTCACAAATATAGCAATATTATGGCAAAAAAAAAGGGACGTTGGAACGTCCGCTAGAAGAGCATCGTTGCCGCAGCGAGCTGCTCGACAGGAAAATCCTGAAGGGCGGAGCCGGACTCGGCCATAATTTTCGCAACGGCGGAGCCCCGGACGAGACCGTCAGCCTCAGACGCGGTCATTCCGTACTTTGATACGAAATAACCGGCGAGATCCTCAAGGACGGATTCTATTTTCAGGAATTTCTCATTCATTTCGTCTTATAGATGCAGAAATACCGGCTTGCGTTGCAGCAGGACTCCCCTTTTTTATATTTCTTACTTTTGTTACACAATTTATATTATGTTAACTTGTATAAATGCGAAAGTTCCCCTACTTTTGCGGAAAAGAAACTGACACCATGAAAATCCTGAAGGTTCCATTCGTTGAAAATCCTGAAGAAACAGATCTTGACAGTCTCGTCGAAACACGCGGCGCAAGATTTCTTATCGACACGGTAAACTGGCCGGACAAATTTCAGTACGCACCGATTGCCGGCGGCTCAATCCTGAGAACTCCGGACTCCTTTATCGTGGATTTCCGTGTGAGCGGTCTGGACCTTCGTGTCCAGAACCTCGAAGACAACGGTTCACAGTGGGAAGACAGCTGCGTAGAAATGTTTGTCCAATCCCCTTCCGGGACCGATTATTTCAATTTTGAGATAAATCCGCTCGGAAAAATCCTTTCCGCAGCCGGCCCGGACAGGCACCAGAGGGTAAAAAGGTCTTTGGAAGAGCTTTCCGAAATTATTCGAATCCATAGTGTAACTTCCAATAAACCAATAAATTACGAAGGTGGAATACATTCCTGGAGGGTAACCCTTTGCATCCCCCTCGAACTCCTTGGGATCGATCCGGAAAACGTTCCTTGCGAGATTCGCGCGAACTTCTACAAATGCGGTGACCTTACTGCCCATCCCCACTTCGTTACCTGGTCCCCCGTCGAGACCCCGAATCCGGACTTCCACAGGCCCGAATTTTTCGGAAAACTTATTCTTAAATAGTTGTAAATGAGCAGAAAAAGGGTAGATCTACTCCTCCCCTCCCTTACCATTGAGTCGGTAGCGGCGGAAGGCAAGGCTGTTGCGCATTACGAGGGAATGGTTGTATTTGTGGACTTTGCCGTGCCCGGAGATGTGGTGGACGTACAGGTCCTTAAGAAAAAGAAGAATTATATGGAGGGCCGCGTCCGGAGAATCGTAAAGCCGTCTGATGCCCGTCTGGAGCCGATATGCCCTCACTTTGGAGTATGCGGAGGCTGCCGCTGGCAACCGCTTCCATACAGTATGCAGCTGGAGGCGAAAAGGCAGCAGGTTTACGACCAGCTGGTCCGTATCGGTCACCTCAATGTCCCCCAGATACGCCCTACTCTCCCCTCCTCCCGCACGGAGTTTTACCGTAACAAGCTGGAATTCAGCGCTTCTGCAAGAAGATGGATTCTCTCGGAGGAGGATCCGGAGACAATCCCGGAGGAAGACCTTCCCGGACTTGGCTTCCACGTAGGGAAATTCTTCGACAAAGTCCTTGACATCAAGGACTGCCACCTTCAGAAAGAGCCATCCAACGCCCTCAGGCTGTTTGTCAAGCGCTTCTGCCTTGAAAACGGATATACTTTTTACAATATCCGCGAGAACACGGGCTATTTCCGGGGTATGTTCGTCCGTACCAATGAGGCCGGTGACGTAATGCTTATAATGTGCTTCGGATTCGAGGACAAGGATAGACGCACAGCCCTGCTTGATGCTTTAATCAGGGAATTCCCGGAAATCAAATCCCTCTATTACATCGTCAATACCAAAGTCAACGACTCTGTAACAGACCAGGTTCCAGTCCTGTATTACGGCGAGGACGCAATATATGAACAGATGGAAGGTCTGAGTTTCAAGATCGGACCCAAATCTTTCTATCAGACAAATTCACTGCAGGCATACGAACTATATAAAGTAGCCCGGGAATTCGCCTCACTGACAGGAAAGGAAATCGCCTCTCCAAAGGGCGAGGGGGCAGCCTACGGCGGAAAGGGCAGTAGTTACCAATG
>CALCEJ010000119.1 GCA_937900465.1 uncultured Bacteroidales bacterium | reverse complement strand
TCCCCCTGCCCGTGTCCGGGGGTGGACACGTCCGCCGGCGGTTGCTGCCTGAGCGTCATCTACGCCTTGCCTAAAGCATTAAAGAAAATGAGGTCGACTAAAAAGGGTCGACCTCTTTTTGTGCACTCCGTTTTTTTAGAGGGGGATGTATCCCCCAAGCCCCCTCCTATTTTTGTGCACTCCGTTCCATTAAAAATAAAAGCTTAGGCTGATATTCGCACCGACATTTCCAGTTCCGAAGTCGAATCCACGGGAGCCGGGGGCAGTGAGCTGGGTCCAGGTGTCCACTTCGCCGGTAAGAGAATTAAAGCCCTCGGCGGTGTAAGACTGGATTGCGCGAGAGCTGTATACAGCGGCGACGTTAACCTCGCCTCCTATGGAAATCTTCGGGGTAAAGAACCATTCGATTCCGGCAAAACCGACCAGTCCGGCATAGTGGTCACGGTTCGCATTATGGACATCAAGATAGCGCATCGATGCATATGCCGCGGCAAGATTTGCCGGAACAGCCATTGCTCCTCCGTTGGAAGATGTAGGAGTCTGGTTGTACTGCGTGATGGCATTGCCATAGGAATAGACGGAGCTCCGAGTCTGTGCGGCAAGGAGAATTCCACCGCCGAAAACACCCTGGATACGACGCTTTCCAACGCGGCGTTCCAATCCTGCCATAAGGCTGAAACCGTTACGACGGTCCTTGCGGGTATCGATAACCTTGGCCTGGGAAAGGGGGTTCTCCGTCACGGCCGCATCATCGCGGGAATAGAAGTTGTTCACATCATTGGAGAAAAGCCATCCGGCATTGATCCTCAAGGCCTTCTCATCCGAAATCATATAACGGACGACGACGGAAGCCAGCGGAGTAAGCTGGGCAAAGGCGCCGGTATTGACATCATTGTTCAGGTATGGCTGGGCGGCGAACTCATTGAGAGCATTGCCGGCGGTGCCGTTGAAGAACTGGCCCACATAAGTGAGCATCGGAACTGCGCTCACGGAAATCGCCCAATCTCCTTCCTCGGGGAGATACTCCCCGGAATCCTGGGCCCTAAGTCCGAAGGCGGGCCAGAGGAGAAGACACAAGGCCGATGTTAGAATGATGATAATCTTTTTCATAAGCTCAGTCTCCGAATACTGCGTTACTGGTCACAGTGATATTTGCCGTCTTGATTTCGCCGGACTGGACATATACGCCGGGATTCGTAGAATTGTTATAAAGGGCGCCGGATACGGTGGCATCCTTTCCCTCGCCGTTAAGGACGTGCTTATCCTTGTAAAAAGGAAGGGCGCTTAATGAAACGTTGACTCCGGTCGCTCCGACAGGAATTTTAATGCTATATTTCCCGTTAGCATCCGTCTTGGTCGTAACGGTATAATCGCCCTTAGCCGAAGATCCGCCGATATTGGAATAGGGGATTCTTGCAATAACTTCGACGTCAGAGGCTGGGAGCCAGTTGGAATAAGATACAATCATACCCCCTTCCCAGAGATATCCGCTGTCATAAGTGACTTTTCCAACGACTTGAGCCTCCTGTTTCAGATTGTCAACAGTAAGTTCTGACTGCTGGGGAGTGCAGGAAAAGACGAATCCGAACACGGCACAAAGAGCCAATGCCCCAAAGAAATTGTTTTTTAGCATAGGTATTGAATTAATGGTTGTTTCTCAAGTACAAATATAGTAAAAAAAGATTATATTTGTTCAATTGCAATATTATAGGTTATGGGCAGTTTTCTTACGAGATTCAGACTATCAGGGCTTATTGTCCTTTTTGCTATCCTAATTTCCGCCTGCGGACACAAAAATGCATCCAAAACTCCCGATGCCGCAGTTTATGCGGAGTATATCAAAGCATACACGGGCGGGATTGTGGGCGAAGAAACCGAAATCCGTGTTGATTTCACAAACGACCTTACCGGGGAGTTCCCGACGGAAGGACTGTTTCGGATCCAGCCGCCGCTCGATGGTACCGTCAAGTGGAACAATACCGCATCGGTTAGTTTTCTCCCCGCTGAAGGCGCGCTCAAGGCCGGTCAGACATATGCTATCTCCCTGAACCTCGGGAAACTCATCGCCGAAGCCCCTGAGACGTTCGACTTCGGTATCACCGTAAGGAAAACCGAGCCGGAAGCGGAGCCCGTCGAAGAGTTCACGTCGGATGTTTTTTCCGTGAAGACTCTCTCCCTGTCTGACAATCACATTGATATCGTTTTCAACGGCGCCCCCGTAAATGCATCGACAAAGGGAATGGTGGAACTGGATGGCGTATCGAGGAGCTATCTGGACGTCAAAGACAGCCTTCTTCGAATCAGCTTCGAGGGAAGGAAGGAAGAGATCACCCTTACCCTTGACGCTAACATAAAGAACGCCGCCGGAGAGACTCTTGGGAGCGATTATGTCCGCCGCTTCTCCACTGCGGAGGAAAAACCGGCGGTCCAGATCCCCCTTTCCGGAAACATTCTCCCTGACAGGAGCAATTTGATCCTTCCCTTCCGCGCCGTCAACCTCAGCGCGGTCGAAGTCCGCATTGTCAAGATTTATCAGAAGAATGTCCTTATGTTCCTCCAGGACAATTACCTTGGAGGAAGGAGCGAACTCCGCCGTTCAGGACGCCTTGTTTACAAGGGGGATATTCCTCTGGACGCATCCAAGGACCTCCACAAATGGAATGACCACTCAATTGATCTCAGCGGCCTTCTCCGCCAGGAGCCCGGGGCTATATACAATATACGTATAGGCTTCAGGCTGGACCAGAGCCTGTATGGCGGCAAAGAGCCCCTGAGGAGCGTTTCCGCCCTGGACGGAAAGCCGTCCCAGGAGGATGAAGCGGAGTGGGATAATCAGTCTCCCTACTACTGGGACAATGACTACGACTGGTCTGAGTACAAATGGAAGGACGCGGAAGACCCTACCAAGCCCTCGTACTATATGGACTCCGACAGGTTCCCGTATGTCCAGCTGATTGCTTCCGACTTGGGCCTTATGGCCGATTACGCCGGGGGCGACAGGCTATGGGTGGCAGTTTCTGACCTTGTGTCCGCAAAGCCGGTCCCCGGCGCCTCGATCGAAGTGTTCGACTTCCAGCTCCAGAGCATAGGCACGGGGAAGAGCGACGGGAACGGACTGGCCGAAATCAAGATTTCGCATAAGCCCTTCGCCGTAGTCGCAAAGGCGGGCGGAAGCATCGCATATCTTAAGACCGGCATCGGTTCAGAAAGGTCGATGAGCCGCTTCGACACAGGCGGCGAGGTCATAAAAGAAGGCCTGAAGGCATTCCTGTACGGGGAGAGAGGGGTCTGGCGCCCGGGCGATACAGTCCACCTTACAATGATTCTCTCCGACAAGGGCAAGAGCCTTCCCGCCGGACATCCCGCAACCCTCGAGGTCTATTCCCCTTCCGGACAGTTCTACGCCAAACAGGTCAAAAAGGGAACGGACGGCTTCTACAGTTTTGACATCCCTACCAGGGAAGATGACCCTACCGGCTACTGGAACGCCTATGTGAAAGTCGGAGGCAGTTCCTTCCACAAGACTCTTCATATCGAGACCGTAAAGGCTAACCGCCTAAAGATAAGCACTTCTTACCCTGACATCCTCGAGGCCGGAAAGAACATAAGCGTAAAGACCTCCGCAGACTGGCTGACCGGAAGTCCCGCCGGATCCTCTCCCGCAAGGGCGGATATGACCCTGCGCCGGATGAGCGGAAGCCCCTTCAAAGGATTTGAGAAATACAGTTTCAACGACCCTTCGTCGAACTTCACATTCGCAGAGCACAAACTCTACGACACAAAGCTCAAACCTTCCGGAGACATCTCTGTCCCCGTAACGCTTCCGGAGGCCCAGGGCGCCCCCGGAATGCTCCGGGCGTTCATCGTGACCTCCGTCGAGGAAAGCGGCGGCGACCAGAGCTTCACTACCCTTACACTCCCCTATTCCCCCTACAGCGCATACGTTGGCATCCGTCTTCCGGACGGGGACTATCTCGAGACAGACAAAGACCATAGCATAAAGATAGCCGTTCTCGATGCGAACGGGAACCGTGTCAAGGGCCACCGTCTGGAATACCGGATATTCAAGACCGGGTGGAACTGGTGGTGGGAGAATCCCGGCGGAGACCTGGACTCTTATGTGAACGGCAGTTCCGTGACCACAGTCTCCTCAGGAAACATCGTTTCCGGAACCTCTGATTCATCCATCAGTTTCAGGGAAGACTATCCTTCGTGGGGAAGGTACCTGATCCTTGTCCGCGACACGGCTTCCGGCCACGTCAGCGGCAGGAGCTTTGACGTGGACTGGCCTGAATACAGGGGCCGCGCCCTCCGTCAGGATCCGGAATCCCTCACGATGATTACGCTCTCGAGCGACAAACCCGTCTATAACGCAGGCGAAAAGGCGACCGTCTATATCCCCGCCGCCCCCGGAGGAGAGGCGCTCATCTCCCTCGAAAACTCCGCCGGAATCATCAGCCGCGAGTGGGTATCCACGTCGGACAAGGATACTCCTTGGACCTTCACCGTGACAGCCGATATGGTCCCGAATATCTACGTCAACGTAACTCTGCTCCAGCCCTACGGGAATACCGTCAACGACCTTCCCATCCGCCTGTACGGTGTCCAGAGAATCAAGGTCGAGAACCCCGAGGCCCATCTCGAGCCCGTCATCACCGTTCCCGATGTAATCCATCCGGAAGAGGCTTTCAAGATAAAAGTCAGTGAAAAGAGCGGAAAGCCCATGACATACACCCTCGCCATCGTCGATGAAGGTCTTCTTGACCTTACCGCCTTCAAGACCCCGGATCCCTGGACCGTAATGGCTAAGAGCGAAGCCCTTGCCGTCACGACCTGGGATATGTACGACAAGGTCGTGGGAGCATTCAGCGGCCGTTTCACCCCTCTCGCTTCGATCGGAGGAGACGAAGACGCCATCAGGTCCGCCCGAAAGGACAACCGCTTCAATCCGGTAGTGGTATTCCAGGGCCCGAAGACCCTTTCCAAAGGCACTGACGTACTAACATTCACGCTGCCTATGTATGTGGGAAGCGTACGCGTAATGCTTGTCGCGGCCCACGACGGCAGTTTCGGCAGCACAGACAAAACCGTTCCGGTAAGGAATCCCCTTATGGTCGTGACCACTCTCCCGAGAATGGTCGGTACCGGCGAGGAATTCTCCGTCCCGGTGAATGTATTCGCGATGGAAGACGGCGTGAAAGGCGCTACGGTCACCCTCAAAGCTGAAGGCCCGGTCTCCATCGATGGCAACGCCTCCGGAAAGGTTTCATTCAGCGACGGCTCTGACAAGACGGCAACCTTCCGCCTCAAGGCAACAGGAGAAGGCACTGCGACTATCAGCGTAGTTGCCTCAGGGAACGGATACAAGGCATCCGAAACCCTTTCTCTCCCAGTTATGAACCCTAATCCCGAGACCGTCAGCGTAAAACGCTTCGTCCTCGAAAAAGACGGGTCCATAGATATCCCCGGCGGCCCGGGACGGACTCTCACCATCGCGGGATTCCCGGATATCGATGCGAAGTCCCTGTATCTGAATATGAAGAACTATCCTTTCGAGTGCAGCGAACAGCTCAGCGCCCGGGGTATAGCGATTCTTAGGCTCATACCTCTTCTCAGCCCAAAGGATGCAGCCGAGGCCCGTGAACTCCTTCCTCCGCTGGTGAGGAAACTCTATTCCCGCCAGGCCTCAGACGGAGGATTCAGCTACTGGGACGGAGGAAAATCCGACAGCTGGGTAAGCTCGATGGCGGGCCTTTTCCTCAGCGAAGCGTCCAAGGAGGGAATTGAAGTCAGCGACGGTGTCCTGAGGAGCTGGAAACGCTATCAGAAGCGCCAGACACAAAGCTTCAGGAGCTCCGCTCAGAATGAGTACACGGCTCTTGACGAAGCGTTCCGCCTCTATACTCTCGCAGTCGCAGGCGATGCGGAAATCTCCTCTATGAACCGTCTCAAGGAGAACGGCAAAATAGGAGACAGGGCCCGCTGGATGCTTGCGAGCGCCTTCGCCGTGACGGGAAGGACTGCCCCCGCGAAGTCTGTCCTTGAAGGTATAGGCAAACAGTTCCCGGAATATACACCGGACGTTCTGACCTACGGTTCTTCGCTCAGGGACCGCTGTATCGCAATTGAATCCCTCGTCCGGACCGGAAATGTATCCGAAGCCGTTGACCTTGCCCGCGAATCCCTCCCCGAAAGGTATATGTCCACTCAGGAAAGCGCATTCGCCGCCATCGCCTTCAGCGAACTTTACAAGTCCGTAGGAACTGCTGAAAAGTCCCTCACGAGCACATCCGTCAAGGCCGATACTACCGTAGTCAACACCACCGGCGGCCCGCTTTACGGAACCGTCGTCACGGTTTCCAGGGAACCTGTCAAAAAGGCGGAATCGAACGGACTCCGTCTCGAAGTCAAGTATACGGACGAAAAGGGAGCGGACCTCAATCCCTCCTCCATTAAGCAGGGAACACGCTTCAAGGCCGTCGTCAAGGTCACCAACCTTCTCGCCGGAAGGGCTCTCGAGCAGATTGCGCTGAGTATGGCAATTCCCTCCGGATGGGAAATACTCAACGACAGGCTCCTCACCGGCAGCGATGCCGAAGGATACGACTACAAGGATATACGTGATCTCAGGACAGACTGGTTCTTCGCCCTTCCTGAAGGGAGGTTCAAGACCTTTACCCTGAATCTAAGGGCGGCTTATGAAGGCAGCTTCGTTCTTCCTGCAGTAACCTGCAGCGCTATGTACGAGCCTTCAATAAGCGCTTCTACCGTGACCGGAACCGCCGTCGTTGTAAAGTGAAGCGGCGGAAGGGAACAATTCTGATCATAATAACAGGGGTCCTCGCGGGGCTGTGGCTCATATGCCTGCCGCGGGACCTCTTTAAAAACGTACCGTATTCTACCGTCGTTGAAAGCGCGGAGGGAGAACTCCTCGGCGCCAGAATCGCTGATGACCAGCAGTGGCGCTTCCCTCCCTCCGACACCGTACCGGACCGCTACAAGAGGGCCCTTATCCAGTTCGAGGACAGGCATTTCCGCTATCATCCCGGAGTGGATCCCCTCGCAATCTTCCGTTCTGTCCGTGACAATATCAGGGCCGGCCACGTCGTAAGCGGCGGAAGTACCATTACGATGCAGGTCATCCGCCTTTCAAGGGGAAAGGAAAGGAGGACTCTCTATCAGAAGATAATCGAAGCGGTCCTTGCCACCCGTCTGGAGCTACGCTTATCCAAGGACGAAATCCTTGCCCTCTATGCCGCCCACGCCCCGTTCGGGGGCAATGTCGTGGGCCTTGAAGCCGCTTCGTGGAGATACTTCGGGGCCAGTGCGGAGAATCTGACGTGGGCGGAGGCGGCGACTCTTGCCGTCCTTCCGAACTCCCCCTCCTCGATGCACCCGGGAAAGAACAGGGACGATCTTCTCCTGAAGCGGAACCGCCTTCTGGAGAGGCTGCTCGAGCACGGAGACATTGATATGGACACATACGGATCCGCAGTGGAAGAGCCGCTTCCGGGAGCCCCTCTTCCGCTGCCATCGCTTGCCTCCCACTATGTAGAGCGCTGCCCGAAGGGGAAAAGAACCCGAACCGGTATAGTCTATCCGTTCCAGAAAGCGATTGAGGAAAGCGCATCCCGGCGGTCGAGGGAAATGGCCCTGGAAGGGATTGCGGACCTTGCCGTTGTCGTAATGGACAATGAGAACGGGGAGATTGTCGCCTATGTCGGGAATGCTGACGGGGAAAGGAAGCGTCCCGGGATGGATGTAGATATCGCGGCGTCTCCAAGAAGCACCGGAAGTATCCTGAAACCCTTCCTGTACGCTGCTGCACTCGAAGCGGGAACTATTCTTCCACGGACTCTTCTTCCTGACGTCCCGGTTAATCTCGGAGGTTTCGCTCCGGAGAATTTCGACCGCCAGTTCTACGGGGCGGTCCACGCGGACGAAGCCCTCGCCCGTTCGCTTAACGTCCCGTCCGTCTTCCTTCTGAGAAACTACGGTATCGAGAAATTCCATTCGCTCCTCGGGGAGTGCGGAATGAGTACGTTTACGCGCGGGGCCTCGCACTATGGGCTCTCACTGATTCTCGGAGGCGGAGAGGCGCGGCTTGACGAGGTAACAAAGGCCTACAGCGACTTCGTGAGGGGAACGTCTCCGATAAAAGACCCTGTCGCAAGGTGGTATACCCTCCACGCCCTTGAGGAAGTCAACCGTCCGGACCAGCTCGACTGGCGACTTATCCGCTCCGTGAGAAAGGCGGCCTGGAAGACCGGGACCAGCTATGGGTTCAGGGATGCCTGGGCCGTAGGGATGACTCCGCGATATACGATAGGGGTATGGGCCGGAAATGCTGACGGGCACGGGGTGCCGGGACTTACGGGGGCCCGTGCGGCCGGTCCGGTGCTGTTCGATATCCTTAACCTTCTTCCGGAGGCGAAGCTGTGGTTCCCCGAGTATCCGGAGGGAGAAGGTGTCTATGTGGAAGTATGTCCGGATTCCGGATTCCCGGCAGGGCCCGAATGTCCGGACGCTGAAAGCCTTTTCCTCCCGAAAGCCGCCCGGGAGGCCGATACCTGCCCATATCACGACGGAGGGGAATTCACGCTTACTCCCGCAATGGAATGGTACTACAAGCCCCATCACCCGGAGTACAGGGGCGCTTCCTCGCGGCAAGGCGCAGTAATGGAATTCATCTATCCCGCCCCAGGGACTACGGTTTTCCTTCCACGCCAGCTTGGAGGCTCAGTCGAAGGCGCGGTCTTCCGCCTTGCCCACAGACGCCCCGGAGCAACAGTATGGTGGCATCTTGACCAGTCTTACGTCGGGGAAACACGTTTCATTCACGAAATCCGCCTCGCACCCTCCCCCGGAAAACACACCGTCACCGCTGTTGACGGTGACGGTGCAAGTGTTTCCGTAAGTTTTACTGTCGGAGAGTAATCCTAATACCCGAATATCTCTTCAAGGGAGACCATACGGACGGGACCGAGAGTCCTGAGGAAAGGCATATCCAGGTCAGAGGTACGTCCAAGTATCGAATAATGATAGGTACGTCCCTTGACCCATTCCTCGTGGGTCTTCAGGAGGTCTTCCATTCCAAGAGCCCCGACGCCTTCGTAGACAGCCTTGTCCTTGGGATAGTCAAGTCCAAGCTCACGGGCGCTCAGGTAGCTGTAAAGGACGGAGATTCCGATAGTACGCTGGGTGCGGAGCCTCGACAGGATCGCTGACTTTGCAATCTGGAGGTTCTCCTCAGCCTCCGGGAGGTCCTCGATGATTTCGTCGAAGCCTTCGACAGCCTTCCTGAGCTTGTCATTCTGGGAGGCGATATAGGCCCTGAAGGAATAGGTGTCAGCAGCGTAGTAAGGCTCGCTGAGCCAGGCGCCGGCTCCATAGGCAAGGGCCCTTGACTCTCTCATCTCCTGGAATACTATCGAATTCATACTGCCTCCGTAGTATTCGTTGAAGAGGGCGATCTTTGCAGCCTCCGCGATATCGAAGGACTCTCCCCTGTCAGAATACTGGACATAGTTGAACTGGGGTGCGTTGTAATCGACGACAAGGACCTCAGTGGAAGGAGTGAACTGCTTGACTGGATAAGTTTTCCGGAGGGCGGGAGCGTCCGGGGAAATCTTATGGGAAGCGGCGAGGGTCCCCTTGACCTTTGAAAGGGATGAAGACCCATAGTAGAGGATCCTGTGCTTGCATCCGTAGAGGTCACGGAGCGTTCCTAAAACCTCGTCGGAAGTTGCGGCGATAAGCTTTTCCGTCGAGAGGGTTCCGTTCTTGATATACTCGGGCCCATAGATAAGATAGCTCTGGAGAGCGCCGCTGCAGGCCCTCTGGTTGAGCTTGGAGTCTGCGCGGGAGCGGATGATATCGGCCTTGAGGGTCTCGAGGACAGCATCATCGGCCTTTGCTTCGAGAACGAGGGACTCTAGCATCGAGAGCGCCTCGGGGAGGTTCTCATCAAGTCCGGTTACGGAGATGTCCGTTGTGTTGCCGCCGACCCTGAAGGAGAAGTGGCAGGCAAGCGAGTACATCTTCGAAGCGATATCCTCCGCTGAGAGTTCCTCCGTTCCAAGATAGTCGATATAGGATGAGGCGAGCTCCAGCATCGGATCATTGTCAGTACCGCGGTCGAAGCGGAGCGTCAGGGTGCCGATGTCGTTCTTTTCGTTCTTCTTGTAAAGGATTTCCGTCCCCTCATAGGGTTCAATCGTAAGATCCTTCGAGAAGTCCACGAATACAGGCTCAATCTCAGCAACCTCCGAAGCGGCGATTGCCTTCAGGAATTCGCTCTGCTTGTCACGGTTCGTGACGATGGGGGTGATCTTCGGTGCGTCGATTTTCTTGATGGAAGTATCAACGCCGATATGCTTGTACACGATGGCATAGCTCTCGGGGCGGAGATACTCATTCGCCCATTTCACGATATCTTCCTTCGTCGCTTTTTCAATCCGCCCTATCTTTCCGACCTCATCCTTCCAGGATGTCCCGTTGATGAAACTGTCAACGAACTTGTCAGCCCTGGACCTGTTGCGCTCGAGGGAGCTCATCTCCCTGAGTTTGTAGTTGTTGACGGAAGCGGTTACGAGCTCCTCGGGGAAGTCTCCGTCCCGGAGTTTTGCAACCTCCGCAAGGATGATGTCACGAACCTCTTCGAGGGACTGTCCCTCCTTGGGGAAGGCCTCCAGAAGGAACATTCCATAGTCCGTACGGTCATATGCGAAACCTCCGGCGTCGAGAACCGCCTGCTTCTGGATGACGTCAAGGTCGATAAGACCGGCCATTCCGTTAGTCAGGACGGAGCAGACAATCTGCGAAAGGTCACTTTCCTTGGAAGAGGCTCCGGGAGTCCTCCACGCAAGGGCGATATACTCAGCCTCAGGTCCATAGACATCCTTGACCTTGGGGGTTGTGATGGGCTCTTCGGGTTCGAATGTGAATTCAGGAAGGTCCGGGTTGGGTTTCCACTGTCCGAAGTACTTGCGGATAATCTTTATGACCTCGTCGGGGTTGAAGTCTCCGGACATACAGACAGCAACATTGTTGGGGACATAATACGTATCCTTCTGATAGCGGATCGCCTTCAGGGAAGGATTCTTGAGGTGCTCCTGCGTACCAATCACGGTCTGGGTGCCGTAAGGATGGTTCACGAAGAGCATCGAATCAAGGGCGTCGAACATCTTCTCGCTGTCGGAACTGAGGCCCATATTCTTCTCCTCATAAACAGCTTCCAGCTCAGTGTGGAATCCGCGGAATACGCAGTTCATAAAGCGGTCCGCAGCGATTTTCGCCCAGTTGTCAATCTGGTTCGAAGGAATCTCGTCCACATAGCAGGTAACGTCGTTGGAGGTATAGGCGTTGGTGCCGGAGGCTCCGATTATGGACATAAGCTTGTCGTACTCATTGGGGATCGCAAGCTTCGAGGCTTCGTAGCTGACGGAGTCGATCCTGTGGTAGAAGGCAAGCCTCTCCACGGGGTCCGTAATCGTCCTGTACTCCTCGAACAGGTTGTCGATTTGCTCGAGAAGGGGCTTTTCCGCCTCGTAATCCTGGGTTCCGAACTGCTCCGTCCCCTTGAACATCATATGCTCGAGGTAATGGGCCAGGCCGGTGTTGTCTGCGGGGTCATTCTTTCCGCCGGAACGGACTGCGATGTAAGTCTGGATACGGGGTTCGTCCTTGTTTACGGTCAGATACACCTTCAGACCGTTGTCAAGGGTATAGATCCTGGCTTTCAGGGGGTCTCCGCCCACACTTTCGTACGGACGGCAGCCAGCAGCGGCAAGGACCGCAAGGGCGGCCGCCGCGAGGATAAATTTAAACTTTCTCATTGTCGGGTACGTATTCGAGGATGTCACCGGGCGTACAGTCCAGAGCCTTGCACAGGGCGTCAAGGGTCGTGAGTCTCAGAGCCTTGGCCTTCCCGCACTTGAGGATGGAGAGGTTTGCCGGGGTTATCCCTATTTTGGATGCCAACTCGAGGGAAGACATCTTCCTTCGGGCCAGCATCACGTCTACATTTATAACTATAGCCATAACGGGTTACTCCTTCGCCTGTGCTTCTTGGTTATCGGCTGCGGTCTGGCCCTTCAGATATGAAGGAAGGTCCATTCCTGCCATCTTGAACAAATCCTGGAGCGGAGGTACGGACTGCATCATACCGGAGATGAAGTTGGAAGTCGCAGTCTTTCCGTTTACGGAAGAGCCTCCGTCCCATACGGTCACCTTGTCGATGTTGATGCCCTTGACGGCCTCGACCTGGGTCTTGACGAGTTCGGGGAGCTTGTCTGCAATCATCATAAGGACAGCCTTTGAGGCATCGCCCTCAGCGGCGCCGACGAGGTGCTGGAAACCTTCAGCCTGCTTTGTGAGGACCTCGAAGATACCGCGGGCCTGTGCGTCCATCTTTGCGTAGATGGCGTCAGCCTCACCCTTTGCCTTGCGGCGGGCCTGCTCAGCCTCAGCCTCGGCCTCGATGATTTTCTTCTGCTTGTCGATTTCAGCAGCGACGACGATATTTGCCTGCTGGGTAGCTTTCTCCCTCTCAGCACGGGCCATTTCAGCGTCGCGTTCGCTCTGGTATGCTTCCTCGAGCGCCTTCGCGGCCTGGACCTTTTCTGCCGCAACGGCAAGACGGTCAGCCTCAGCAGTCTTCTGGCGGCGGAGAGCGTCGGAGTTTGCGATTTCAATCTTTGCGTTGTTCTCACCCTTGACGGCGTCAGCATCCGCTGCGGCGACGTTCACACGGGTATCCTTGTCAGCATTGGCCTTTCCGGTCTCACCGTAACGGTTCTGCTCAGCGACGCTCTTCTTTGCATCGTTGATAGCCTTCGCGGCGGCTTCCTTACCAAGGGCCTCGATATAGCCGGATTCGTCGCGGATATCGGTGACGTTGACGTTGATAAGCTTGAGGCCTATCTTGCGGAGTTCCGCCTCGACGTTTGCGCTGACGCTTGCAAGGAACTTGTCACGGTCGGAGTTGATTTCCTCGATGTCCATCGTGGCGATGACAAGACGCAGCTGACCGAAAAGGATATCGGTAGCGATGTTCTGGATGTTCTCGATCGAGAGGCCGAGAAGCCTTTCGGCGGCATTAGTCATGCTGTCGGGTTCGGTTGAGATACCTACGGTGAACCGGCATGGTACGTCAACTCGGATGTTCTGCTTCGAAAGGGCATTTGTGAGATTGCATTCGATGGAGATGGGCTTCAGGTCAAGGAATGCATAGTTCTGGAAAACCGGCCATACGAAGCTGGCGCCGCCGTGTATGCATCGGGCGGACGAGATAGAGCCTTCCTTGTTTTTCCCGGTCTTTCCATAGATGACCAGAATCTTGTCGGAAGGGCAGCGCTTGTAGCGCCTCAGGATTGCGGCGAATGTGACAAAGAGTACCGCAACAATGACAAGTAGCAGATAAAGTTCCATAACTGATGGTGTATTATGTTCTTTTTTCGGTATTGATCAGAATTCTGTCAATCAGATGATGAGGGAAACCAGTTCCTCGACAAGGAGAGTATGGTCGTTTATCACCTCGACTACCTTGATCGGCTTGCCGGTCTTGATGGTATCACCGTCCGTCTGGGCGTAATATTCACGGACAGCGTTGTTGATAGTTATCTGGACCTTGCCTTCCCCCTGCCTTTCTCCCGGAATTGTGAGATATACGGTTCCCTGGCATCCGACAGCGGACTTGTAGACGTTGATCGTTCCGGACTGCTGCATGGAACTCAGCCATTTGAAAAGGTACATTACGGCTGCGACAAGGGCGATACCGACAATGGCGGCAATTGTGAACAGAAGTCCTGTGGAGGAGATTTTTCCCGCCAACAGGACAGAAGTCCACCCGAAACCGAGGAAGAAGTTCACGAAATTGCGAAAGGTGTAGAGGTTCATTCCGCTGTGGCCTTCGAATGAAGAATCGCCTATGCCGTCAATGTCAGTATCGAAGGAAGTGTCGAAATCGGAGTCTCCCGCATCGGCGCCGATGAAGGTGGCTATTGACTGTATGATGAAAATGAGGGAAGCCGTAAGGGTTATTCCCCAAAGGACCTTCATTAACGGGCTGAGGTCTGCCCACCATTGTGATATCATCTCTATTTGTTTTGAGTTTGTACTGTATTATTTGGGAAAGATGGACCGTCTTGTTCACTCTCCTTGGTGCAAAAATAGTATTATTTATCGAAAAACAATATATTTTTATAAAAAATCATAAATTATTTAAAAACGAAGCCGAGTCGGGCCGGAATGGGGGAAGAGTCGACCGGATGAAAGGCTTTTCTTCGGATATTTGCACTAACTTTGCACCTCGCGGGGATGATCAAGCCCTTTCTTTGTTACTCATATGCCGAAAAAAGAAAAGATCCGCTCAATGTTCGACAGCATTGCCGGAGATTACGATGCCCTCAACCATATCATGTCGCTAGACGCTGACAAGGGATGGAGAAGGAAAGCGATGAAACAGGTTCTTGAGGGGACTTCTTCCGCCCAGGACCTGAGGATACTTGACCTTGCCTGCGGGACGGGGGATTTCTCGATAGCTATAGCCCAGCGGATGAGAGAGATCGCTTCAGAAGAAGGGAAACCCGTCCTGGGCCGGATAGACGGAGTGGACCTTTCCGAAGGTATGCTGAAGGTGATGGAAGGGAAGGTTGAAGACAAGGGGCTTTCGGAGATGATTTCCATCTCTCAGGGTGACGGGGAAAATCTCCCATATGAAGAAGGGACTTTCGACCGTGTCACGATAGCCTTTGGGATAAGGAACTTCCAGGACAGGGAAAAGGGGCTTCGTGAGATGCTCCGTGTCCTTAAGAAAGGAGGAAGGCTTGTTGTCCTTGAGCTCTCACTTCCGGACAATGCCCTCGTCAGATGGGCCTTCAATCTGTATTTCCTGCATATTCTTCCTCTTATCGGAGGAAAGGTCTCAGGAGACAAGGCGGCCTACAGATATCTTCCCGCCTCGGTTGTGGGTTTCCCGAAGAAGAAGGAGTTCATGGAAACCATGTCCTCGTGCGGTTTCAGCGGAGTCTCGCACAAGGCTTTCACTTTCGGCATCTGCCGGATGTACACGGGAGAAAAGTCCTGATTTAAGGGTATTACGGAACAGGGTCGTATCCGCTTCCTCCCCATGGGTGGCAGCGCAGAATCCTCTTGGCTGAAAGATAGAATCCCTTTATCGGACCATACTTGCGGAACGCTTCGAGGGCATACTGTGAGCAAGTGGGCGTGAATCTGCAGGTCGGCGGTTTCAGCGGAGAGATGCAGACCTGATAGAACTTTATCAGGACTATGAACGGGAAGATAAGGATCTTCTTCAGTATTCGGATCACTTTGTCCATATCCTTATCTTATGGCTTCAAGCCTTTTTGAGACTCCCGAAAGGATCGTCCCCATTGAAGAGGAGATTTCCGCTGAAGAGAGAACCTCCTTCGGCGTATATATAATAAGGAGGTCGGCCCCCATTCCGTCGGGGAGGACGCCTTTCCCAAGCCTGTAAGCTTCCCTTATCCTTCTTTTGAGAAGATTCCTCTTTACCGCACGCTTGAAGGATTTTTTCGGAACGGAAATCATGATCCTGCTGTAAGGAAGGCCGTTGTCCGGGAGACAGCAGCATCTGAGAGCAGGGGAGATGATGTATTTTCCTGAGGAAAGCAGGTTCGAAATATCCTTCTTTCCGCAGATGCGCTCCTTCTTTGAGAAGGTATGGTGGGTTTTCCCGACGGAAGAGGATTCCGTAGAGCATGCGACTGAAGCTATGTTTTTCATCGCTTCCATGAGCAGCGCATTCCCCAAGGGAAAGAAAAGGTGTACGTTATAGTCTGAATGACCAGTGAAGGGAAGGAAACCTTTCTACTGGTTCTTTTCGAGGTACAGTTCCAAGGCTCTGGCTACGGAAGGGGCCTCTGGTGTGGGAGCCTGGACTTCGATGGGGAAGCCGGCTTCGGCCATTGCGCCGACAATCTGTTTTCCGTACGTCACGAACTTGATGTCGCCCTGCTGGAAATCGGGGAAATTCTCCTCCAGGGACCTGATGTCCGAAGGATTGTAGAACACGATCATGTCATAGGAATGAAGGTCTATGGACCTTATATCCTGTGACACTGGTTTTACGAAAACGGCAGCCGTGTAATCCAATCCGGCCTGGTCGAAGAGTTTTGTGATGGCCTCGTTGTTGCCGGAGGAAGACGTCGTAATGAGGAATTTCTCTCCCTTGTGCTTTGTTCCGATCTGGTCTACTACGGACTGGGCTGTTCCGTTCCCGAAGAAAATCTTCCGCTTTCTGTAGACTATGTGCTTTTGCAGGTACACTGCCACGGCTTCTGTCGTGCAGAAGTACTTCATTGTCTCGGGGACCTTCACCCTAAGGTCATCGCACATTGCGAAGAACGCATCGATGGTGTTCCTGGCTGAAAACACTATGGCTGTGTAATCAAGGATATTCAGCCTCTGGGCGCGGAACTCCCTTGAAGAGAGGGGTTCGATAACGAAGAACGGTTGGAAGTCGATCGTGACCCCGAACTTTTCCCGGAGGGCGTTGTAAGGGGCCTGATTGCTTGTCTTTGATTGGGAGATAAGTATCTTTTTAACGGTCATTTGCAAGTCCTTGTCAATTAAAAAATCATAACTGCTGCGATAAGGATCGCAAGCGGCAGGATTTCAAGGGCGCAAAGATACAAAAATGCTGTGAATTGATTGCACGTATTTGATAAAATTTGTGTTCTCCGGATCATGTTGATGAGAATGAAAACTCCTAGAATGTAATAGGATACCTTTCGGATAGTCTGCTCATCAAGGTTCATGAAATACATCACGCCCATCGCCAAAACCAGCACCAGGGTGGCCAGGATGAAGAAATTGTATGCGCACCTGTTGGAAATTTGAAAAGCGTCACGGCTGGCTTTGCCGTTTCCGACGATTTCTATGAGGATAGCCCTAAGGACAAAAAAGGCAAAAAATACAGCCATTACGCCAATAGTCCGGAGGCCGGGAGAAAGGCTTGAAAGGAAGTTCATCGGAAGAAGTCCGGCTTTTGAGCAGGCAAGGCAGAAAGGGACAGTCATGATAACGGCGACTCCGTTGCGGTCCCTCATTTTTCCCATGCTGTCTTCTAGGTTCACGACAGCCTTCCATCTTCCCACTCCTGCAAGAAGGTAAGGTAAGAGTTCGACAAGTCTTCCCAGATACAGGATGAAGAGGATAGTGAATACCGTTATCAGCCCCCAGTTTATGGGTGAATCTCCCCATCCGAGGGAGGTCATGGCAGAGCCGGTCCCATTAGCTGAAAGGAGGAGGCTTCCGGGGAACAAGTCCGATGCGTTGCGGATGACATCGGCCTCTTCGGTGACAAGGGTGTCTACAGGAGGGGCGAGGAAAAGACTGTCAGTAAGAGCCCCATGGATGGAATCCTTCACAATGGAAAGGGAGTCCGTCATCCGGGAGAGGGAGTCGGCGAAGTCTGTCCTTATAGTATCCGTGAGCGTTATCTGCATTTCTCAAGCTTTCAGTTGCCTCTTTTGGCTTTGGCGTATCCCATCTGCTGAAGTATCTGCACGACCTTGTCGCGCATGTCCCCCTGGATCAGGATCTCTCCGTCGGAAGCGCTTCCGCCGGTGCCGCATTTGACCTTTATGGCTTTACCGAGGGCTTTGAGGTCCTCGTCCGTTCCCACGAATCCCTTGACAAGCGTAACCTGCTTTCCGCCCCGTCCTTTCCGGTCGATCGAGACCGTCAGTTTCTGGGAAGACGGCGGGAGGGTTTCCGCTTCGGTAGCCTCTCCGGCCTGTTCGTAAGCGAAATCAGGATTGGTGGAATAAACTACACCGAGCCTTTTTTTCCAGTCATTGTCTGCCATTATCGATTCAGTTCAAATCAAAGTGAGCACTATTTTTGCAAAGATAGTGATTCGTCGTTAACTTTGTCGTTTCACGGGAGGTTTAAAGTTTACTCCATGTGCGGCCGGCCTCTCATAAGGCCTTATACGGAAGAACAATATGCAGGAAAAGAAATTCAGACTTTGGAACAGGATTGTCTCGGCAATTGTCGGCATTATAGCCGCAATAACATACCTTTCCACTATTGAACCTACCGCTTCTTTCTGGGATTGCGGAGAGTTCATCGCTTCGTCATACAAGCTTGAAGTGGGCCATCCCCCGGGGAACCCCGTCTTCCAGCTGATAGCGCGGTTCTTCACTATGTTTGCCGATTCGTCTCATGCCGCATTGGCGGTCAATGCGATGAGTGCCATCTGCTCCGCCCTCACCATCTTTTTCCTCTATCTTACGATAGTGTTCTTCGCAAAGAGGCTGGTGAAGAAGGGCGAAGACGGAACGTATTCGTCGGGACAGGCGATCGCCATTTTCGGGAGCGGGGCTGTCGGAGCTTTGGCATACTGCTTCTCGGACACTTTCTGGTTCTCGGCCGTCGAGGGTGAGGTCTATGCCATGTCTTCGCTTTTCACGGCCATGGTGTTCTGGGCCATGACCAAGTGGTATGAACAGGCGGACAGACCGAATTCCTCCAGGTGGATTGTGCTTATCTCTTTCCTCATGGGCCTTTCCATCGGAGTTCATCTTCTGAACCTTCTTGCCATCCCTTGCATAGTGTTCATGTACTATTACAGGATGAAAGAGGACGGCCATTATACATTATGGGAGCTGGTGAAAATAAGCCTGCTGTCGATCGTGATTCTCGGTCTGATGGTGTTCGTTCTCATACCTTACATCCCGAAAGTCGCCGCATATACCGACATCTTCTTCGTGAACACTCTGCATCTTCCGGTCAACTCCGGTGCAGCGTTCTTCATTCTGGCTGTTCTGGCTCTTTGCTTCTGGGGAGTATTCAAGACCTACAAGCTGGGAAAGGTGTTCTGGAACACGACTATCCTCTGCTTCACGACAATCGTGATAGGGTTCTCCATTTTCAGCGTCGTCATCATCCGCTCCAGCGTCATGACACCGACCAACGAGAATCAGCCGGACAACGCATTCTCCCTGGTCAGATATCTGTCCCGCGAGCAGTACGGAAGCACACCCCTTCTGTACGGACAGTTCTACGGTTCTTCATATGCTGAGCTTTACAATCCCAAATATTGGGCTCTTGTGAACGGGAAGTACCGTCGTGTAGAGGGCCCTCTCGACGCCAAGTACACCGAGGGCAGCAAGATGCTTTTCCCCAGGATGTGGAGTAACCAGGACCAGCGTTATATCACATTCTACGAGTCCTATACCAAAGGGAAGGGCACCCCTATCAGAGACTCCAATTACAAGAAGCCTACAATGGGGGCGAACCTCAAGTTCTTCTTCGACTACCAGCTCAATTGGATGTACTGGAGGTATTTCATGTGGAACTTCGTCGGACGTCAGAATGATATCCACAGCCCTGTTCCTGGAGATCTTTTCTATGGCAACTGGGAAAGCGGAGTGACTTTCATCGACGCCTTGCGGCTCGGTGACCAGACCGATGCTCCCGCACCCCTTAAGGAGAACAAGGGGAAGAACCACTACTTCTTCCTTCCTCTTCTGTTGGGACTCTTGGGACTTTTCTTCCAGTTCGACAAGGACAAGAGAGGATGCTGGCTAACCTTCCTTCTTTTCTTCATGACGGGGATAGCCATAGTCCTTTACCTCAATCAGCCTCCTTATCAGGTCCGCGAAAGGGATTACGCGTATGCGGGTTCGTTCTATGCGTTCTCGATATGGATAGGTCTGGCCGTGGCCGCAATATGCTCATGGCTTGAGGGACCCACTAAGGGAAAAGGCGGAGTTTCAGTACCTGCAGCAGTCACTGCGGTTTGCCTTTTTGTCCCCGGACTCATGGCCGCCCAGAACTGGGATGACCACGACAGGAGCAACCGCCGTACCGCTGTCGAGATGGCCAGGAACTATCTTGAGCCCCTTGGGCCTCAAGCCATTCTAGTGACCCATGGCGATAACGATACCTTCCCGCTCTGGTATGCGCAGGAGGTCGAGTCCATAAGGCCCGATGTCAGGATATGCAACACATCCCTCCTTGGCACTGACTGGTATATCGGTCAGATGAAGTGGGCGATCAACGACTCCAAACCCCTTCCTCTTACTGTCGGACAGGAGCAATATCTGTATGGCACCAACGATTACGTGTACATATATGATACAAGGGACCAGGTCATTCCTCTGGCTGACGTGATGGCCGTTTTCAAACATCCGGAAGCCAAGATGGTGCTTGAAGACGGGACCAGGGTCGATTATATTGTGTCAAGAAAGATAAGCATCCCGGTGAACAAGGAGAATGTCATAAAATACGGCATACTTCCCGAGAGCTTGAAGGATTCCATCCCGGACACGATGGTGATCCAGATACCAAAGGACAAGAACTATCTGAGCAAGCCTGAGCTCTTCATGCTTGATCTTCTTGACGGATACCAGTGGGATCGCCCCATCAATCTGCTGAGCCTAGGAGGTGACCTCAACATCGGAATCAAGGATTATCTGATGTTCGACGCTTTCTCAAGCAGGCTTATTCCGATAAAGAACCGTCAGACTTCTTCGGACCTCGGCATCATCGACCACGATTCCCTTTACGACACGATGATGAATGTCCTGCAGTTCGATGCCCTTAAAGCGCAGAACTATTTCGTGGACTATCAGAATCTCTACACATTCTTGGGCGTACTTCCTATAAGGGAGACTTATCTCAATGCTGCCAATGCCTTTATGAGGGACGGCTATACTGACAAGGCCGTTGCCCTTATGGACAAGGCCATGGAAATCCTTCCTGCAAGCACGTATCCCTTGGAGACCATATCAATCGGGTTCTATAACCATGACATTTCCGTTATAGGAATGATCGACTCGTACTATGAGGCGGGAGAGGTTGAGAAGGCGAGGAGCCTTGCTGCAGATTTCTCTGAGCAGATCCTTTCTTCCACGAAGTTCTTCATGGAGTTCTACGATTACGCAAAGACCGATTTCGAGAGAGGCTGCAACATCATCTACTATCTTGCTGACATCATGAAGCAGAACGGCGACAAGGCACAGTCAGACGACCTGATGAAGAAACTCGAGGTTATGCTGAGAGTTGCCGTCGGTGATTATGACGGTCTTTTTGAAGACGATGGACAGGAGGAGTACGAGGACACGATGGCTGTAGGATAGTTCCCGGCCCGTGATACATGAAAGAAAACTCTCCCTGGAAGCTCAAAGGCTTCTGGGGAGAGTTTCTCTTTGTCCTGGAATGGTTTTGTCAGCCCCGGCGCATCCTGACGAAGATACTGAGGGGGAGGGCTTTCCCGAAACTGTCCTTAAGGGCGAGTTCACCGCTTTCGATCGAGTAGTTGTCTGAGTCTTTAAGGCGGAATGCTTCCTTTACAAGGGTCTCTCCCAATATGGCCGAATACCCGTTCGAATAAAGGTTCAGTACCATGAAGCCGTCTTCGGGGGCCAGGATGGAGCCGACGCATTTGAGCATGTCGAAAAGGCATTCGTCCAGTTTCCATTTCTCTCCGTCCGGTCCGTGTCCGTATGCTGGAGGGTCAAGGATGATTCCCTGATAGGTGTTCCCTCTTTTCTGTTCCCGTCGGGCGAATTTCATAGCATCTTCAATGACCCATCTTATTCCGTCCAGATTGCTGGATTCCATGTTGCCGCGGGCCCAAGTCACGACCTGCCTTACGGAGTCAAGGTGAGTGACGTCTGCTCCTGCCGCTTTGGCTGCAAGTGATGCGGCTCCGGTATAAGCGAAAAGATTCAGAACCTTGGGTGTCGGTTTGTTTTCTGCCTTGGCCTTCTCTACAAGTGCTTTGGTGTTACGGAAAATGTATTCCCAGTTGGGGGCCTGTTCCGGGAAAACCCCGACATGCTTGAAGGATGTGAGGCCCAGTCTCAGGTCAAGCGAAAGTCCTTTTTGCGAACCGTTGTAGCGGATGTGCCACTGGTCTTCCATCTTTTTGAACCTTTCCCATGTGCCGCTGTCTTCCTTTCCGGCTTTTGCGAATCCGGCTCCTGGCTTGAACCTGGTATGGGTCATGCTGTCCCATTTGGACTGCGGAAGAGTCTTGTCCCATAGAGCCTTCGGTTCGGGTCTTGCGAGTATATATCCGCCGAAGCGTTCAAGCTTCTCGAAATTGCCTGAGTCTATTATTTCGTAATCCTTCCAGGAAGGAGAGGGGTACTCGATGTTCATTGTGATGCTTGTTGGAATCAGATGCAAATATGGGCAAATACTTTCCCAAATGCAAAAAGAGGCAATCCTCATTTTCCATTAGCAGTTTTTGCTTTCAGGCGGTTCCAAGACTGAGAAAATCTTCATACATATTCTTATGGTTTTTCCAAGGCTTTTAAGGATTATTTGATGTCAGCTGAT
>CALCEJ010000118.1 GCA_937900465.1 uncultured Bacteroidales bacterium | reverse complement strand
TGGATGTACGGTCCTTTTTTAAGTGAACGACTCATAATCTGTTAGTTTATTCCGTATTATTTCTTTCTTCTTTCGATGATCAGCTTGTTGGAAGCCGCCTTCGGATTACGGGTCTTGTAACCCTTTGCAGGGAGACCCTTGCGGGAACGGGGATGTCCACCGGAAGCACGTCCTTCACCACCGCCCATAGGGTGATCGTGAGGGTTCATCACAACACCACGGTTGTGGGGACGGCGACCGAGCCAGCGGCTGCGGCCAGCCTTTCCGAAGGACTCCAGATTATGGTCAGGGTTGGACACTGTACCGACGGAAGCGCGGCAGGCGACGGGAACCATACGGGTCTCGCCCGAAGGGAGACGGAGGATAGCGTAGTTGCCTTCACGCGCTGCGAGCTGTGCGTAAGTACCGGCGGAGCGGGCCATAACGGCGCCCTGTCCGGGACGGAGCTCGATTGCGTATACGAGTGTACCCACGGGAATGGCGGAGAGAGGGAGGCAGTTTCCGAGTTCAGGGGCTGCCTGAGGGCCGGATTCGACCACCTGACCTACCTTAAGGCCATTAGGAGCGATAATGTAGCTCTTCTGTCCGTCCTCATACTGGATGAGGGCGATACGTGCGGAGCGGTTAGGATCGTATTCGATGGTGAGGACTGTTGCCTTCACATCATCACGAGTACGCTTGAAATCGATGATACGGTACATCCTCTTGTGTCCGCCGCCACGATAACGGACGGTCATCTGGCCGGTGTTGTTACGGCCGCCGGTGGACTTGAGGGGAGTAAGGAGCTTCTTGTAGGGCTTCTTGGCTGTTATCTCCTCGAAGGAGCTGATAGCCTTGTTACGCTGACCGGGAGTTACCGGCTTGTACTTCTTGATTGCCATAATGTAATTCCTCCTTACTAGATGTTAGCGTAGAAATCGATCTTCTCATCGCCTTCAAGAGTGACATAAGCCTTCTTGAAGTGATTGGTGCGGCCCTTGAGGAGGCCGGACTTGGTCCAGCGCTGCCTTCTCTTGCCGTGATAGTTGAGAGTATTCACGGAGGAAACCGTGACACCGTACATCTGCTCGACAGCGGCCTTGATCTGGATCTTGTTGGCCTTGCGGTCAACGATGAATCCGTAACGGTTGAGCTTTTCGCCCTGCTCCGTCATTTTCTCTGTTACGATTGGTCTGATAATGATACCCATTTGACGTCCTCCTTTACTTTACTCTTGCTGCGAGAATGTCCTGGACACCATCGATGAGCACCAGGGAGTTGGCGTTCATGATTGCGTAGGTGTTGATCTCGTCAACGGTGATGACTTTAACGTTCTGAAGGTTGCGGGACGAAAGAAAGATGTTGTCGGAGTTCTCAGGAAGAACGACAAGCACCTTGCGGTCACCGGCCTTGATGTTCGCAAGGATGGTGAGGAGTTCCTTCGTCTTGGGTGCCTCCATTGCAAAGGGCTCTACGAGGGTGATGGCGCCGTCCTGTGCCTTGTAAGTAAGGGCGGAAAGACGTGCGAGCTGCTTCACCTTCTTGTTGAGCTTGAAGGAGTAGTCGCGGGGCTTGGGACCGAATACACGGCCGCCGCCTACGAAGATGTTAGCCTTGAGGGAGCCGTGACGTGCACCGCCGCCGCCCTTCTGGCGTCCGAGCTTCTTGGTGGAATATGCGACTTCGCTGCGGTCTTTGGTCTTGGACGTACCCTGGCGCTGTGCGGCGAGGTAGTTCAGGACGTCAAGATAAATAGCGTGGTCATTAGGGTTCTCTATCCCGAAGACCTTTTCGTCAAGGACGACTTTCTTTCCGGATTCAGATCCGTCAATCTTGTAAACTGACAATTCCATAACTTAGGCCTCCAAAATTACATAAGAACCTTTAGCTCCGGGAACGGAGCCTTTGATAACGAGAAGATTGTTCTCAGGGATCACTTTGAGGACTTCGAGGTTGAAAACCTTCACCCTCTCATTGCCCATATGTCCTGCCATACGCATTCCGGGGAATACGCGGGAAGGCCAGGAGGATGCTCCCATTGAACCAGGGTGACGGAGACGGTTGTGCTGACCGTGGGTCTTGCCGCCTACGCCGGCGAATCCGTGGCGCTTTACAACGCCCTGGAAACCCTTACCCTTGGATGTTCCGACCACATCGACAAATTTGACATCTTCCGTGAAGACATCGGCCACCGTGAGGGTGTCACCGAGCTTCAGCTCCGAGGAGAAGTCAGCGGGAAATTCCACGAGCTTCTTCTTGGGAGTGGTTCCTGCCTTTTCGAAATGGCCCTGCATAGCCTTGCTGGTGCGCTTCTCTTTCTTTTCGTCATAGGCAAGCTGTACGGCGGAGTAACCATCGGTCTCGACGGTACGAACCTGCGTGACAACACACGGACCAGCCTCAACAACAGTGCACGGTATGTTCTTACCGTCGGCACCGAAGACGGAAATCATTCCGACTTTTTTTCCAATTAATCCAGGCATTGGTTTGTTAATTAACTGTTAATAAATACTTTACGCGTAAAAGTAGGCCTCGCGGCCCATCTTGCGGACCGCAAAGATAGCACTTTTTTGTGGATTGCAAAAAGTTTTCAACACATTTTTCAACTATATTTGTGGTGAATATGAAACGATTGGCTTTTATGGCAGCTTTGGTTGCTGTCGCTTCCTGCTGCGCCCCTGAGAAAGAATCCTCCCTTCCGCGGGATTTCGAAAGCGGAATAGACACCGAGCGCTTCGACTCGGTCTTTACAGGCGTCGCCTCAAGACCCTGTGACGAACTCCACAGCCTTATGGTCGCAAAGGACGGAAAGGTGATTTACGAAAGATGGGATACCGGTCACGGGCCCGACGAACTCCACGTCTGCTGGTCCGTCAGCAAGACCTTCACGGCAACGGCCGTCGGGTTCGCCGTCCAGGACGGGCTGCTGTCGGTTGATGACAGGATCGTTGACATCTTCCCCCCGGAAATGCTGCCGGAAAAGCACAGCCCGGAACTTGACGCCCTGACGGTCAAACACCTTCTGATAATGGCCTCCGGATTCAAGTACGACTTCGTCTCCGACGTCAATTCCAGAAGGAGCCCCGAGCCCACGAAGATGGTCCTCGCGTCTGAATTCGCATTTTTCCCCGGAACCCGCTATCAATACAACAGCATCAACACCTTCCTTCTTTCAGCGATTGTCACCCGTCTTACCGGAAAGACCGTCGCGGACTACCTGAAGGAAAAGCTCTTCGAGCCTCTCGGAATATATAAATATGTATGGGACGAGTCCGCTGACGGGCTGAGCTTTGGCGGATGGGGCCTCCACACGACGACGGAGAATCTTACGAAGATGGGCCTGTTTATGCTGCAGAAGGGGGTATGGAACGGGCGGCGCCTTCTCGACGAAGCCTGGTTCGACGAGGCGATGAAGGTCCATATCTATCAGAATCCGGACTCCCAGGAGCCCGGCAACGACTGGGCCCAGGGTTACTGCTACCAGATGTGGGCCTGTACCCACGGCGCAGTCCGTATGGACGGGGCCCATAACCAGATCGTCATCATCTCCCCTGAAAAGAACGCTGTCATCACCTACACGGCCCACGCCTACTGGGGACGTCTCCTTATGGAAGACATCTGGAAGTACGTCTGGGAAGAGTTGTAGCGTTCCCTACGCGAGGCTGTGAAATATCCGGATGCAGTTTTCCACGGCGGTTTCGATATCCCGGAGGGAAACGCACTCGTCGTCGCGGTGGGCCGTACGGATGGACCCCGGGCCGATGATGGCCTTATGGGCGAAGTTCGAAAGGTGGGGAGCGTCGCTGCCGAAGGAGGCAGGGGCCGACGGAATCCCCTCGACCGTCAGGTACTCTGCCGGAGCGTCGCCTCCACGCGGGGTTACCTCGATCCCCGGTCCCAATCCGGCCATATACTCCGTCACCGCAGCGTCAGAAATGAAGGTCGTGCGGAAGTAAATGCGGCAGGTAAGCTCCGGGGAGAGGACATTCTGGGGGTTGTCGCTACTGAGGAGGCCGACATTCCAGGTAGTAGCTCCAAGGACTGGGTCTACGCAGAAATTATGGGCCCGGAGGGTATTCACAAAGTCGACAAACATATCGACGGCGCTACGGCCGAACTCCGGATAGCCGGAATGGAACGCCTCGCCGGTGAACTTGAGATCGAAAGATTTAGTGCCCTTTGAGGCGGAGACCATACGGTTTTCCGTTGGCTCTCCTATCACCAGATACGGCGCGCGGAAGTCCGTTTTCGCAAAGGCCTTCGCTCCCCACGAACCGGTCTCTTCGCCGGAAAGAAGAAGCAGCGCGAAACCGCTTTCGCCTGCGGCCTCGAGTTCTTTGCAGGCGGTATAAAGCGCGAGAATCTGGCCCTTGGCGTCGCAGGCGCCGCGGCCGTGGACCATCTCCCCGTCGAGCCGGGGAGGAATATACGGCGGCACCGTGTCCATATGGGTACAGAATACAACGCGTGGCGTCCCCCATTCAAGCAGGAGGTTCAGCGTTCCGTCGCCCACTTCCATAAGGGTTTTACGTGGCGCCTCGAGACGCCGGTGGAGAATCTCCGCTATGGCTCTCTCAGAGCCCGAAGTGGAGTCTATGGAGAGTATCCCCCTGAAAAGTTCAATATCCGTTTTCATCCCTTGAATAACAGGTTGTATTCAGTAATATCCCATTCAATCCCTTTTGTAATTTCACCTGCTTTTTGTATTTCCACTTCCATATTTGATATCTCTTTTATTACCGTATCTCTCTGCCCTGTATCTTTATCATAATAAATAAACAACAATTCAACACCTGGCTTTTCGTCATTATATGCCCGGACAAGCTGATCATAAGAAATCGGCAAGTCGGAGTCAAGGCTGTTTAACAACCACCATGACCCGCGGTCAAGCCAATGGTTTTGATATGTGTTAAACCTGTCCGGAGTCATCCCTTCATATCTCTCATAGAAATAAACAGCTGATTCCGAAACGTTCCATACCCATAACCTCGACCGATATTTCTGTTCAAGGTCCCGGTCCTCACAGTCCGTAGCAAAAAAGAACAAACCAGCAATGGCAATAATTCCTATCTTCTTTTTTCTTTGTAGCATTCTATAACTCCTTAATCGTATCACATTCTTTAGAAATTATCTGAAGCCCTCAAACACAAGATAGACCTTCGTTCTGTTTTCCCTAAGATCTCGTCTCCTCAGTCTCTCATTTGAATTGATTTCTACTTTTGACTTTAAAAAATCGACTATTACAGAATCCCTCTCTCCTGTTGATTCTCGCGGATAATAGGACGAAATGACAATACCCGCTTCTGGACTCTCTGATAAGAAAACGTCAAGGAATTGACGGTATTGAGCACTGAAAGATGTTGCCTCATCAATAATTGGTGCCTCGGATTCCTTTCTGTAAAGCACTTTGGATTGACCTATTGGAATCGATGTTTTCACATTTAGCACTCCCTCCGATCTTCCCGAAACAATAATGGTCTCTTCGGATGCGTTCCAAATATACATGTCAGCAAAATAGACTGTTGATACATCCGTCACACACGATGTTATCAAAATCAGCCCAAGAGAAGTAACCGTCAGCAGAATAATGCTCTGTCTTTTACTTTTCATATCGAAAGCATGTATCTATGTATGATTTTATCCCCAACCGCTACCGTGTCCTTCTGTACGGTCCATCCGGCATTATACTCTCCGGATTAGGTTCCGTAACACAAGAGTAAAAAACGGACAACAAAATAATAGGTAGAAAACCTTGTTTCATCCTATAAATCCTTTTTCAAGAAGAACTTCCGCAATCTGGACGGCGTTGGTTGCGGCGCCCTTCCGGAGATTGTCGCTGACGCACCAGAAATTGAGCCCATAGGGGACGGTCCCGTCCCTGCGGAGGCGGCCGACGAAAACATCGTCACGGCCTTCGGCGAAGATGGGCATAGGATACTCTGAGGCGGAAGGATCGTCAACGACGGAGAGTCCCGGCATCTCCGCCCATAATCCGCGCACTTCCTCCAGCGAGAAGTCTCGGAGGAGCTCGACGTTTACGGATTCACTGTGGCCTCCGCGGACGGGAACCCGGACGGTAGTCGCCGTTACGGCGATGGACTCGTCGCGAAGGATCTTCTTGGTCTCGTTTATCATCTTGACTTCCTCTTTCGTGTAGCCGTCAGGAAGGAACGAGTCGATGTGGGGGATTACATTCATATCGATGCGGTACGGGAACTTCGTTCCGCTTCCGCCGCTTCGCTCCGCCTCCAGCTGCTCGATTCCCTTCTGACCGGCGCCGGTAACGCTCTGGTAAGTGGAGACGACGATGCGCTTGATGCCGTATGCCTTGTGGAGAGGGGCGAGCGGCATTACCATCTGTATCGTGGAGCAGTTGGGATTTGCGATTATCATATCCTCACGCCCGATAACATCGGCATTGATTTCCGGAACGACGAGTTTTTTTGTCGGGTCCATCCTCCAGTAGGATGAGTTGTCAACGACGCGGCACCCCGCCTCCGCGAAACGCGGGGCGAGTTCCGCCGACACGGCTCCGCCGGCGCTGAAAATCGCGACATCCGGCCTCTTCGCTATTGCCTCGTCCGGGCCCGCGACGGTCCATTTCCTTCCGCCAAACCCGATTTCACGCCCATACGAACGCGGCGACGCGACCGGAATAAGTTCCGTCACGGGGAAATGTCTCTCCGCAAGGACTTCTATCATTTTCGAGCCCACAAGTCCGGTGGCTCCTACGACTGCTACTTTCATCTGAGGATATCGTTTAGGATGCTGGAGGCGGCCTGGATCGCGCCTTCGCCGGCACCTTGGATCACGAGCGGGTATGGGTGATATCCGCTCTTTATTATTATCGCATTCTCCGTGCCTTCAAGGTTGTAGGCAGGGTGTCTGGAATCCACGTGGCGGACGCTGATGGAGGCGCGGTAGCCTCCGCGGGTCTTCTCCAGGAGCGCCACGAAGCGGGGTCTCAGGCCGTCCCGGGGGGAGAGTTCTTCCCGGAAGAAAGGCTCCATCTTCTCCAGCGCCTCGTAAAGGTCCTCTCCGGGAGCGGGAGCGAGCGAGCGTATTTCCACATCCTTTTCCTCCAGCGGGATTGCCGCCTCCCGGGCGAGGATGAGGAGTTTCCGAAGCGCGTCGCGGCCGCCAAGGTCCAGGCGGGGATCCTTTTCCGTAAGGCCCTCCTCCGCGGCCTTCCTAAGGAGCGCGGAGAAACTCCGCCCGGTGCCCGAATACTCTCCGAAAATCTGGTTCAGAGTACAGGAAACGACCGCTTCAAGGGAGATGATTTCATCACCGACGGCGGCGCCACGGGCTATGGACTCGAGAACGGGAAGGGCGGCTCCTACCGTTGTCTCGTAGCGGAAGGGAACCCCTTCGCGCCTCGCCGCTTCCTTCAGCGCGGCATATTCGACATACGGGATCGCGAGGGAACGCCTGTTCGACGAGATTACTCCGACGCCTTTTGCAAAAAGCTCCGGATACCTTTTATATATTGTTTCGCTGTCCGTACAATCGACGAACAACGCCCCTTCCTGAACGATGCGAAGGACCTCGTCCACAAATGCCGTGTCCCTTGACGGAAGTCCGTTTGCGGAAGGCAGGGCCCCTTCTTCCGCAACATCGAGTCCATCAGGATCCATCAGAGAGCCGCGGCTGTTGCCGACGCCAAGGATCCGGATCCGCTTACCGGTAAGGTCGCTGAGGGCTGCGCTACGGGAGGATATCAGCTCGATGAGAGCCTTTCCTACGGCGCCGTAGCCCGCGATGTAAAGGTCAATCGTTCCGGCATCGCCCCGAAGTTCGAAGAATTCGCGGTGGAGGGCCTCCTGGGTCCGGACGTCGAGGGCCCAAGGGACGGTAACGGCCACCTCGCGGGACGATACGTCCACCGCTCCGGGGGCGATTCCGGCCTTCGCGAGGAAGGGGCCGATGCGCGCGGCGGTGCCGCCGTCCGGCGTTCCGACGAGCGTTATGACACACTCGTCCCCGTGCCGGGCCGATGTGAGCCCTATCCAGCCGCTAGTGTTGGAGGAATGGGCCCCGGAAATGAGGGTATATGCGCCGCCGGGGGCGAAAGTATTGCGTATTTCGATGCCGATGCCGCTTTCCATCGCGGGTGCGACGGTTGGCGCATAGAGCACCTTCGCGCCCTTGGATGCCAGCGCCAGCGCGTCCTCGTAGGACATTTCCGGGATGGTCCTCGCCGATACCACCGTCTTGGGGTTCGCGGTCATAAATCCGGGAACGTCTGTCCATATCTGGAGGGCATCGGCCTTGACTGCCGCCGCGTAGATTGCCGCGCTGAAATCGGAACCGCCGCGGCCGAGGGTTGTAACGCCGCCTTCGGGAGTTCCCGCTATGAAGCCGGGAGCGACGAAGATCCCGACCGAGCTGTCCTCAGTGGCGGCCTTGATGTTAGTCACCGTGGCATCGTCGTCATTGGCGATAATCAGCTTCCGGGAGTCGAGCCACCGCGTATTGTAGCCTTCAAGGGAGAGTTTCCGGGCGACAATCCTTGTGGAAAAGAGTTCGCCGTAGGTTACGGTTTCCTCTTTCGGGGAAGACAGCATCTCCCCGAAAAGCTCCAGGAATTCCTTCTCCGCGGCAAGGCGTTCCTCTCCGGTGAAAAGGCGGCGGATGATGGCGAGATGGCGGGATTTGATTTCACCTGCGGCGTCAGGGGCGCCTCCGGCTACTGTAATCAAAGCATCCGTACAGCCGCTGATTGCTGACAGGACGAGTATTACGCGGGAAGAGGCGGCCCTCTCCGCGACGATATCCATCATCCTTGATATGTTGGTTGCGGACGCGACCGACGTACCGCCGAATTTCATTACGCTCAGCATGGGCCTTCCTCACTCTCTGTTAATTTCGCAAATATAGATAAAAATCTTAACTTTGCCTCGGTTATGGAAATGCGCGCTATGGGCATATTCGGGTTCCTGCAGTTCGGGGTGGCGGACATCCTGGACATACTGATGGTTGGCCTTCTGATCTATTTCCTCCTGAAGAGCATCAGGGGGGATTCTTCGGTTGTGAACATCGTGCTGGTGCTGACGGCGCTCCTTATCCTGCAGGGGGTGGCGTCGCTGCTGAATATGCGGATGATGACTGCGCTTTTGAATGCGCTGCTGGATGTGGGCATACTTGCTGTCATTATTATTTTCCAGCCGGAAATCCGCCACACGATCAACAGATTCGCCGTTTCTTCGGGAATCTCAAGGCGTACCGGAAGGTTCTTCAACCGGATTCTCGGAATCAAGGAGGAGAAGATGGGAGACCAGTCCGTGGAGGAACTCGCAGAGGCCTGCAGGGCTATGTCCGCGGAAAAGACCGGCGCCCTTATTGTTATCCAGCACAAGTCCTCCCTTGATGACTACATAAGGACCGGAGACGCATTCGACGCTGAAATCAACCGCCGGCTCATTATGAATATCTTCTTTAAGAATTCGCCCCTTCACGACGGCGCGATGATTATCGTAGGTAACCATATTGTCGCCGCCCGCTGCCAGCTCCCTATGACTAACCGCACGGACATCCCGCCGTCGTTCGGGATGCGCCACCGGGCGGCAATCGGCCTTACGGAGGATACTGACGCGGATGTTCTTCTGGTCTCCGAAGAAAGCGGGCATATTATGTTTATGCGCTCCGGGGTAATCCAGGAAGTTGCAAGTATGAAGGAACTCCGGGATCTTCTCGGGGCCGCCCTTGACGATAAAAAATCCTGATATGGGACCTGTTGAGCAGAAACTGGGATTCGACCGGATCCGTAAGAGCGTCTCCGACAGGTGCTCCACCGACTATGCGGCGGAAAGGGTAGAGACGGAGGTGTTCTCATCCGATGCCGCTGAGATCAGGAGGCGGCTTGTCCTCACGGACGAGATGAGGCTTATCCTGATGTTCGAGGACAACTTCCCGACAACCGGCTATATCGACTGTCACGGTTTTCTTGAGCCGCTTTCCGGAAGTTCCTCAATCGATCTTGTCTCGCTTGGGAAGCTCCGTACCCTGCTTGAGACCACAGGTAAGGTAATGTCCTTTTTCAAGGGCGTTTCATCCGGGGTTTATCCCAACCTGAAGAGACTCTGCTCCCCGCTCCGAAGCTTTCCGGACGTGTCCCGCCGGATAGACGCCATCCTTGACAAGGCCGGAGATATCAAAGACACCGCTTCCGATGAACTGTATTCCATCCGAAAGTCCATAAGGGACAAGGAACAGTCCATTTCCAGGAAGATGAACGCCATCCTGAAGAAGGCCCGCGAGGATGGAATCGTGGATGCTGACGCGAGCGTCTCAATCCGCGACGGAAAGATGCTTATCCCGGTGAATTCCTCCAAGAAGAGGATGCTCCAGGGCTTCGTGCACGATGAATCCGCCAGCGGAAAAACCACCTTTATAGAGCCTTCGGAAATTGTCGAAATTACCAACGAGATCGTTGACCTGAGATTCGCCGAATCAAGGGAGATCGCAAGGATTTTGATGGAGTTCGCGGATTTTGTAAGGCCGTTTGTCCCGGATCTGCTCGACGGTGCCACGGTAATCGGAGAGCTGGATTTCGTAATGGCGAAGGCTTCGGTCGCCCTTGAAATGGTAGCGGGAATGCCGGTGATTTCCGAAAGCGGCGAGATGCTCCTCAGGAAAGCGCGTCACCCGCTTCTTGAGAAGGCGCTGAAAAAGGAAAAGAAGGAGATTGTCCCCCTTTCAGTTACGCTCACCCCCTCGAAAAGGATTCTTCTCATCTCAGGGCCCAATGCCGGGGGAAAGTCCGTGTGCCTGAAGACTGTAGGACTGCTGCAGTATATGTTCCAGTGGGGGCTTCTGATACCGACCTCGGAGAGCTCGGAGATGCCTGTGTTCGACAGGGTGATGGTCTCTATCGGTGATGACCAGTCGCTGGAAAATGACCTTTCGACATACAGCTCATTCCTCCGGGATATGACTGATATGCTATCCATCGCTGACTCCAGGACTCTCCTTCTCGTGGACGAGTTCGGCTCCGGGACGGAGCCTGCGGCGGGCGGAGCGATCGCGGAGGCGATCCTTGCGAAGCTCGACGCTGCCGGGGCTTACGGGGTAATCACTACTCACTACACTAACCTGAAACTCTACGCTGCTTCCCAGGAAAGCGGCGTCATCAACGGGGCGATGCTGTTTGACGAGCGGAATATAGCACCGGCGTTCAAGCTCGAGATAGGGCTCCCCGGCAACTCGTTCGCGTTCGAGCTTGCGAGAAAGATGGGCCTTCCGGAGGATGTTGTCGCGGATGCGGAGGCGCGCTCCGGCGAAAGCTACGTAGGAATGGAGCGGAACCTCAGGAAAATCGCCCGGAACCGCCGCGTCCTGGACGAAAAGATCCAGCGGGTGAAAGCCGCAGACAGGACTCTTGAGTCCATTACCGACAAATACGAAAAGGAGCTTTCCTCTATCCGCGATGAGCGGAAACGCATCCTTGAGGAGGCCCGGAGGGAGGCTGAGGATATCATAAAGAGCGCAAACCGGCAGGTGGAGAACACCATTCGGACCATCAAGGAAGCCGGGGCGGAGAAGGAGGCGACAAAGGGCGCCCGCGAGGAGTTGTCCTCGTTCCTGGGCACTCTGGCATCGGTAAAGAAGGAAAGGGACGAATACCTTGAGGGTAAGCTCAACAGGGTCAGGCAGCGCAAAGAGAAGCGCGCGGCAAGGAATCCGGAGGCGGCGGTTTCTCCTGCCGCGGCGGCTCAGGAAAGGAAGATGGCGGAATTCCGCAGCGCTCCGCTCAAGGTTGGGGAGAAAATCCGGATCAAGGACAGCGGAATGGTCGGTGAGGTAAGCAAGATTTCGGTGAAGGCCGTTACCGTGATTGTCGGGAACGTCCTGACAAAACTTCCCCTGGACAGGGTTGAAAGGGTAACGTCGAACGAGTTCCGTACTCTCGCCAAAAGCCAGCAGAGGGCTCCTCGCCAGATTATCGACACCGCAGTAAGGGACCGAAAACTGCAGTTCAAGCCGGAACTCGACGTCCGGGGTCAGCGCGTGAACGAAGCGCTCGAAAACGTTATGCGATATGTCGATGATGCGATAATGCTGGACATCTCTCCCGTGAGGATCCTCCACGGAAAGGGAACCGGAGCGCTGAGGGATGAAATACAGAAATACCTGAGGACCGTCCCCGGGGTTGCCGGTGTCGCTGACGAGGATATCCGGCGCGGCGGGAGCGGAGTAACAGTTGTAACAATAGGCTGAATGGCACAGGAAAAGGGCAGAAAGAAGGCAGGCATCCGCGGCGAGGATCTCGCTGCGGAGTATCTCCGTACCTGCGGATACACAATTCTCGAGAGAAACTGGAGAAGCGGTCACCTGGAGATTGACATCGTGGGCTCCGCTCCGGACGGGCTTCATTTTGTCGAGGTGAAAACGCTCGTGGCTCCGTTCTTCATCTCTCCGGAGGAGAAAGTGGGGACAGCCAAGCAGAAAAAGATTACGGAGGCCGCAATCCGATATGTCAAAGAACACGGAGGCGTAGGCGCGCAGGAGTTGTTTTTTGATGTTATTTCAGTTACATTTGACGGTGGTACCGCGCAGGTGAAGTTTTTCCCGAAAGCGTGGGTCCCGATTTACGTTTAGACCACATTCATTTAATAATGGACAAAAACAGATATTGCGTCATAATGGTTGGCGGAGATGCATCGGAGCATCCGTTCCTTGGACGCATATACAATCGATTTCAAAACAGCTTCCCCAAGGAAAACATCTTCCTTGTGACTCCTGCTCCGGGCGGAGGGAATATCAAAAAACGCCTTCCCGGTCTTCCGGAGGAAAATCTCTTGCTGGAGCCCTATAAGAGGGGCTCTGCAACGTGTATGTACTACACTTCGCTCAAGATTCTAAGGAAGAATCCCGAGGCGGTGATCCTGGCTTCGCCGGCGGACTACGAGATTATGGACGAGGATCTGTTCGCTTCGACGATCGACCTTTCTATGGACTTTGTCGCGAAGAACGATGTCCTTATGACTCTTGGTATCATCCCGCGCTCAGCGAAGACGAACTTCGGCTATATCCAGGTCAAGGAAGGCCGCGGGGCTCACTTTATGGACCAGCCTCTGACGGTCAAGACCTTCACGGAAAAGCCGCCGGTGGAACTTGCTGAGGTATTCCTCCGCACCGGCGAATTCTTCTGGAACTCTGGTATTTTCATCTGGAAGGCTTCCACCATCAAGGCGGAAATCACCCGCTACATCCCGGAAATTGCCGATATGTTCGAAGGCTGGGAAAGTGCCGTGGGAACGCCTTCAGAGGCTGCTTTCGTCGAGAAAGCTTACTCTGAGGCCCCGAAGGTGTCGCTTGACTACGGTGTAATGGAACGCACGGATAAAGCCTGGCTTTATCCTTCACGTTTCGGATGGGCAGACCAGGCGGATTTTTGCTGACCCGCTCCGAAGGGGCCGCTTCCGGATCTAGCGCAGATACTCCTCCAGCCGTATGGACCCGGCGGTTTTCGCGTCGCGGTACTTTACGATTACGGGGCAATAGAGATGGACGCCGCTCTCGATGGGGCGGCCGTCTTTCATTATGGGCTTCGAGCCGCTGACGACAACGGCGCCGCGGGGGACGACAATCCGGCCCTCTTCGTTCCGGCGGATGAACTCGCCGGTAGTCGCGTCGAAAATGGGCGTAGAGGAGGTTATGATGACGCCGGAGGCGATTACAGCGCCTTCTTCAACGAGGGTTCCTTCGTAGATTCCGCAGTTTCCGCCGATGAATGCTCCGTCCTCGATGATGGTTGGAGTTGCGCCGGCGGGCTCAAGGACGCCGCCGATCTGGGTCGATGCGGAGATGTGGATATGCCGGCCCACCTGGGCGCAGGAGCCGATGGTGACGTGGGAATCGACCATCGTGCCTTCGCCCACATAGGCCCCGACGTTGATGTACGCAGGAGGCATCACGATGGACCCGGGGGCGAGATATGCGCCGCGGCGGATGCTGCTGCCGCCCGGAACGATGCGGACGCCGTCGCTCTCCGTGAACTTCCTGACGGGGAAGGTCGCCTTGTCAAAGAAGGAAAACTGGCCTTCGGACATATCCTTGATGGCGCCAAGGCGAAATCCCGCGAGGATTACTTCCTTCACCCAGGCGTTCACGGTCCACTTCCCGTCTATTTTCTCCGCAACGCGGAGTTCTCCCTTTTCAAGGGCGTTAATGACTTCGTTGAAGCGTTCGAAGCTTACTTCTTCCATAGGTCTTCCAGTACTTTATTGATGAGGTTGTCGGTTTGCTCCGTCGCTTCCACAAGGGGCAGGCGGAGGCTGTTCTCCATCAGGCCCATCCGCGCCATCGCGGCCTTTCCGGGAATGGGATTGGGCTCAACGAAGAGGGCGTGGAACAGGGGCTTGAGGTGTTCCTCATATCTTTCTGCCTTGCCCCATTCTTTCCTGAGGGCCGCTGTGGTGAAGGCTTCCATCAGGTCAGGGCAGACGTTTGATGCAACGGAGATAACTCCCTCCGCGCCGCCCTTCATCAGTTCAAGGGTATCGTCATCGTTGCCGCTGAGGACAATAAAGCCCTTCGGACGGTGTTTAAGGATTGTCTTGACCTGATCGATCTTGCCGGAAGCTTCCTTGACGGCGATGATGTTAGGGACATCTTCTGCAAGGCGAAGGGTTGTTTCCGCGTCCATATTCGTTCCGGTCCGGCCGGGGACGTTGTAGAGGATGATGGGCTTGTCAGTCTCGCCGGCGATGGCTTTGAAATACTCGTAGAGCCCTCTCTGGGGTGGTTTGTTGTAGTAGGGGACCACGACGAGATATGCGTCCGCCACGGTCAGGAGGCGGATGTTGGCCAAGGTCCCGGGAATTGAGTTGGTCCCCACTCCGGCGACAACCGGCCTTCCTTCCGCGTTTTCTTTCGCGAGGGTAAGGACGCGGATTTTTTCTGCGTCGGAAAGGGTAGGGGTTTCGCCGGTGGTGCCAAGGGGAACGAGGAAGTCGATTCCGGCCTCTACCTGGCGCCTGACGTTTTCGACAAAGGTCTCGTAATCCACTTCAGGGGCGGTCCCGCCGCCTTTGAAGGGGGTGAAAATGGCTGTGCCACAGCCTTTGAGAAGAATATTGTCTGTCATAGCAGTTCAGTAAATTCGTGGACTCCGGTGATGGTTTCGAGAAGGGTGGCGGCGTGGACCGCTCCGGCGGCAAAACCAGCTCTGGAGTACGCCTCGTGGCGTATGGTTATTTTATCGCAGGATGATTCGAGGGTAACGGTGTGGATTCCGGGGACTTCGCCTTCGCGGACGGATGTTATCTCCGGAGCTTTTCCAAGGTTTGCCTCTATAATCTTCCCCATCGTCTTCGCGGTCCCGGAGGGTGCGTCGAGTTTGTGGATGTGATGGATTTCTTCAATGGAGGGGGTATAGCCGGCGCCTCTCAGGATTTCGCAGACCTTTGCAATCGCGGCCTCGGCGGCACCTACTCCAAGGGAGAAGTTGGAGGCATAGACCATAGGTTTTCCATTCTGCTGGAAGGCGGTTATCACCTCCGCGGCTATGTCGTTCCATCCGGTAGTGCCTATCACGGCGCCTTTGAAGTTTTTAGCGATTGTCTTATAGTTTTTTCTGAAGGCCTCAGGGGTAGTGAAATCTATGCAGACGCAGTCCTTCGCCGTCTCCTCAGGTACGGCGGCGATGTCTTCGCTAGCCTCCACGAGAGGAATGCCGCGCCTTTTCAGCTCGTCTTCTACCATATGGCCCATCCGGCCATAGCCGCTGATTACAACTTTAATCATATTTCCATTATTTTTACCAGTTCCGCCGGACCGGTGAGGTACACATCGGTGAATTTTTCCTGGCCCATACTCCGGAATTCCACCGTAAGGATGTCCCCACGCCGGCATTGAAGCCGAACCTTAAGTTCCTCTGCCGGGGTTGAGGGCTCTGCGTGCGAGGGGTGGCGAAGGAAGGCCGCCGCGGAAATTTGGTTTTTCGAACCGCAATTCTCCGCAGGGGCAGGATCGGCAGAGGCCGCGAAGTACGTCGCGATAGCCGATGCGGTTATCCCCGTCCCGCAGGCGAGCGTCTCTCCCTCAACTCCCTTTTCGAACGTCCGGACCTTCAATAGCCCGTCTTCACTCTTCTCCACGAAGTTCACGTTAGTTCCCTCCGGGGCAAACTCCTTTGCATACCGTACGGGCGGCGCGACTTCTTCTATATTTATCGAGTCCACATCCTCTACGAAAATCACGAAATGTCGCGTTCCGGTATTGAGAAACAGGCCTTCTATCCCGGCGTGTGCGGGGTGATGAAGGAAGGCCGCCTGGACGGCGACCGGCGAAATCCCGTCAACGTCTTTCATACGGATTTTCACGGTCCATTCGGAGGGAAAGGTTCCCTCCTCCGCGTCGCTCCGCGACCCTGTACGGGGAAATGCTCCCTCTGGAGCCTTTCCCTTCGAAAGGATCTCCCCCGTATGGGGTCCGTCCGGAGCTATAAAGCGGTATATCCCGTCCTCAGCCGCGGGCCTTATCCCAAGGTAATCCGCAAACGCCACGATGCACCGTCCTCCGTTCCCGCACATCATCCCTCCCGTTCCGTCCGGATTGAAGAATTCCATCGAAAAGTCATATCCTCCATTCCCTTCACCCAGTATCATAAGCCCGTCCGTACTGAATTCACGGCACAGCCCCCTGATTGACGCGGCGTCCCGGAAGGGCGAAGCGTCGACTCCGCGGCCGTCAAGGACCACGAAATCGTTTCCGGCTCCGGAGAACTTATATAGCGTGTTTTCTATCTTTCTCATTATCAGGCAATTATCCAAATAAGGGGGTCATAAAAGTAATACCCGTCTTTTGCGTAATCATTTAATATTCAACGCGTTACAGATCACGCCTGCGAGGGTGCGGATTCCCGGTTCCATCTTTTCCCGGGGGATGAACGTATAGTTGAGCCGCATCGTGTTCCGGTGAGAGCCGTCCGGGTAGAAAAAGCTTCCCGCAACATAGGCAACCCCCTTTGAAAGCGCCTCGTCATACATTGCGACAGTGTCCACTCCTTCAGGAAGGGTAACCCAAAGGAACAGTCCGCCGTCAGGACGGGTCCATTCTACTCCTTCCGGCATATACTTCTCCAGCAGGGAAAGCATCAGGTCCCGCCGCTCCCGGTATTGCGAAAGCGTCTTCACAAGATTCCCATCAAGCGCCCCGCCCGAAAGGAACTCCGCGGCGATGTACTGGTCGTACACCGGAGGGCACAGGTCGAGCGCCTGTTTACACACGAAAATCTGCTCCAGAAGTTCTTCCGGGCCGATAATCCACCCCAGTCTGAAGCCGGGGGCAAAAACCTTCGAGAAGCTCCCGAGGTGGAGCGTCCTCTCGGGCGCGAGTTCGCGTATCGTGGGCACGGGAGTGCCGCTGTAGCGAATCTCGCGGTATGGGCTATCCTCAACGATGAGGCAGTCGAGCTCCCGCGAAAGCGCGACAACCCCCTCCCTTTCCTCAAGCGTCATGGTCTCTCCGGAGGGGTTGTTGAAGTCCGGGATGACGTATATGAACTTTGGCGCAGGGTTTCCGGAGGACACAGGTTCCTCCGGGAACTCCAGGGGCCGCACCTCAGCACGGTAGGAGCGGAAGGACTGGAGGGCGCCGAGGTAGACGGGATAATGGGCCAGGACGATATCGCCGGGGTTGAGAAGGATGCGGGAGCAGATGTCGATGCCCTGCTGGGACGAGGTCGTAATCTGCACCTGCGACACCGGGACGCCGTAGCGGGCGGCTATCGCCTCCCGGAGCTCCGGAACGCCTTGGGTCGCGCCGTACTGAAGCGGACGGGTGCCGTACTTTTCCAGCACTGACGCGCTCAGCGCCTTGATATCCTCCACGGGGAACGTGCTTGCGGCGGGGTAGCCCCCGGCGAAAGAACAGATTGCGGAGAGATCCACCTTCCTGAAGATTTCGCGTACGGGCGACCGCAGGAAGGAGGGGACATCGGCGGAAAAGTACTTGTCGTAGGTCATTGTTCGCGGGTAATATGGGCCCCGAGGGCATTCAGACGGATGTCGATGTCTTCGTAGCCGCGGTCGATCTGGTCGATGTTCTCGATGACGGAGGTGCCGCGGGCGCTCATCGCCGCGAGCAGCATCGCAATACCGGCGCGGATATCGGGCGAAACCATCCGTGACGCTTTCAGCGTGATTCTGTGATCGTGGCCGATGACAACGGCGCGGTGGGGGTCGCAGAGGATGATCTGGGCACCCATATCGATGAGCTTGTCGACAAAGAACAGGCGGCTCTCGAACATCTTCTGATGGATAAGGACGCTGCCTTTGCACTGCGTGGCCACAACGAGCATCACAGACAGCAGGTCAGGGGTAAGGCCGGGCCAGGGGGCGTCCGCAAGGGTCATAATGGACCCGTCGAGGAAGGATTCGATTTCGTAACTTTCCTGCTCCGGCACCCAGATGTCGTCGCCCCTCTGTTCGAGGTTGACGCCGAGCCGGCGAAACTGGTCCGGAATAATGCCAAGGTCCAGGTAAGAGACATTCTTGATAAGCAGGGGGCTGCGGTTGATTGCGGCCATTCCTATGAAGGAGCCCACTTCAATCATATCCGGCAGAATACGGTGAGTTGTGCCGTGGAGGGTCTCGACGCCGTGGATACGGAGAAGGTTCGAGCCCACTCCGTCGATGAATGCGCCCATCCGGTTCAGCATCTTGCACAGCTGCTGGATATAGGGCTCGCAGGCGGCGTTGTAAATTGTCGTTGTGCCGCGTCCGAGCACTGCAGCCATTACGATGTTCGCTGTTCCGGTAACCGATGCCTCTTCGAGAAGCATATACCGGCCCGTGAGACGGCCGGCGCTCTCAAGGAGGAAGGCGCGGCGCGATGAATCATAGTCCATTTTTGCGCCCAGGGCGACCATTCCGTCGATGTGCGTATCCACCCTCCGCCGGCCGATCTTGTCTCCGCCGGGTTTCGGGAACCAGGCCCTGCCGAAGCGGCTCAGAAGGGGGCCCGCGGTCATAACGCTGCCGCGGAGGGCGGCGCATTTACGGACGAACTGCTCGCTGTCAGTGTAAGATGTATCGACTTCGTCGGCAATGAACGTGTATGAACCCTTTGAATGTCTTATCACTTTTACGCCCATCCCGCGCAGAAGGTCGATGAGGTTCCTGACGTCCAGGATTTCCGGAACGTTGTCAATCCTCACCGGCTCCGCCGTCAGAAGCACGGCGCTGATTACCTCGAGGGCTTCGTTCTTTGCTCCCTGAGGGGTGATTTCTCCGGACAGCTTGTGCCCGCCTTCTATTATAAACCTTGCCATAATTCACAAATATACATTTTTTTTAAGGAAAGGCGGATGTGTGCCACTAGCCTTTATATCTGCGCCTATTTCTTTCACTGAAGGAAGAGAGGGAGCTTCCAGAGTATGCATAATATGCCTGAGTTTTTACTCGACTCTCCCTGCTGAGGAAAAGAAAAATCTTTTACGTACATCTATTCTAATTTGCACGACCCTTCCCCTTGATTGCACCGGCAGTCTTTGCAGTCGCAAAACTCATCACAACCATTGAGCCAATAACAGTCCTTGTAATCTTTTTTAGAATCGTAGGTTAGGCACCTCTCCAGTGTTCGCAGTATATTTATATCATGATACTCACCTAAGAAATAATCAATGAGGAAAGGATCACTAAGGCGATTCTCCGGATAATCTCGCACCGCAACAGAAAACGAGCCATCTACAATCGAAATACTCACGCGTTCATTATCATCAATGTCATTAATTAGGCCGATAATAGAGAAAGTGCCCGAAACCCTCTCGCGACTCTCCGTAAAAATCAACTCACCATCTTCAATATCAATGAGGTTCATTCGCTTTGAAGAACAATAGAGATGGTTGTCTTCGTCTTTTATCCAAAAGTAAAACATAAAGGCAGTCTCATTGGATAGCTCAATAGACCCCTGAGATATTTCGTCTTTCGGTATCAAAAAAACCAACAAGTGAATCCATAACAATGATGGGTCAGGTTGACCACTCGTATAGAGTGTTGACATTACACTGAGATATTTGTTATCATCGAACCACAGAGCAACCGTTTGTGGCTCCTCCGCAACAATATTTGGCTCCTTAATTTGTGTGGAAAAACTCTTGTCAAATAATGTAAAACTAACACATCCTTCCTTTCTTGAGCTTTGGAAGCTAGATCCGATGCACGAAACACACAGTTCCGTAATAACTATGATATAGAAAATGTGACTGCGTCCCATAACAAAGAATAAGCAGATTAAACCCGTGCTCAAATATAGTAAATAAAACTAATTGAAGACCATATCTCCTCTCCGGTGTTATTATCTTTTAGAAGAATAGGAATCAACAAATACTTCCTATCTCCCCAAGGTTTCAGTTGTTTAACCCGTTCTAAAAACACTGTCTTTTTTAACAAATCTGAAATAACGGTGTAGCCCGACGGAAGATATGAATAATTTAATACAGCGTCTCCTACCTTGATTGTATAAGAGTCAACAACGTCCCCTTTGGCTTGGGATGTTTCCTTTCCTAAGGCGATATTATCTTCTGCTATTATCTCTCCATCTCCATTCACCATCAATAACAAAGGATCCAGCATTTTCATTAGCCGCATAGTATACACTTGGGATTCGGTCCCTCTATATCTGTACTTGAAGAAAATGGACACTTCGTTTTTTGCGAATTCATAGTTGTAAGTATATCCTGATGTCTGGTGCCAAGACCGCGAAAGTGTATCAAGTTGCAAAGAGTCCACCTTTGCCCAATACTTCTCCATATATGCTTCATCCACCTGATAGTTTGTAGAAGTCCGCACGGCCTCTGCCCTGCAGAATTCCAGATTTGGAAGTGGCAACGAATTCAAGTTATTGTGCGGCGGACCTATTGGACCGTTTATTTTCGTGTTTGTCAACCTGAACTGTGGAAGACCGTATTCTATCCTTCGCGATAAATGAAACGGTCTCGTCACACCATTATAATCCTTTGTGCCGTCATAACAAATATCTGCCGAACCTTCACCAACAAGGCTGATAACACCGTCATCGTTAATCATTGCAACAGATTCGTTGGAACTTGACCACATACCGGAAGGTGTACCATTACTTACGGAGAGCGTGTCTCCAGTAGATGGATACAGTGTGCCGTTTATCTGATAATTAAGGACCTCATTTAGCCATAATGCCATACTATCAGAAAATGTAATATGGGGGGAAGATGCCGAATTCGCATAATAACCATTAAATGGAGTATTTTGGAGATATGTTAGCACATTCCCGGCAGAATAATCTATATAGTAATCACTACTGTTAATGTTCTCTCCATTCTTATAACAGAGAGAGCTTATTGAAGGAACGAACATAAATCTCTCTCTTATATTTAGTTTACACTCATATTGCCCTATTAAATATTCGACGACATCATTCCAATGTGAGGACGCTCCAAAAGAAGATGTCGTGTAGTATGAACCTTTAGCAGAATCCATTGGAAAATCTCCTGATGGTGCAGTGAATATTCTATTTATCAGATAGTGCGTATGACCATTTACCAGCCAAGCATGTTGTTTATTGTACCTTAGACTAATCTGACACACCTGAGAGGTGGTGCTCAAATACGGCAATACTGAAGCCTCCATCTGAAATTTGATGGAAGTGGTGGACACATCTGGATTAACTCCAACCAATAATGCAAAAATATTGGTTAATAGACCTGTTTCAACATACGCCGACATTGTCATAAGTGAATCTGTCTGATTGTAATTAAATGAGCCACCGTTAGAAATGGCAATATTAAGAAAAGGATCTCCATTATCCCCTTTAGGGAAACCCATTGACGACATTGTAGCAAGCCAGCCAGTATGAGCGGTTTGGCTGAGCATAAGTTGGTCTCCTTGTTCGATAACTGTATAATAAGACATTTGCTGGAAAGATGGTGCATTTATCAACTCAAGCGCATCTTGTATTGTTGTAGAGTTTTCTCCGCCAAAGAATTCTCCAATGCCAGACAATACATCAACAAACGTTAAAAGGGCTGTTCCTGATGTGTGTAACATATTTATAACAGACCCAAGAAAATAAATATACCCAAGAGGAATATTTGCCCCCAAATGAGGTGTGTCATGGCTTACATATGCCGCACAATTATGCGCCTCTCCTTTTTGCGCCATACGACACAGAGCATATCGGGCTATTAGTCCTCCAATACTTTGACCATATAGTATGTTTTTTTCGGCATTCGTGGCTTTATGAGCATTGACCCATTGTATCACCTGTTCTATAATATCTGCATTTGTTGAAATGGGGGCCGTACTTTTATCCCAATCAATATAAACTATATCAAAACCATAATCTTCATTAAGTTTTCTTCCGCCATTTATGTATCGTGACCCTCTGCTTGAATATCCCAAAAAAGAAGCAATGTTATTTGAGCCTCGCCTCCTTACTCCTAACGAATCTGGAAATTGGTTTACTTGAAAAGGGTCAAAGCATTCGGCAACAATGAACGGCTTTTTCAACAGACCGGAAGTATTGTTTGTCGCGTATTTAACATACATATTTGCTGATGGGCTATAGCCATTATACTGAACCCTAGAAGTAAAAGATGTTTTATAATCAAATGCGGGGGATGAATTGAAATCGCTTGGTGCTACCGGTTCTGGGAGAATCCTTATCTTACTATGCATCTGGAGAACCTGATTATCTATAGTAGTCAATCGGATTTTAAGGTCATGACTGCCCAGCGTGTATGTGATTGGCACAGTCCAAGGAACAGATACCGTACGATATCCATTTCCATCTCCCGCATCAAATTCAACTCCGTTACTGCTCAAATTAAGATTTGTGAAAAAGTACTCTAAACTGAAAGAAAAAGTCACATTTGCGCCTTCATACGATTCAACAACCGGCGCAAAACCAGCCACATAGGCACTATCATAAGGATTTACCCAAGTATTGTTTTCAGTAATATCCGATACACTTCCTGTTGACGGATCATAGTCTATTAGGTTATTCGTTAATGCATCGGCACGAATGTAGGAATACTTGAATGCCATAACGCTCAATGGAATTGAGGTTGAAGTATATGAATTTATGAAATCTTTCATTACTTCCTCCGGCATATCCGAAAGCGGCTTATCATTTGTTACAGCCGCAGAATAAATTGATCTGAGAAGATTTTCGTAGCACTCAATATCAACATAATTATTATCATCTAAGGCAGTACCATTATATAGATTAAAGTCCACAAGATCTATTGAATAATCCAGTAATAGACCATACGGAACCCTTGTCTTATCCAAGCTATTGAATTGTTGATCTAAAGAAGATCTCACCGGAGCAAATAGGTCTTGGCTATTCTGCCCCAAAGCACTGACACATTGCAGATACAACGCACATAATATAGTTATTGTCCTGTGCATAATTACTCTATCGTTCTAAGATATTCTACATACTCATCATATTCTTCTGAACTTACACCAAGAGAAATAGCAGAATCTCGCCCCAGTATTAATTGCGGTCTCCCTTCCACTATTCTTGTACAGTTTATCAGTATGCCTGTGGGGGACGTATGCATTAGGCGGAAAACAATGTTAGACTCTGTTTCATCTTTGGCTCCTCTTAAAAAATAGCTATTCTGTTGTACCTCTTTCATCGGTTCGTTTTTTTCTTCTATTTCCTTCTCCCTAACGCAAGACGTTATAAAGAAAATAATACCAATGATGAAAAGAAATGGTACCTTACTCTTTTTTGTAGGTATCATATTATTATGTTTATTATAGTTAGTGTTTGCCTGGTCTTTGTCGGCCGATTCCACGTCGCTGACGGTTGTGGTTGTCGTCTCCTAAAGATGTTCAACCTCCGGGCGGAGGGTAATGCCGTACTTTTTCGCGACGCCGTCGATGACGCGCTTTTCGAGGCCGATGATGTCCTCCGGAGACGCGTCTCCTGTCGCATTGACAATAACGAGGGGCTGCTTGTGATAAACCTCCGCTCCGCCGTTACGGGCTCCTTTTAAGTCGCACTGCTCTATCATCCACGCTGCAGGAACTTTTATGCCGTCGCCCATGTCGTAGTGCGGCACCTGATATTCAGGCCCATTGTCCTCCTTTGCGATTTGGACTATCCTTTCGAAATGCTCTCTTGAAATAACCGGATTGCAGAAAAAACTACCGGCACTTCCCACTTCTTCCGGCTCCGGGAGCTTCTGCTTCCGGATCTCCGTTATAGTCTCACGGATTAAACGGGGGGTAAGGGCCACCCTCCCTTCCAAGGCTTTCCGAATTCCGCCATAATCAAGCTTCGGCTCAGCAGTGGCGCAGAGGCGGAAAGAAACGCGAGTGATGACGAAGCGGTCCTTCCACTCCGTTTTGAAACGGGACGTCCTGTAGCCATACTCGCAATCCGCCGGGTCGATATCGACAAATCGCCTTTCAAGGATATCCCAGGCCCGGATTCCTGCGATGATATCCTTCGCCTCAACCCCATACGCGCCGATGTTCTGCACAGCACTGGCCCCGACATCACCAGGGATATGCGACAGATTCTCCGGGCCCCACAGCCCATTTTCCGCCGCCCACGCGCAGAAGTCATCGAACACCACCCCTGCGCCGACTTCTACCCCTTCTGAGGGATAGGCACAGGCCTCGACGGACACGTCCACCCCCGGACGTGGGTAGGGGGAGGGGCCCGCAGTCTGAAGGACTGTGGGAGGGGCCGGAGGGAGCGAAGCGACCGGAGTTCCGTCGAGGCCTGTGCCTATCCCTCCGATAGCAACGTGAAGGAGGGTTCCGGGGAAATCTCCCGTGAAAAGCAGGTTGGAGCCCCCGCCGATAACTTTTATGGGCCTCGGGAGAGAATCCCAGTCCAGGCAGACGAGGTCAGATTCCTCCGTCACTTCGACATACATCGCACAGGACACCCTCATCCGGAAGGTGTTGCGCGCGGACAGGTCATATGACGGATAAAGAGTTATCACTCCGCCTTGAGATTGAGCGCAATCTGGAGCTCGTCGAGCTGGGTGTCGTCAATCTGGGACGGAGAGTCGATCATAACATCGCGGCCCTGATTGTTCTTAGGGAAAGCGATGTAGTCGCGGATAGTGTCCTGTCCGCCCATAAGGGCGCACACGCGGTCGAAACCGAAGGCGAGACCGCCGTGGGGCGGAGCCCCGAATTTGAAGGCGTTGATGATGAAGCCGAACTTGTATTCCGCTTCTTCAGGGCCGATTCCAAGCACCTCGAACATTCGCTTCTGCATATCGGCGTTGTGGATTCGGATGGACCCGCCGCCAAGTTCGTTACCGTTCAGGACAAAGTCGTAGGCGTTGGCGCAGACGCGTTCCAGATCCTCTTTTTCATTGCTGTAGAACCACTTTTCGTGCTCCGGCTTGGGAGCGGTGAAAGGGTGATGCATCGCGTAGAAGCGCTGGGTTTCATCGTCCCACTCAAGAAGAGGGAAGTCCACTATCCAGAGCGGAGCGAAGACCTTGGGATCGCGGTATCCAAGACGGCCGCCCATCTCAAGGCGCAGAACGCCCAGCATAGTCTGGACCTTGCGCTTTGCGGGGCCGCTCATAACGAGGATGAGGTCGCCGGCCTTTGCTTCCACCGCCGCAGCAATTTTCTCAAGATCCTCCGGAGCGTAGAACTTGTCGATGGAGGACTTGTAGGTCCCATCAGCATTGACACGGATATAGATAAGGCCTTTTGCGCCCACCTGGGGACGTTTTACCCATTCGGTAAGCTCGTCCACCTGCTTGCGGGTATACTCCGCTGCGCCGGGGACGGCGATTGCTCCGACGTATGCCGCATCGTCAAGGACGCTGAAGCCCTTGCCTTTTACCTCAGAGGTAATCTCGTGGATTGTCATTCCGAAGCGCACGTCAGGCTTGTCGGAGCCGTATTTGTCCATTGCGTCGTACCAGCTCATCCGGGGGAGCGGGTTAGGGATATCCACGTCGAGGACGTTCTTGAAAAGAGTCCTCATCATCCCTTCGAAGGTGTTAAGCACGTCTTCCTGCTCGACGAAGGACATCTCGCAGTCAATCTGGGTGAACTCCGGCTGGCGGTCTGCGCGGAGGTCTTCGTCACGGAAGCATCGGACAATCTGGAAGTAGCGGTCATACCCAGCCACCATAAGCAGCTGCTTGAAGGTCTGGGGGCTCTGGGGAAGGGCGTAGAACTGACCGGGGTTCATCCTGGAAGGGACGACGAAATCCCGGGCGCCTTCAGGAGTGGATTTTATCAGGTAAGGGGTCTCTATTTCCATAAAGCCCTTTGCGTCGAGGTAGTTACGGACTTCGTGGGCTACCTTGTGACGAAGGGCGAGAGCCCTCTGGAGGGGGGCGCGCCTGAGGTCAAGGTAGCGGTATTTTGCACGGAGGTCTTCGCCGCCGTCGGATTCTTCCTCTATGGTGAAGGGAGGAGTTACGCTCTTGTTGAGGATGTTTATTTTTTCGAGGCGGATTTCGATGTCTCCGGTAGCCATCTTGGCATTCTTTGCTTCCCGCACCACAACTTCCCCGACGGCCTGGATTACGAATTCACGGCCGAGGGAGGTCGCTGTTTCGACCAGCTCCGCGGGGGCGTCTGCCTCCACGACAAGCTGTGTAATGCCATAACGGTCGCGAAGGTCGATAAATGTCATTCCTCCAAGTTTTCTCGCTTTCTGGACCCATCCTGCGAGGGTCACTTTCTCTCCTTTGTTCTCAATGCGGAGCTCTCCGCAAGTCTTTGTCCTGTACATAGATTTTGTTTTAACTTACAAATATAGCCATTTTTCCGTATATTTGCGCTATGGATGTAAGGGCAAAGAAAGCGCTTGGACAGCATTTTTTGACGGACCAGAAGGTAGCCCGGGCAATCGTGGATGCAACCGGGAGCGGTCCGCTGCTGGAGGTGGGCCCCGGGATGGGCGTACTGACAAAGTATCTCCTGGAAAGGGATGACGTGGACCTGAAACTGGTAGAGATCGACGGAGAGTCGGTTGAGTATCTTCTGACTCATTTCCAGGGAATGCAGGGGCGGCTTGTCGAGGCGGATTTTCTCTCGCTCCCCCTGGAAAGGCTTTTTCCCGGAAAGTTCAATGTTATAGGGAACTTTCCATACAACATTTCTTCGCAGATTTTTTTCAAGATCCTGGACTATAAGGACTCCGTTCCGGAGGTTGTCTGTATGATCCAGAAGGAGGTTGCGGAAAGGATTGCTGAGCCTCCGGGAACAAAGACCTATGGCATTCTCTCGGTGTTCCTGCAGGCCTGGTATGATATCGAATACCTTTTCTCCGTGGGCCCGGGATGCTTTGTCCCGCCGCCTAAGGTCCAATCCGCCGTAATCCGCCTCAGGAGGAACTCCAGGACGGAGCTCGGATGTGATGAGAAGCTTTTCAAGACGGTTGTCAAAAGCTCCTTCGGCCAGAGAAGGAAAACGCTCAGGAATTCGCTTAAGCCGCTGATTGAAGCCAAGGCCGGCCGCGAGGGCTGGACGGAAGAGCAATCGGCCGCCCTTAAGGGGCTGCCGGTTTTCGAGCTCCGTCCGGAGAAACTCTCCGTCGAGGAGTTTATCTCCCTGACTGTTCTTCTTGGGTGATTTTTGTTATTTCCGAAAAAACATATACCTTTGCAAAAGTGACGTTATAACGTTAGTTTTGCTATGGAATCTGTTCTCTTTCACGGATCGTCAAAAATTATTGAGCGCCCCGTCCTAAGCGGAGGCAAGGTCCATAACGACTTTGGGCAAGGGTTCTACTGTACTCCGGACATACAGCTAGCCCGTGAATGGGCCTGCACAAAAGGACAGGGCTCCTTCGTAAGCCACTACAGCTTTATTCCACATTATTCCCTGAAAGTGTGCGACCTCACAGGTCCGGGTTACAATGTTCTCAACTGGCTTGCGATTCTGATGGCAAATCGCATATTCCAAACAGAGAACGAACTTCCTCTCGCAATTAAGAATTACATTATCGAAGAGTTTCTCCCGGACCTGTCTCAGTTCGATGTTATCAGGGGATACAGGGCAGATGACTCTTACTTCAGAATAGCTGAAGGATTCATCAGCGGATCCATTTCCTTGGCGCGCCTCTCTGAGGCTTTGAGGCTTGGAAAACTGGGGGAACAGGTGTTTCTGAAATCTCAAAAAGCTTTTGACGCGCTCATGTTTCTCTCCTTTGAAGAAGTGGACAGGTCAATCTATGGACCACGACGCAGGGACAGGGACACCTTCGCAAGAGATGAATTCCGGAAACTGAGCAGGATGGACTCCGAAAAAGATGCAGTTCTTGCTATAGACATTTACAGACAAAGATGGAGGAACGACGATGTACGCTTACGATGAAGACTACTTGTATGGCGCCAAGGAACACTTCGCGGGAATGATAGATTATGCTGTGAAGTGGTGCGGGATGCCTCTTAGGGAGTTCTACAGCCGCTTTCTCAATAGCGGAATCCCGGAAGCGATGCAGACGGGCCACCCGAAATATCTTGCAGGAATGAGCGGTATTGAGCTGGCTATTGCTGTAGTAAATGACACTGGAGGGAATCTTCCCGTTGATCCTTCATATACGTATCCATGGGAGGATCCCTCATACTATTGGACTGGAGGGGTACTCTGCCATTACCAGTGGTACAAGGGAGCCAGCTTTTCCGCAATAGACAAAGGGGGACTCCCAATTGAGAAAATTCACAGCTTGTTCAACCCTCTTCACGAAGCAGATATAACAAAATTCATAGACGTAGCGGACAGTCTGTACCGTCCTGCCTCAATACGGGAGCGCAGGAAAAGGTTTGGCTATACGCAGGAACAACTCGCCGAAAAATCCGGCGTTACCCTTCGCATGATACGGGCCTATGAGCAAGGGACACAAGATATTGCAAGAGCAGAGGCTGCGACCGTTATCCGCCTTGCAAAAGAGCTCTGCTGCACGCCCGACTGCCTGATTAAGGCATAGTTACTGTTCATAGCAAGGAAATGGCCCCATACAGGAACAATCATCACAAGGACACTGTTCACTACATCCTCTTTCCCAATAACACTCTCTATAGGAGGAAGAAGAATTGTAGGCCAGACAGTTTTCTAATAAACGATTAACATAGTAAACCCGCGTTGTATACACTTCTCCCCTCAACTGGAAATAAGGATCTGAGATATCTTCGTAGCAGACCGTGAAGACACCGTCTTCTGACGAGATTTCCATATCTTCTGTTTCTTCCAGATTTCTAATTACTCCGCTGAATGCAAAAGATCCGATAATAACATCGTCGTTTTCTTTTATTGTTATGCTACAATTATTTATGGTTGCCAAATTCATTGATTCAGATGAATAACGATACGAGGAGACCCCCTTTTGATTTTCGTACCAGCTATAAATCCTAGCAAGCAGACAGACATCATAGCCGACGGAATGAGTCGCATTAATTAAAGGGCGTCAGTACAATGTCTATTATAAAGATTGCAGTAACATCCTTCATCTGTTTCTCGGCATTGACAAGATTCGTCACAATACCCGAACCACCAACAATCCTGATAATGTTTGCTACTATCATACTCTTTGCATTTTTGAAAAAAAGTATCAGTATAAATTTCATCTCCTGAATAGGTGATGGCGGAAAACGATACACCACGATTCGTAATATTAATGCTAAAAGCCCCATCTTCAATCGACATATGTGTTGAAAGGTGGTCATCATTTATATCGCCTTCAATAACGAAGGTACCCAAAATTTTACGCCCATCATATTCTGATATAGTCATTTCCCCTGACGTGATAGAAACAATATTCATTTCATTATTATAGTCAACATAGTCAGAAGAGTACCAATGGTAAAACAAAAAGGTGTTATTCTCCGATAATGGTATTGTTCCGTTTTTTACATCTGATTTTTTAAGGATGAATGCCAAAATATGAAATTTCGGCGCCGGATTGGTTGGTAGTCCGATTAGGAATTGATCCAAACACACCTCGCTAATGATGTTGATGTCATCCGACTCATCAATTGCAATTGTATGATAGACAGGCCCAAATATAGCACTAAACATATTGTCATAATGATATGCCACATAATTTTCTTCAAAGGCACTAAAACGCATTTCAGTTTCAATTGGATTCTTGTTTTCTTTATCACATCCTGATAAAAAAGAGCACAAAAGCAGGAGTATCACTGTCTTCCAAAAAGTAGATTTCAATTTCATATTATTCGCAATATACAAAATTAATCGAAGACCATTCCACCTCCCCCCGAATCCATCCCATTACAGACGAACTATCCCACCAACGAAAGATTGATTAAGGCATAGATGGACTCTGGGCGCGGCGAAGGTCGATATCCCAGGGCTCTGTCCGGACGGGGAATTCCGTGATGCGAAGCGTCGTGCAGCCGTAAGGGATGAGTTCGATAACTTCTTCCTCCTGGGTGAAATCCACCCCGTCTTCAGTAAAGAAAGCGACAGGACCTGTATTTCCGCAAACCTCCACCCAGGAAGGCAACCTCCGGGCCTTTGCAAACAGGCTCAAGGGCGCATTCTCCACGTTCCACGGATAACCCTTTACGCCGTCGTTAGTCCTTATTTCAAAGTCGTTAACCCCTAATTTATCGCCGATAAGGCAGTAATTCCAAGGAGAGTCCGACGTCACTTCCCTGTACTCTTTCCCAAAGTACCATTCTCCTTCCAAAAACGTTTTACCCTCCCACTTCTCCTCCATTTTCAGAGAGAAAAGAAGGGGTCCATAAGTGATAACCGCGGCATCATCATACCATCTTTCAACTTCCACCTCACGCTCGAAACAAAGGGTTATGACATCGCCCTTTTCCCAGCCCCTCGAAATTCTCGCGACGGCTCCGCCGGAGGCTTTGTGAACCTCCTTTCCGTTAAGGGAAACCGTCATTGTACCGCTCCACGAAGGGCAGCGGAACTCAAGCGGGAACTTCTTTCCGGAAGCTTTCCCCACCGTGAACGCAACAGAATTACCAAAGGGATAATCCGTCTCCTCCCGGATTGAAAAATCCTCCGTCTCAAGCCGGCTGGGCCCGTAAACAAGTGCCGCATAGCCGCCTTCCTTCGTTCTGTACCACAGGTTCTGGACGAACTTGGGCCATCCCTGGTGCATATTCGACAGGCAGCAGGGGTATCCGTTCAGGGTTCCAAAGAGGACGTCGGTCCCATAATGGGGCGTCGAGAAGGGCCTGTCGTCCCGCTTGCAGGAAATCTGATTGACCTGCGAGAAATACTGCTTTGCGCAGTAGTCGTCCGTAACCTGGGCCGGAAGCGCGTTGTATGCAACCCTCTCGAGCCAGTCAGCATATTCCGTGACGCCGGTGATCCTTAGGCTTTCTTCGAGGGAGAACATTGTCTCCACGATCGTGCACAGTTCCGTCCCGCGGGTCGGGTCTCCGAAGTGGATTTTCTCGTCGCCGGCCCACAGTCCCGTGGGGAGTGCGATACCGTGACGCATCCTGTCTCGGGCTTCAAGTGCTGCGAGCTTATACGCTCCATCTCCGTACAAGGACCTTACGGCGGGAGCCTTCAGCGCCTCGCCAAGGTTTACGCAGTGAAGTGAGTTGGGGGTAAAGAGTTCCGGGCCGCTGACAAAAAGTTCCGTCCAGTCCCGGGTCTGTTCCCAAAGGAGGTCGCCAAGCCTCAGAAGATATTTTTCTCCCGTGAGCCCATACAGCCAGTATACAATCTCGAGATTATCCGCACCGCGTTCCATTCCCCACGAACTCCAATGGTCCAGAGGCTTTTCCGGAAGGGTTTTCAGCTGATAGCGAAAGTACCTGTCAAGACAGTCGATGACACGCCTGTCTTCCGTCGCCATATAGTACTGCCTCAGAATCTTGAGGGCCACCATCCGCGGCCACCAGTCCTGCGACGCCCCTCTCTGGAGCCCATACACAAACGGATGATCCTCCGCGGGGCCTATGTTGCCGTCTTCTCTCTGCGAGCCCAGGATAGCCTCCACCCATACCTGGGCCTTCTCTTTCAGGGCCGGATCATCCAGGATCCACCCCAGGGGAAGGAGGCCGTCAATCCAGTACGGGCCCCTCTCCCAGGCGTCGCCGTTCCCGCCCAGCCACGCATTCGACGGGCCCATCACTTCAGGATAAACCTCATCAAGATGGCCGGTAAGGCCGTCCGCCTGCCTTTGGAGCTGCTCCAGCAGCCAGCCTTCGGGATGGATCGCCCCTAAGGGGAGATCCTCGTAACGATATCCGCTCCGGGTGCACGCAGAGGCGCAAAGAATCGCCGCCGCGGCTATAATTATGGACCTTTGTTTCATCTCGTACAAAGATAGATAAATTATTTTCGCTTTTTGCCGGATTTTATCTTATCTTTGCAAGCTATCGCTTGTAAAGGCTGAAAAATCGCAAAAACAATCAATAACCGAAATGAAAAGTTACACAACCCAGAACATCCGCAACACAGTCCTGATGGGCTCCTCCAAGTCCGGAAAGACCACCCTTGCGGAAGCAATGCTATTCGAAGGCAAAGTTATCGACCGCCGTGGAACCGTTGAGGACAAGAACACCGTCTCCGACAACACCGAGTTTGAGCAGACAAACCTCAAGTCCGTAAACGCAACTCCCCTTTACGCGGAGCTTGGCGGAACCAAGATCAATTTCATTGACGCCCCCGGTTCCGATGATTTCAGCGGCGGTGCACTTTCTGCTTTCAAGGTAGTCGAGAGCGCCATCCTCGTCGTAAACGCCCAGCAGGGTGTCGAGGTTGGAACCCAGATCTTCTCCCGTTATGCGGACCAGTATCACGTCCCGATGATCGTCGCCGTAAACCAGCTTGACCACGAAAAGGCAAACTGGGACCACGTGAGGGCAACCCTCAGCGATGCCTTCGGTGGAAAGGTCGCCATCTGCCAGTTCCCCGTGAACCCCGGCCCCGGCTTCTCCGGTGTGGTGGACGTGCTGAATATGAAGTTCTACGACGCAAAGGGTGAAGAGCAGGAAATCCCCGCTCAGTATGCCGATGAGGCTGAAACCCTCCACGCAGAACTGATGGAGAAGGCCGCAGAGGGCGACGACGACCTTATGATGAAGTATCTGGATACGATGGAACTTACCGCAGAGGAGATCCATACCGGTATCGCCGCCGGACTTGCAAAGGACGAGACCCTTCCCGTCTTCTGCGTTTCCGCAAAGCAGGATATCGGCGTCAAGAGGCTTCTCCAGGCCATCATCGACCTCACTCCCGCACCGAAGGTCAATGCCGCCGGCCCTACCAGCCTGTTCATCTTCAAGACTTCCGTAGAACAGCACCTCGGTGATGTTTCCTACTTCAAGGTGATGGGCGGAACCCTCAACGAGGGCGCAGACCTCGTCAACCCCGAGACCGGAAACGGCGAGCGCCTCAGCGCAATCTACGCTGTCGCCGGCGCAAAGAAGGAGAAGGTCGCTTCCCTTTCCGCAGGTGACATCGGCTGCGTTATGAAGCTTAAGAGCGGCAAGTACAACACTACTCTCGCCGCGCCCGGAGTGGACGCCATCGAGCATATGGTATTCCCTGACTACAAGTATCGCTGCGCCATCAAGGCTTCTGACAAGAATGACGAGGCAAAGGTTGGCGACGCCCTCAACAAGATCGCGGCCCAGGATCCTACCATCAACGTCGAATACTCCAAGGAGCTCCGCCAGACCATCCTTTCCGGTATGGGCGAGCAGCATATCAACTATGTGAAGTGGAGAGTCAACAACGAGTTCAAGCTCAACGTCGAACTCTTCGCTCCGAAGGTTCCTTACCGTGAGACTATCACTAAGGTTTCCACCGCGACCTACCGTCACAAGAAGCAGTCCGGCGGCGCCGGCCAGTTCGGTGAGGTCTCGATGCTCCTCTGCCCTTACATTGAGGGCGAGCCCGCAGGCAACAAGTTCAAGATCGACGGCAAGGAGACTGAGCTCAAGATCAAGAGCCAGCAGGTGTTCGATCTGGAGTGGGGCGGCAAGCTCGAGTACATCAACTGCGTCGTCGGCGGCGCCATCGATGAGAGCTTTATGCCCGCTATCCTCAAGGGTATCAACGACAAGATGTCCGAAGGCCCTCTCACCGGCTCCTATGCCCGTGACATCAGGGTTTACGTCTATGACGGCAAGATGCACCCCGTGGACTCCAAGGAAATCGCCTTCATCATCGCAGGCCGCAACGCCTTCCGCGAGGCCTTCCGCAACGCAG
>CALCEJ010000117.1 GCA_937900465.1 uncultured Bacteroidales bacterium | reverse complement strand
ACAACTCCTTCAGTATCTTCGTATATACCGTTACTGCATAGTCCGGCCGCGCGCCGGCCTTACCCTCCGGAGTATAAGCATCATCGTGCCTGAGCCGTTTCGACGCCGTATAGTGATTGACCATCGAGTCCATAGCGCCGGAATTCAGGCCAAAATAAAGCCGTGGAGCGCCAAGCTTCCGGAAATCCCTGAGGTCATCCCGCCAGTTAGGCTGAGGCACCACAGCAACCCTGTATCCCCACTTCTGGAGCCACCTCGCAATAACCGCAGTCCCGAACGAAGGATGATCGATAAACGCATCCCCGGAGAACAGGATTATATCGATATAATCCCACCCCAGGGCCTCAACCTCCTTCACCGAGGTCGGGAACATATATGCATTGTCAGTGTTCATATCCCAAGAATATCACGTAGGACAAGGCTGGAAAGGGTAAAACCGAAGGTCGCGGTAACAGGAACCAATGAGCCGTTAGTAACAGCCTTATACGAGTCAATGGATACATCATCCGGCGAACCAACATTCGGAAGGAGTTCGTCGCTGTAAACACAGGTAAAAGGATGGGCGGGAAGGGTTCTGGCTCGGCGGAGCTTTTTCCTTAGCGCAGATCCGAGGGGACATCCCCGCACCTCGAAGAATTCAGCGGTGCGGACACGTGTAGGGTCGATTTTACACGCCGCGCCCATAGAAGAAAAGAATACGCCACCAGCCTCGCAGGCGCGAAGGATCAGCTCCGCCTTATCCTTCAGCGAATCTATCGCATCGATGATATAATCATATGAGGAGAGCCCGAACGAAGCGGCGCCGGAGGATGAAAAGAACTCCTCGCGGACATCTATGGAAGCATCGGGAGCGATATCAAGAAGGCGCGATCGAAGCGCAATGACCTTGGAAAGGCCTACAGTAGAGCTGACTGCCATCATCTGGCGATTGAGATTCGAAGGAGCTACGCAGTCCGGATCAACGAGCGTAAGATGCCGGACACCGCTGCGGACAAGTCCCTCAGCGCACCAGCTTCCAACGCCCCCGCAGCCGAAGATGATAACCATCGCCGCCCGGACCTTTTCCAGCCCGTCCTCCCCCACGAGGAGCCTTACCCTTGAAAGCGCGTCGTCCATCTAAACCCAGCTCTCAAGCGAAGCAACCACATCGGCCCATATCCTCTCCTTCCCTACCTCGTTCAGGATTTCGTGGCGAAGACCGGGATACAGCTTCGATGAAACATTCTTATATCCGACCTTCCGCATAAACGACACCGCCTCAGCGAACTTGTCGGGGCTGACAAGGAGAGGATCAGCCGCGCCGGAAACAAACAGAACCGGCATTCCGGGCTTTGTCATTACCCATCCGTCTGTATCGTAAATATCCAGAAGAAGATTGAAAATGCCGTTCCTGAAGCCGTTCACCGTGAAAATGAAATGTGAAGACGGATCCTCCAGATACTGCTTCCGGATAGAAGCGTCGCTCGCAAGCCAGGCAAGACGTCCTTCACGCGAGAATTTCTTCTCCGCCTTTCCAAGACACATCACCGCAAGGGTTTTGCTCCTGAAGCGCTGTCCCCTGAAAAGGCCGATGCATCCGGCGACGAACTTTCCAAACCGTGCCTCGGGTGCCCTGGAAGGGCTTCCGGTAACGACAAGCCCGTCCACAGGCGATGGATCGTGCTTGACATACGAACGCACAATCATCGAGCCCATACTGTGTCCGAGGAGGAACAGCGGCAGCGACGGCCACTTTTCTTTAGCCCATTTCGAGACCTCGCGGACATCACCGACAAGCGCCTTTGTTCCGCCCTTCCCCATATATCCCAAATCATCCGGGGAAGAAACAGAAGCGCCGTGACCCCGGAGATCGCAGGTAGCGGCGATAAACCCGTTAGAAGCCAAATTCTCCATAAAGGGGAAATAAACCTCCTTGCGGGAACACATACCGTGGACAATCTGGACAACAGCCTTGGGCGCTGCGGAGGGAAGGATATATGCGCAGCTGAGGACAACTCCGTCAGCGACGCCGGGGACAGTGAAAAACTCCATAACCTCTAAAAAACTATGCGACCGAATACCTCAGGAAGAGGAGAACTGAGTTCCAGGGTCTCTCCAGAGTAGGGATTCTTGAACACAAGCGACTCCGCGTGGAGCGCAAGGCGGTGGAAAGGATCAGTCACGGCGCCGTATTTGGTATCGCCGGCAACGGGACAACCCCGGTCAGCGCTGTGGACGCGGATCTGATTCTTGCGGCCGCTGTCCAGCGAGAACTGGACGAGCGAGTAGGGCCGCTGGGCCGTATGGCCGTTGATGTCGCGGGCGGAAGCCTTCGTACGGGCAAGGACGGTAAAGCGGGTAACGGCATAATGGGCCCCGCGGATTTCCTCGGGAACGGAATAGACCTTGAGGGATTTAGGATTCTCGACGAGCCAGGATTCAATGGTCCCGGAGTCCTCGGGAAAGTCCCCTTCCAGTACTGCGACATAATTGCGCTCGAGGATCAGCTCCTTCCACCGGCTCTGGAGGATATCCTTCGCGCGTTCGTTCTTTGCAAAGACCACAAGGCCGGAGGTGCCTTTATCGATGCGGTGTACGATCCAGATCTTTGCAGTTGAACGGTCAGGGGTACGACCTTCGGTAAGGTCTTCCTTCCGGCGGGAACGGGCCTGGACCTTGACATAAGCGTTAAGGATGGCGTAAAGGGTCATTTCCTTGTGGCCGGACTTGGATGCGGAACCCCGGGCGGTGGAGATTGTAAGAAGGCCGGATGGCTTGTCTGCGACTATGTAGTTGTCGTCCTCATAGGCAATCCGGACGCCCGTTTTCTCGAGCTCCTCGCGGGCGGAATAGACGTGGCTGCGGGCGATAGAGACGCCTTTTGCGAGGACTTCGAGGCGGTCGCCCTTATGGACCTTTGCATCGAAAGCGGTGGTTTGCTTGCCGCAGAGAACAATCTGACCTTTCGAGAGCATATTCTTGATACCGGTCTTTGAACGGCCCGGATATATCGTGTAGAGATACTCCAAAAGGGTGGATTCTTCCTTTACCGTAAATTTCTGTCCTGCCATAGATAAAATAAAAAAAGGAGAGTCTCCGACAGACTCAGAAACTCTGCATATACTCGAGGTCCTTCTTGAGGAGGAGCTTTGGCTCCATCGTATGGACCTTCTGGAAAAGCTTGAACTGATAAGCGGGAGAAAGGTACACGACGTGTTCGTGCTTACCTTTTCGCCACCATTTGTAGAACCCGAGGGGATCCGTGTCGTAGGGAATCTTAGCCTGGACATCGGAACTGTAGCCCGGGAAGTCGATCATCATCTTCAATCCCGTGATACGCCTGTAGTAGTCATAATCAGCGCGCCGGAGCTTCGAAACCAGCGGATTCATAACCTCATACTGATCAACCTGGAGGGTCTTTTCCTTCACAATCATCTTGTGAATACGGACGGGATCGCGGACTACCCACTCCCCAATGCGCAGCGACACCGGACCTTCATCGCAGTCCAGAGTAAGCCAGTCCTCGCTGTAGTAGACTTTTTCGCTGTCAAGAGGATAGTTTTCCATACGAAGCACTCCAACCCTGCAAATGTATTAAAAAAATTTACTTTTTGCAAGCTGAACACACTCCGTGGACCATATAGCTAACATTTTCGACCTCGAAACCATCCGGGATCCGGACATCCGGAACGGGTGTATCTTCAAGACAGTAAGTGCGGTCACAGCGGGCACAGTGGAAATGGACGTGGACATCATCGTCGTGATGGTCGTCCTCGCTGTAACACAGTTCGTAGCGGGAATCTTCGAGTACGTGGACAAGGTGAGAGTCGCGAAACAGCATAAGCGTACGGAAAATTCCGCTCTTGTCTATAGTCCCTATCACTTCTTCCAACTCAGTCATTGAAAGCGGCCGCCCCGCCTCCGCAAGCGCGGAAGCGATTATGATACGGTTAGCAGTGGGCTTGATGCCGTGCTGCTGCATTAAAAGTGATAAATTCTCAGAGTCCATTCCCATCCTCCTTTTCCGCCGCCGGAGGAACTGCCGCCGCAGTGCTGTCGGTCCCCTTAGATGTCTCTTTCAGCGCCGCAATCTCCGCGGAGAGTGAATCCAGCCGGCCTTCAAGTCTTACGATTTCCGCGTCCTTCGAGGAAATGAGCTCCTCCGAGCGCGTATAGACATTGTCGAGCATTTGCTCGAGAAGATCCTCGGAAAGTCCTCCAGGTGTGCTCCTGTCGTTGATAACCAGCCTGTCCGTACGGATTCCGTATTCGTCAGCCCGGGTCTCGAGAAGCGTCCTGTTTTCCTTCGAGAGCGGTTCTCCCCCGATCTCCAGCACAAGCGAACGGTGCCTTCCTTTAGTGACGGTCCAGTCATAGATGTAGGAGCGGCCGGTAAGCCTGTTTTCCTGGACCAGCGCCTCCGCGCTCCGCGCAAAATTATTGTCAGCGACAAGGACAATGAGATTCCAGACGCTCGGGATGATAAAAGCAATAATGAGCGCCGTCATCATCCTGCGGCGTTTGATGGCTGTTTTTTCGTCGATGCCGCGGACGGTCTTGAAGCGCAGGTACTTGACGGAGAGATATGTCGCGAGAATGATGAAAACGCAGTTTATAAGGAACAGATAAATCGCCCCGAAAAAGTAATGACCGTTCCAGTTTGCGAGCCCATACCCGGCCGTACAGAGCGGCGGCATCAACGCCGTAGCGATTGCAACGCCGGAGAGAACGGTCCCCCGTTCCTTCCGGCTGTTCTCGAATATCCCCGCGAGACCGCCGAAAAGAGCAATCAGAACATCATAAATCGTAGGGCTTGTACGCGCGTCGAGTTCCGGATGGGATGAAAGATTCAGCGGTGAAAGCAGGAAGAACAGAGTCGAAACGACGAGCGATATCATAACCATTACCGCAAGATTCCGGATCGAATCCGTCAGGAGCTTTGTGTCGTTGATTCCAACAGACAGACCAATGCCGATAATAGGGCCCATAAGGGGCGAAATCAACATCGCGCCTATGATTACCGCCGTCGAATTTATGTTAAGGCCCACTGAGGCGATGATAATGGAGAACGCGAGGATATATACGTTGGGCCCGCGGAACCATATCGAACTCCTTATTCTCTCCGTTGCATCGTCAGTATCGAGGTGTTCGTGTATTCTTCCGTAATAGCGGATCTTCTCCACTATTCTCTTCCAGATATTTCTGCTATTTTGATCCGTCACAGTTTTGAATTTGACAAATTAATGCTATATTTGCAGTCCCAATGGTGCGATGGCCGAGCGGTTAGGCACAGGTCTGCAAAACCTGGGACAGCGGTTCGATTCCGCTTCGCACCTCCGAGAATCCGGTCCTTCGAGGCCGGATTTATCCGTTATAGGCTTCGAGAGCCTTTTCAAGGCAGACGAGGGCTTTACGCAGGTCCTCGATTTTAAGCACGTATGCCATACGGACCTCGTCAAGTCCTTCGCCTGGATCAGTATAGAACCCTGCTCCGGGAGCCATCATTACAGTCGCGCCTTCGTACGAGAAATCCGTAAGGCACCACTTGCAAAAGTCCTCCGCATTCCGGACCGGAAGCTTTGCCATCACATAGAACGCCCCTCCGGGGGTAGGAGCAAACACTCCGGGGATCTTGTTAAGACCTTCAATAAGAAAGTCTCTCCTTGCGACGTATTCTTCATATACCGCGTCCATATAGGCCTTGGGGGTAGAGATCGACGCCTCAGCGACAAGTTGTCCAAGAAGCGGCGGG
>CALCEJ010000116.1 GCA_937900465.1 uncultured Bacteroidales bacterium | reverse complement strand
GGTGCCAGTTTTCGATACCCCTCTTTTGCGTAACCAGCTCAAAATCAGCACATTACACTTTACGCCCCTCCCGCCGTCCCTGCTCCGCACTTCTTACGTCGCCCCACGCCCCGCCGCCTTTTTCCCTCGTCGTCCGCCAACCCTGCTGCGGTAGGTATCCAGATAGGGGGGACACCTACCGCGATCGTTTCCGGTAATGCGCTGATAATCAGATGATTGGCAATTTAGGTTGCGGTAGGTGTACCCTCTAAAATGACACCTACCGCACAACGTCCGTGGGGGATGGTACGGGACGTACACGAAGATGCAGGAAAACGGGCAAAAACTGTAAATTGGTGTACGGGACGTACACGAAAGTGCAGGAAAATGGGGAAAAATTGTAATTTGGTGTACGGGGTGTCACAGGAAAGTGCAGGAAAACGGGCAAAAACTGCACTTTGATGTACGGGAATACATCCGGAAGGTGTCGATGGGCTTCCTCGTGGGCATAACCACCCCATTTTGCCCACGGCGACAAAGGCTGCAGCCCACGGCGACAAAGGCTGCGAAGGGGGCGAAGGGCGACAATGGCTGCGGCCCACGGCGACAAAGGCTGCGGCCCACGGCGACAAAGGCTGCGGCCCACGGCGACAAAGGGGGCGAAGGGGGCGACAAAGGCTGCGGCCCACGGCGTCAAAGGCCGTAGACGGAGGTGGAGTCGGGAAGGGGGGTGTTTCCCCAGCGCTCGAGTATGTAGTCCAGGATTCGGAAAACTTCGTCAGGATCGTTCTCCGTTACCAGCCGGATGCGGGTGTCCTTGAAATCAGGGAGTCCTTTGAAGTAGCAGCTCAGATGCCGGCGCATCTCAAGGACGCCGGTATGTGGGCCTTTGAGGTCCAGGGAAAGCTGCAGGTGGCGCTTTGACAGGGCGACACGGTCCGGGACGCTCATCGGGGGAAGTTCTTCTCCGGTGTCCAGATAGTGACGGATCTCGGAGAATATCCAGGGATGGCCGAAGGATGCGCGGCCGACCATAATGCCGTCCACCCCGTAGCGGTCGAATGCCTCTGCCGCCTTCGTGGCGGAGTTGATATCGCCGTTACCTATGATGGGAATATGCATCCGCGGATTGTTCTTGACCTCGCAGATAAGGGTCCAGTCCGCTTCTCCCTTGTACATCTGGGACCGGGTACGGCCGTGGATTGTGAGAGCCTTGATACCCGCATCCTGGAGCCGTTCCGCGAGGTCCACTATAATCTTCGTGCTGTCGTCCCACCCAAG
>CALCEJ010000115.1 GCA_937900465.1 uncultured Bacteroidales bacterium | reverse complement strand
GGAGCTTCTCCATATTCCTGACACCCACGAGGTCGTATTCCTCGGCGGCGGTGCATCCCTGCAGTTCCTGTATGTGGCAATGAACTTCCTCGAGAAGAAAGCGGCATACCTCGATACAGGAGTATGGGCCCATAAGGCTCTCAAGGAGGCCCAGGGCATCGGCGACGCTTATGCGATTGCCTGCTCGAAGGACGAGAACTACACTTATATTCCCAAGGGCTTCGAAATCCCCGCGGACCTCGACTATCTCCATATTACAACCAACAACACCATCTATGGAACGGAGATTCACGAGGACATCGACTGCCCCTGCCCCCTCATCGCGGATATGTCTTCGGACATTATGTCCCGCCCTGTGGACGTGGCGAAGTATGACCTGATCTACGGCGGCGCCCAGAAGAACGTGGGCCCTGCCGGAGTCATCTTCGCAATTATCCGGAAGGACGCCCTGGGAAGGGTCAGCCGCTACATCCCCACGATGCTCGACTACCGTACCCACATCGACAAGCTCTCGATGTTCAACACTCCTCCCGTCTTCGCCATCTTCGTGATGAACGAGACCCTGAAGTGGCTGAAGGGCATCGGCGGCGTAGAGGCAATCTACGAAATCAACAAGCGCAAGGCTGCCCTCCTCTACGATGAAATCGACCGTAACTCCCTCTTCGTAGGAACAGCCCGGAAGGAGGACCGTTCCCTTATGAACGTCTGCTTTGTGATGGCTCCCGGCCACGAGGATCTCCAGGACGAATTCTTTGCATTTGCAAAGGAGAGGGGAATGGTAGGAATCAAGGGCCACAGGAGTGTCGGCGGATTCCGCGCATCGCTTTACAACGCCTGCAAGGAAGAGGATGTGCAGGCTCTTGTGGATTGTATGAAAGAATTTGAAGCACTCAAGAAATGAAAGTTCTTTTAGCAACAGAAAAGCCCTTCGCCGCGGCAGCGGTGGAGGGTATTTCCGCTATCCTCCGGGAGGCGGGACACGAGGTCGTGAAGCTCGAGAAATACTCTGACAAGGCTGAACTTCTCGCGGCCGTTAAAGATGCCGAGGCAATGATTATCCGCTCAGACAAGGTCACGGCGGAGGTAATAGCTGCGGCTCCCAGACTCAAGATTGTCGTCCGTGCCGGTGCCGGATATGACAACGTGGACCTCGAAGCTTCGAAGGCGGCAGGGGTCGTTGTCATGAACACCCCCGGCCAGAACTCCAACGCCGTTGCAGAACTCGCCATCGGCCTGATGATATATATGGCCCGTACGGAGTTCACCCCCGCAACCGGATCGGAGATTCAGGGAAAACGCCTGGGTGTCCAGGCTTATGGCAATGTCGGACGCCTTGTGGGCGGAAAGGCAAAGGCGCTTGGAATGAGCGTCTGCGCTCTCGACCCCTTCCTTACCGATGAGCAGATTATCGCCGGCGGAGCGGACCCCGTCCACTCCGTGGAGGACCTGTATGCCGCATCGGATTACCTTTCAATCCATATTCCCGCCCTTCCTTCTACGATCAAGTCCATCGGCTACGACCTTATCACCCGTATGCCCAAGGGGGCGACCCTTGTCAATACCGCGCGTAAGGAAGTCATCGACGAAGACGGTCTCCTGAAGGCCCTCGAGGAGCGTCAGGACCTCAAGTATGCGGCGGACGTAATGCCCGACAATTACGCCCTCCTGAAGGAAAAATTCGGGAACCGCGTATTCGCAACACCTAAGAAGATGGGCGCCCAGACCTCCGAGGCGAATGTCAACGCGGGTCTTGCAGCAGCGCGTCAGATTGTGGACTATTTCGCCACCGGCAACACCCGTTTCCAGGTAAACAAGTAATCTTTTATGGTAAGAGTTAAACCATTTGCGGCCATAAGGCCCCCGAAGAACCTCGTGACTGAGGTCGCAGCACCGCCGTATGACGTTCTGAACTCAGAAGAGGCCCTTGCTATGGCCGGAGAGAAATCTCTCCTTCATATTACCAAGCCCGAGATTGACTTCAGCCCAATCGCCGGAGAGCACGAGCAGCGGACATATGACAAGGCCGTCGAAAACTTCAAGCTCTGGAAGGAGCGCGGCTGGCTGGTCCGTGAGGACAGGGAAAAGTACTATGTGTATGCCCAGACAATGGGAAAACGCACTCAGTACGGACTCGTCCTTTGCGCCCATACTGACGACTATGCCTCCGGCATAATCAAAAAGCACGAACTTACCCGGAAGGATAAGGAAGACGACCGTATGGTCCACGTCCGTATCCAGAATGCGAACATAGAGCCGGTCTTCTTTGCCTACAAGGACAATGAGGAGTTGAACTCGATCATCGCAAAGGCCGCTTCCGCCAAGCCGGAGTATAAGTTTGTGGATGAAAACAAGTTCACTCACACATTCTGGGTGATTGAGGATGATGCGGTTAATGCGCGCATCACTGAGATATTCACTACTCAGATCGACGCATTCTATGTCGCTGACGGTCATCACAGGACCGCCGCCGCGGCCCGCGTCGGCGCTGAGAAAAAAGCGAATAATCCTAATCACACCGGAAAGGAGGAGTACAACTGGTTTATGGCGGTATGCTTCCCTGAGAGCCACCTTGCAATCATCGATTACAACCGTGTGGTGAAGGACCTGAACGGACTCAGCGAAGAGCGGTTCCTGAAGGTCCTTGAAGAGGACTTCGAGGTCGCCGTAGCTACAAAACCCCGCTGTGGACGTCCTGCAAAGCCGTATTCGCCTACGGGACTCCATAACTTCTCGATGTATCTCGGAGACAAGTGGTACTCCCTCACGGCAAAGCCCGGCCGTTACGATGACAACGACCCTATCGGGGTTCTGGATGTAACAATCCTTTCGAACCTTGTCCTTGACAAGATTTTAGGTATAAAGGATCTCAGAACTGACAAGAGGATTGATTTCGTCGGTGGAATCCGGGGCCTCGGAGAGCTGAGCCGGAGAGTTGATTCCGGAGAGATGAAAGTCGCTTTCGCGCTCTACCCGGTCTCTATGGAACAGCTTATCAGGATTGCCGATACCGGCAATATTATGCCTCCGAAAACGACCTGGTTCGAGCCCAAACTTCGCTCCGGTCTCGCAATCCATTCGCTGGACTAGCCGCTCTTACGTGGCTGCCCGGCATCGGCAAGACCCTCCTCCGGATGTTAAAAGTGTCGCAGGTGGTGCTTTTAATGGCACCACCTGCTACGTTTAAGCCCAAATTCGTCGCAGGTGGCACTTCTCCAGGCCCCACCTGCTACAGTTGAGGGCTGAAATCTGTTCTCCGTTATTTCAGATGGCTTTTTTACTCGCAGATGATGGTCCTGCAAGTCCCTCTTTAGAACTTGTCCAGAGCTTTGGCGATATCTGCTTTCGTCATTCCGACAAGGCGCGCAATCTGGGCGATGTCGCAGGAGAAGCGTCGGCGAAGTTCATATGAGAGTCGGGCAAGTTCTTCTTCTCATAGGTCCATCATATTTGAAGTCTGGAAAAGAGAAACGCAGATGTCAGGGATAAGAGCCGCAATGTTCTTGTCGGAGAAAGAAGGGACAGACTGGCCCCCCTTTTCAATCCTTGCCCGGGCTTTTGATGAGGAGTTTAGAAAAAAATTCATTCTTTTCGGCGTGCCGAAAACTGTTTCAACCTGAGCGATGTTGACATAACTTTCCGGAAGAACGTAGCCCTCATCTGAAATGACCATATCCGGACGTATTCTGGCATGTGTTTTTAACAGGCGGCATAACTCCCTGTAACTGAACTCGGATGCTTTCTTTCCGGATGGATTGTTGCCGTTGAAAAAACAGCTTCCCGTACCCCATTTATAGCCTTGCGCATCTAAACAGATATTTGCGGCAGGAGGATTCATCTGGACATAAGCCATAGCCTTTTCCCACCCTTCCCACTTGGAATCCACTTCAGAGATATCCACACCGTTCCTTTTCAGAAAGTGCTTCGTTCGATATTTATTCTGATAATACTGCCCATACAGCTTCTTGAACTTTGTGATAAACAACTCCGCATCGGAGCGGTTTCCAAAAATGATAAAATGGACGTGGTTTGACATCAAGGCAAATACCCAGATATCGATGTTCAACATTGATACAATAATGGCAACGATATTCATCGCGGCCTTCAAGTCATCATCATCCCGGAACCAGATGCGGTCCTCCAGATGATCGGTGCTAATCAGAAACAACCTCATCGCAGAAAAGTATTTAAATGTCTGGAATCCAATTTTCTGCGCACAGAAGCTTTGGAATGGGCCGGAATACAGACAATCTTCCGGTTCATTGCAAAGATGCCTTTTTTTCTGGGTTTTCCAAAAAATAATATTGTTTTTTTCTGAAATTATAGGAAATCATCTTCTTCAGGTGTCGCAGGTGGGGCCTGGATATGTACCACCTGCAACGAAAATGGGCAAAAACGTCGCAGGTGGGGTCTGGAGATGCACCACCTGCAACGAAAATGGGCAAAAACGTCGCAGGTGGGGCCTGGAGATGCACCACCTGCAACACTTAATATCCTGGAGGGATTCTGCCGATGCTTCCAGGGGGCGGACGGGGAACGCCCGGAGACCGCCCAGGACTGCCTGGAGGGATTTTTCCGATGCTTCCCGGGGAACGCTCGGAGACCGCCTGGGGACCGTCCGGGGATGCCCCGGGCGGGCGCTAGCCTATCACCGCGCCGTTCGTGACTGTCTCCTCGGGCGTGACAAAGCGCATTGTTCCGTCGCCCTGCTTCGCCATAAGGATCATACCCTTTGATTCAATCCCGCGGATTACCCTTGGGGTAAGATTGGCGAGGATGCAGATCTGTTTCCCTATCATATCCTCGGGAGAGTAGTACTCCGCTATCCCGGAGACGATGGTCCTTTGATCCAGGCCCGTATCGATGGTAAGTTTGAGGAGCTTGTCCGTCTTTGGGACCCTTTCGGCGGCAAGTACCGTCGCGGTGCGTATGTCCATCCGGCCGAAATCCTCGAAACTCACTTCCTCTTTCGAGGGCTCGACTTTCTTTGCTGCCTCAGCCTTTGACGCGGCCTTTTCCGCCTCCTCACGCGCCTTCTTTATGGCCTCGAGCTTTGCAATCTGCGCGTTCACGGCCTCGTCCTCGACTTTCTGGAACAGAAGTTCGGCTTCACCAAGCTCGTGCCCTTCCGGAAGGACGTCGCTCCCTCCTATGCAATCCCAATTCAGCACGATGCCGGCAGGGGAAGAGACCCCCTTTTCCGCGTCGCTTCGCGACCGAGTCACGGCAAATGCCCCAAAGGGGGTATCTTCCCCAGCCGCTACGGTATGCAGTGCCCTGCCTTCGCCGGGAGCGTAGAAGTTCTCCGTGGGGACGCCTTCACCGGCGCGGTGGTCCGAACCGGCGTCAATGCCCACGCGAAGCATCCTGCGAAGCTTTTCCGCAGAAAAGGGAGTGAAGGGCTCGAAAGCGACGGCCAGATGGGCACAGATCTGGAGGCAGGTGCGAAGGATGGATGCCGTGCGGGCCATATCTTCCTTCGCAACCTTCCAGGGCTCGGTGTCTGAGATGTACTTGTTGCCGATGCGGGCGATATTCATGGCTTCCTTGAGAGCCTCACGGAAGTGGTAGGTCTCGATGTTGTCCTCGAGGGCCTTACGGCAGGGGTGGATGGACCGGAGAGTCTCACGGTCGACTGGCTCGGGCTTCAGGTCGCCGGGGACCTTGCCGCCGAAGTACTTGTGGGTAAGGACGACAGCCCTGTTGACGAAGTTTCCGAAGACGGCGACGAGTTCCGAGTTGTTCCTCTGCTGGAAGTCCTTCCAGGTGAAGTCGTTGTCCTTGGTTTCGGGAGCGTTGGCCGTAAGGACGTACCGCAGGACGTCCTCCTCGCCGGGGAAGTCTTTCTCGTACTGGTCCACCCAGACCGCCCAGCCGCGGGAGGTGGAGATCTTGTCCCCTTCCAGGTTCAGAAACTCGTTGGCGGGGACGTTCTCCGGCAGGATGTAACTGCCCTCGGCCTTGAGCATGGACGGGAACACGATGCAGTGGAACACGATGTTGTCCTTGCCGATGAAATGCACGAGACGTGTCTCGGGGTCCTTCCACCATTTCTCCCAGCTTTCCGGCAGGAGCTCCTGGGTGTTGGAGATGTAGCCGATGGGGGCGTCGAACCAGACGTAGAGGACCTTCCCTTCCGCGCC
>CALCEJ010000114.1 GCA_937900465.1 uncultured Bacteroidales bacterium | reverse complement strand
GGTTCACCGCTCTCTATACAACAGGCCCCAGGCCTTGCAATCGGGAAAGGAATTTTGCTCATGATTCTGTCCTGTCATCATCTTTCCAAAGCGTTTGGAGAACTCCGGCTCCAATCAGAGTCTCGCCGGAAGTCCCGTCAGTTATGTAGCCGCTTATCGTAGCGCTGTTACGCTGGGCATAAAGCGAGATGCCCGAAAGAAGCGCCCCGGCAAGGACAATCACCTTCTTTATCTTCATTCCTTTACACTTTTTCTATGCGTGTCACAACGAGATCTGCACCGTTTACCGTAAAACGGACATCGTACCCCGCGAAAAGCAGCCCGTATTCCCTCCCCGGAATGTCCTGGTACGGAGGTCTCGGGTCCAGCGAAAGAATCTTCCTGAGCGCCTCCGTTTTCTCCGGGCTGAAAGGCACACCCGCCCTGAATACCACGTTCAGGACAGCCTCCGGAGCATCCTTTGCAAATCCTCCTGCAGCTTCCGGACGGGAATCCGCATAAGGGATGTAAGGCTTGATATCATAAACCGGTGTCCCGTCCATCAGATCAGCCCCGCGTACATGAATTCTCATGTTTTCGAGATCGATCCTTTCCACCTTCACGGCGGAAAGCCCCAGCGGGTTGGGCCTGAATGGAGATCTCGTTGCCCATATTCCCATCCTCACGTTACCACCGAGACGGGGAGGCCTCACCGTGGGCCGGAAAGTACGTTCCCCAGCAGCGGAAAACTCCCATATAAGCCATATATCCGAGAAGCCCTCGAGTCCCCTCAGGGCCTCCCTGTCACAGAAAGGAGGTTCAAACTCCAGATATCCGGAGAGTTCTTCCGCAACTCCGCTTTGGCGCGGAATCCCGAACTTTTCCGGAAAGTCCCCGTGATAGTATGCTACAGGCGTAATTACCATATATAACGTTATAGATGCATTTTGCATCTGAAATGGTGCAAAAATACGGAAAATAATGTGTACTTTTGCAATGCGAAAATAAAAGCTAGACACACAATATGAAAAGAATCGTACTCGTTCGCCACGGCGAAAGCGCCTGGAACCTCGAAAACCGTTTTACCGGATGGACTGACGTAGATCTCACCCCCAAGGGAGAAAACGAAGCAAAGGAAGCCGGAAAGCTCCTGAAAGCTGAAGGATTCACCTTCTCAAAGGCTTACACCTCCTACCTCAAGAGAGCTGTCAAAACCCTTAACAACATACTCGACAAAATGGACCTTGACTGGATTCCCGTCGAGAAGAGCTGGCGCCTCAATGAGAAGCACTACGGCAACCTCCAGGGCCTGAACAAGGCAGAGACCGCGGAGAAGTACGGTGACGCCCAGGTCAAGATCTGGCGCCGCAGCTATGATGTAGCTCCCCTTCCTCTTGCGGAAGATGATCCCCGCAACCCCAAGTTCGATCCCCGCTACGCCCTCGTTGCGGACAGCGACATCCCCCGTACCGAATCCCTCAAGGACGCCATCGCCCGTGCCGTCCCCTACTGGAAGGAAGTCATTTTCCCTAACCTCAAGACAGAGGACAGCCTTATCGTCGTGGCCCACGGAAACTCGCTCCGCGGTATCATCAAATACCTGAAGAACATTTCCGACGAGGACATCATCTCCCTGAACCTCCCGACGGCAGTCCCGTACGTCTTCGAATTCGACGACAACTACGAGCTCGTCAAGGACTACTTCCTCGGCGACCAGGAAGCCATAGCAGCTAAGATGAACGCCGTGGCTAACCAGGGAAAGGCCGCAAAGTAATGGTTAAAGGCCTTAAATCCATCCTCTGGATAATCATAACTGTTGCGGTACTCGCCATTGCTGGCGGTACCGCATATCGCTTTATCGCGTCAAAAGTCACCCCCAGGGAAACCGTATCTGTCAGGAAGGAATCAAAGGTTGTATCCGAGCCTCTGTCTTTTTACAAGGGATCGGATAAAATCTCCGGAAAGCTTTACTTTGTGGACGCAGACTCACTCGATGTATCGCTTCCCACTGTCATCTGCTCTTCGGGAACAGCCAACAGCGAGTTCTGGTGCAGGAGTATCCCTTCGAGGGGCGGATGCGCTGCATTCTCTTTTGACTACCTCTCCGACAAGGAAAAGGACCGCGCGGCCCAGCTTGAGACCGTCATCAAGGGAATCAAGGGCCATAAGGCCGTGGACGGAAACAGTATCTGGCTGCTCGGTGAAGGATTCGGATGTCTTACTGCAGCAAACGCAGCTTTCGATAATCCCTCCAAGGTCAAAGGACTCATCCTCGTCGCCCCCGGTTTCAATCCCCGGGACCTGTCCCGGAAGGGTAAGAGATACAAAGGGGATATCCTCGTCCTTGAGAGCGGGGAACCAAAAAGCGAGTCGCTTGCAAAAATACGCGGTATGATTATTCCGGATGACGAGGACTAGTTCTGATACTTTCCGTGACAGGAACGATATCTGAGACCGCTTCCACAGGGGCACGGATCATCCGGGGCGACGTGAGGGACCGCCATCAGTAAATCGAGGGCTTCGGGATTTCCGAAGCCTTTTGTGATTGTAGGCTTAGGCATCTCCCACTTTGGAATCTCCCCCTCGAAGGGATCCTCATACTCCCCTTCTTCGAAAATCTCCGATGGGAACGGGAGGGCGTACAGCCCGTTTTTCTCGTCGGATGAATACCCGTTAAGGGCCCATCGGGGAACGCTGTTAGCATACGCAATGACTGCGTTCAGACAGTCGTCAAGAAGGCGGGGATTCCGAAGGACCTCTCCCTTCGAGGACAGGAAGTCGAAGATGTACTGCCGGTCGCCGGGGAGCTGTGAGTCAAGCCAGATGTCATGAAGGACGCGGATAAGAGCCATCCCGCCGAATCCGGCCCTTTTGAGGACATCCACCAGAGCGCTTCCCTGAGGGGTTTTAAGGGCCACGGTGAAATATGGGGCATCGATACCGGCTTCAACCGCCTGATCAGCCGTGAAATGCATTGGATAATCCCTGTCCGGGATTCCGCTTTCCTCCCTTAGGCGGAACACTTCATCCGCCTCGTCGGAAATGCAGGGTGAGAACATATACTGCTTTCCGTCATGGACGAAAAGACACAGCTTCATCACCGGACAGCGGTCGAGGATTTCCCGGAGCCTGTCATAACTTTCACCGGGGTACGAGGTATCCCACCAGTTCATCATTATTTCCGAGAATTCGGTAAAAGGCAATATGCCGTAAATGTTCAGGTAACCTATTATAATCCTCTCACATAGAAACTGTCCGTTCTTCTCCGCCTCCAGCATCACCTCGTCTATGCAGGGAGCCACGATGTCATAGACCTCCCTGGTAATCCATACCTTGTGGAAGTTCTCATCCGAATCGTCATATTCCACAAGGCCCATCATCTCCGGAAATGAGATGTAATCCGGGACTTCCGTCAGGACAAATTTTTCCGGTCCCTTATTAACCAGCCCCTTCAGGAGGCTGAGATCCCTCTCGGAAAGATGGCTGAGCCACAGCCGCGGTTTTTCCTTGAGGTAGCAGAAAAGCTTCTGGACCAAATCGGACTTACGGACGGACGGCCTGAGGTCTGTGCCCAGTACAGAGCACAGATCCTCAAGCTCGATCTTCCGGAACTGGTTAAGCCTCGATATTATTCCGCTGCTTTCCTTCATAGGGGTTACATACTGTATCGCAGAACGGGGTTACGCGCCGCGGCGGTCTCATCAGGACGGGAAATGGGGGCATTGTGAGGGGCTTCGTGGAGAATCATAGGATCCTCTGCCGCCTCCCCTGCAATCTTTCTCATCACGGCGATGAATTCGTCGAGTGTTTCCTTGGACTCGGTTTCCGTGGGCTCTATCATAAGGGCCTGGTGGAAAAGGAGGGGGAAATAGATGGTCGGGGCGTGGAAGCCGTAGTCCAGCAAACGCTTTGCCACATCAAGAGTCGTAGCCCCGGGAACTCCCTCGCGGGCTCCGTCATTGATGAGGCCGTCGAAAACGAACTCGTGCTTGCATACGCCTTCGATAGGGAGTTTATAGACATCCTTAAGGCATTCCTTTATATAATTTGCGCTCAGGACCGCATACTGACCCACCTTCCTTATATTCTCCCTGCCAAGGGAAAGGATGTAGGCATAAGCCCTCAGGATAACGCCGAAGTTGCCGTGGAATCCGGAGACGCGAAGGTCAGGGACACAGTTCTCCAGATGCTTTGCATAACCCACCGGACCACTGCCGGGCCCGCCGCCTCCGTGGGGAGTAGAGAACGTCTTGTGGAGGTTCAGGTGCATAATGTCAAAGCCCATGTCGCCGGGACGGACCACCCCCATCAGAGGATTCATATTTGCTCCGTCGTAGTAGAGAAGGCCTCCGGCGTTATGGACAAGGGAAGCTATAGCGCTCACCTCAGTCTCGAAAAGTCCCAGTGTATTGGGGTTTGTCATCATTATGCCGGCAATGTCCGGTCCCAGGAGGGACTTCAAGGCCTCCACATCGATCCTGCCGTTCTCAAAGGACTTTACCTCCACGACCTCGAGTCCGCAGACAGCGGCCGATGCGGGGTTCGTACCATGGGCACTGTCGGGGACGATTACCTTTGTACGGGCTGTGTCTCCGCGGAGCATATGGTAGTTCCGCATAATCATAAGACCGGTAAGTTCACCGTGAGCTCCGGCGCAGGGGTCGAAGGTGAAAGCATACATTCCCGTAATCTCCGAAAGAGCCTTTTCCATCTCCCTGTAAACCTCACACGCGCCCTTGGTCAGGCCGGGGTGCATAAGGGGATGGAGACCGGCAAACCCGCCGAGGGCTGCCATCTCTTCATTGATCTTGGGGTTGTATTTCATCGTGCAGGAACCAAGCGGATAGAAGCCCGTATCCACACCGAAATTCATCTGGGAAAGATTAGTGTAGTGACGGACGACATCCGGCTCACTCACCTCAGGAAGAGGAAGTGCGGTGCCGCGCCTCAGCGTTGCAGGCAGTTCCGGCGCTGAAGGGAACCTGTCCTCCGGAAGCGAAAAACCTTTACGGCCTTCGCGGGAGAGTTCGAATATGAGTTTGTCGTAGTACTTCATAACTTAGCCCTCCCTTACAGTTTTAACAAGTTCGTCAATTTCCTCCTTCGTACGCTTTTCAGTGACACAGAAAGTGACATAACCATCTTCAGTGCCAAGCGCGGCGAAAAATCCGGCCTTTTCAAGCCCCTGCTGCATCAGTTCAGGGGATTCCTTCGGTTTCAGCACGAATTCCTTAAGGAACGGCTTTCCGGGGAATACCTCCTCGAATTTACCGGTTGCGAGGAGCTCATTATAAAGATAGTGAGCCCCGTCACTGCTGATGCGGTTTACCTCCCGGAGTCCTTCCGGGCCCATAAGCGAGAGATAAATCGTCACCCAAAGAGCCATGAGGCTCTCATTCGAGCAGATGTTCGAAGTCGCTTTCTCCCTCTTGATATGCTGTTCACGGGCCTGAAGGGTAAGGACGTAGGCCCTCCGGCCCGCTCCGTCACGGGTCTCGCCGACGATTCGGCCGGGCATCTTCCTCATATAGTCCTTCCTGACTGCCATAAATCCGACATACGGACCTCCATAGCAAAGGGGAAGGCCAAGTGACTGGCCGTCGCCCACAGCGATATCTGCGCCCCATTCTCCCGGAGTTTTGACTACCGCAAGAGCGGAAGGGTCGCAGTATTCCACCATTATGGCGCCAGCCCCGTGGATGAGCTCCGCGAATCCGCTGTGATCCTCGACAATACCGTAACGGTTGATCGAGGGGACTATCACACCGGCGACATCACCCTTTGACAGTTCCGCGCGGAGGCAGTTGGGACAGGTCTGTCCGTTCATTACGGGGACATAGCCAAGCTCCACGCCATGGAACTTCGCATAGGTTTCAATAACCTTCAGGACATTTGGGAGAAGGCCCCTGGAAAGGAGTACGCGGGTTTTCTTGCGGGTGCAGGCGATGGTCATTTTCATTGCCTCGGCGGCAGCGGTTGGGCCGTCGTACATCGAGGCATTGGAAATGTCCATCCCGGTAAGGCCGCAGATCATACTCTGATACTCAAATATGTAGCGGAGCGTTCCCTGCGATATCTCGCATTGATAGGGAGTGTATGCGGTAAGAAATTCGCTCCTTTGTGCAAGGTAGGGTATAACAGAGGGCGTATAGTGGTCATAAGCGCCCTGTCCGACGAATACTTTCAGGTGAGAATTCATCGCCTCCAGGGAATGGAAATATGTACGGATTTCCTCCTCCGATTTAGCGCCCGGGAGGGCATAAGCCCCCTTGTGGAGGAATTCCGAAGGCACATCGCTGTATAGGTCGTCGAGTTTTTCGACTCCGACCCTCTCCAGCATCGCCTTTATATCCGCATCAGTGTGCGGAAGATAGGGACATCCTGCCATACTTCTCTCACTACTCTCCGATAAGGGCCCTGTATCCGGCTGCATCGAGGAGTTCATCGAGTTCCGAAGGGTCCTTCATCTCAATCTTGATGATCCAGGCGCCAAAGGCGTCCTCATTAACCTTCTCAGGCGCATCTTCGAGCTCCGGATTCACCTCTACGACCCTGCCGCTTACGGGACTGTAGAGCTCGCTGGAGGCTTTCACGCTCTCCAGAGCGCCGAACTCCTCACCTTTTTCGAACTCGTCATCCTCTTCGGGAGCATCCACGTAAGTGATGTCGCCCATTTCAGCCTGGGCATAGTCAGTAACGCCGATGACGGCGATGTTTCCTTCAACTTTGACCCATTCGTGAGAATCCGAATACTTGAGTCCTTCCAAAATTTTACTCATAGCGTAATTAATTGATTATTATGTGGTTTATTTCTTGTAATTTGTCTGATAGAATCTCTTTTTCACGACCTTTCCCGGGAATACGCGCTTTCTGATACGGACACAAAGCGGCGTGTCAAGGGCGCTGAACCCGCTACGTACAAGGGCGAAGCAGATACTCTTGTCAAGGGTAATGGAGTGATAACCGGTAGTCACAACCCCAACTTCCTCCCCATCCGGAGTCTCTACCGGGTATCCGGCACGGGGAATGGCATTGTCCTCGATCTCGATTCCGACAAGTTTCTTTTCGCATCCCCCGGCTTTCTCCCCAAGGAGTGCTTCCTTGCCGATGAAATCCTTGTCATACTTGCAGAACATACCGAGTCCCGCCATCACGGGAGTGATATCCTCGCTGAGTTCATCTCCGTAAAGGGGCAGTCCCGCCTCGAAACGGAGGGTGTCACGGCATCCGAGACCGCAGGGTTCCACACCGGCAGCAAGGAGTTTCTCCCACAGCACGACGGTATTCTCCTTTGTCGTATAGAGTTCGAATCCGTCCTCTCCGGTATAACCGGTACGGCTGACAATAAGGCGCTTCCCTTCCATCACAGTGTCATAAAAGGTATAGAACGAAAGGTCTGCCGCTCCGTCAAGGCCGAGGACCTCCACCACTGTTTTCTCAGCGAGGGGGCCCTGTACTGCAATCTGTCCCCAGTTTTCGGATTCGTTCCGGCACGAACAGTCAAATCCGGCCGCCTGCTTTTCGATCCAAGCGAAATCCTTGTCGATATTGGCGGCGTTGACCACAAGAAGGAAACGATTCGGGGTGAACTCCCTATAGACAAGAAGGTCATCCACGACGCCTCCTTCCGGGAGACACATCATACCGTAAAGGACCTTGCCGGGGTCAAATCCGCGGATTTCATTAGTGAATATGTAGTTCACGAAGGCTTCCGCCTCCGGTCCCTCAACGAAGATCTCGCCCATATGGGACACGTCGAACATTCCGACGGCGGTCCTTACCGCAGTATGCTCCTTGATGATGGAGCTGTACTGGATGGGCATGTCAAAGCCGGCAAAGGGGCTCATCTTCGCCCCGAGGGCGACGTGACTGCCATGAAGGCAGGTCTGTTTCAGATTGTCCAAAACTTCAGTCATAATTCAGTTATGTGGTTATCAATTCTTTCAAAAACTCATACAGCCTTGTATCCGTAACAAGGTTTATCCTCATATCTTCCGGAGTCGCTCCCTTCGAGAAGGTTACGCCTCCGCACACATCCACGGCAAGGATTCTGCAGCCTTTCCTTACCACTTCCCGGAGAGCATCCTCCACTTCGGAGAGAGTCCATTCCCCCTGCGACCAGTCTGTCCTGGAGTACTCCCGTCCCATCAGGTCCTTGTCCAGCGAAACATATACCGTTTCCCCTTCCGGAATATCCTCCACGCTGTTCCAGTACACCTCCCGAAGATTCGGATTCCTCTCACGGAGGGCTTTTACCCAGCCCCCACAGCTCAAGATATCCCCGAGACCGGCCTCCTGATCATCAGGATGGTTATCAAGGAGCAGGAGGGAGAATTCTTCTCCCACGGATTTTGCAAAAAGGTACGACACGTAGTGATAATCGCCGGTATCGATCCATCTGAGTTTCTCGCCGTGACCGGAGAGGGTCTCCGCTATCTTTTCTGCGGCTTCGCCGCTGCAGTAGCAGGATGTTCCCTCAAGGGAGGAAAGGTCCTCGAACCCGAATTCCTCTCCCTGTTCCCGAAGCCGGTCCGGGAATCCCTCTTCCAAATACAAGGGGGAAAAACTGAGGATGAGCGCTCTTTGCATAATCCGGGTAAAGGTACGAATTAATTAAGAGTTATCCAACCTTTGAGATATTCGAAAAAATAAGTACCTTAGCACTTTGGCTGAAAACTACCTGAACCAATGCTGTTACAGATTCTCACCCTGCTGGGCTCGCTTGCGATGTTCCTCTACGGAATGTCCCTGATGAGTGGCGGTCTCCAGAAGATGGCGGGAGACCGGATGCGGTCATTTATGGCCAGGATGACATCCAATTACTTTACCTGTATCCTTACCGGTATCGCAGTTACCGCAATGGTCCAGAGTTCTACCGCCACGACACTCCTCATCGTAAGTTTCGTCAATGCGGGTCTTCTGGCTCTTGGAAGCGCAATCGCGGTGATTATGGGCGCAAACATCGGTACTACCGTGACCGCATGGATATTCGCCCTGAGCTTCGGAGGCGGAAGCTGGAGCATCGGAACCATTGCCATTCCCCTGATGTTCCTGGCTTTCCTTCTTTCGAATGTCAAGAGATTCTCAAGTCTCGGGGAGTTCATCATGGGCTTTGCACTTCTTTTCCTGGGCCTTTCCATATTGAAGGAAACATCCACGCTCCTGCTTGACAACGAAGGCGTAAGGACCTTCCTTTCAACCCTTTCAGGACACGGAATCTTGAGTATCTTCCTGTTTATGCTCGCCGGCGCGGTTATTACCCTGATGCTCCAGAGTTCCGCAACCGCAACGGCAATCACAATGGTCCTTGTCGCCCAAGGGTATATCCCCTTCACGATGGCGACGGCGATGGTGCTCGGAAGCAACATCGGAACGACGATTACTTCCAACATAGCCGCAACCGTAGCGAATGTCAACGCGAAACGAACGGCAAGGGCCCACTTCCTTTTCAACCTTTTCGGTGTAGCAATGACTCTGGTTCTGTTCAAACCGTTCCTGAACCTTGTAGGACTTACCGTGGAAGCCCTTGGATTCCCCAATCCGGTCACCGTCAGTTTTGAAGGCGCGGACGAGGCTACCGTCGCTTCCCTCGTCGAGTCCCTTCCCTATAGCGTCGCCGTCCTTCATACCGTATTCAATGTCATTACTACCCTGGTCCTTGTATGGTTCATACCCCAGCTTGAGAAACTGGTCACCCTGATGGTGCCCGAAAAGGAAGAGGACAAGGAGCAGGAGACCCACCGCCTGAAGTATATAGAGATTGGCAACATCACCGGTGACATGGCCCTCAACAGCGCCAAACTTGAAGTTGTCGAGTTCGGAAACCTTTGCCGGAAGGACCTTGGCTTCATACGGAGCGCCGTAAACGCAAAAACCCGCGAGGAGTTCAATGAGGCTGACAAAATGCTCATCCACTATGAGAATCTCACCGACAATGTGGAGCGGGAAATTGCGACCTTCCTCCGCGAAGTTTCCAAGAAAGAATTCAGCCCCGGAGGTATGGCCCGTGTCCGTGAGCTTTACAGGATTATCGGCGAGATGGAATCTCTGGGTGACAGCGGAGAAACCATAGGAAAGATTCTGACACGGGTGTGGGAGCACGCCTGCCACTTTACGGATAAGATGCTTGCCCAGTTGAATACGATGCTGGACCTTCTGGATTCCGCATACGATGCAATGGACTATAACCTGTCCACGCCTATTATCGACCTTCAGGACATCCAGAATGCCGAGCTTGCGGAAAAAGCGGTCAACGACTACAGGGACACACTCCGTTCCGAGCATCTTTCCAACATCGAGAAATCGTCCTACCCGTATGAAACGGGTTCATTCTATATGGATTTAATCAACTGCCTCGAGAAGATGGGAGACTTTATCATCAATATTTCCCAGAGCGTTATCGAAGCCAAGAGCCACTAAACAGAAAGCCACTAAAATGAACAATCCGGAAGCACAACGCTGCCTTCTTTGCAAAAAACCCTTCTGTTCGCTGAAGGGATGTCCCGTCAAAACTGACGTTCCCGCCGCCATGGCCCTCTACCGGGAAGGAAAACTCGGGGAAGCCGGAGATCTTCTGTTCCGTAACAATCCCTTCTCAGCCGTAACATCCCTCGTCTGCGACTGGAAGAAGTTCTGCTACGGCAACTGTGTCCTGGGCATCAAGGGAGTACCCGTACGCTGGTATGAGATAGAACAGGAAATCTCCGGGAAATACCTCTTCGAGGCCCATCCCTACACTCTCGACGACGCGCTCTCGGGAAAATCCGTCGCGGTCGTCGGAGCCGGTCCCGCAGGCATCACCGCAGCCCTCCTTCTCCGGGCCCACGGAGCCTCTGTGACCGTTTTCGACGCAAATCCCCGCGTTGGAGGAGTACTCCGTTACGGAATCCCGGAATTCCGTCTGGACCGCGCCCTCGTGGACCAGTATGAAAGGCTTCTCGGAGAATCCGGCGCCGTATTCAAGGGCGGAGTCGAGATGGGGAAAGAGATAACTGTGTCCGAGTTGTCCAAGGAGTACGAATGGGTTATTGTCGCCGCAGGTGCGGAGAAACCAGTAACCCTCGGGATTCCCGGGGAGGACTCCCCTTCCGTCATCCAGGCACTCGGATATCTGAAGGCGCCCGAGAGCTGCAGGGTCGGACATAAAGTCATTGTCATCGGAGGCGGAAATGTCGCAATGGACGCCTGCCGTACAGCTGCAAGGCGCGGTCACGACACCTGGGTGTTCTACCGCAAAACCTTCGTCAATATGCCTGCAAATCCCCTTGAAGTAGAGGAAGCCAAAGCGGACGGAGTCCGGTTCAAAGTCTTCCAGGCCCCCGTCGAAGTCGGTGACGGTTATGTCGTCTTCCGTGACTGCGAGAATGTCACTGACCCGGAAACCGGCCGGCTGGTTACAAGGATTATCCCCGGAACGGACCACAAAGTTTCCTGCGATACCCTTATCACCGCAATCAGTGAGAAACCCTGCTCGGAGCTCGTGGACGGAGCGGCTGATAACGTCCTTCTCGCCGGAGACTTCCTGTATGGGCCCAGAACGGTCGTTGAAGCTGTTGTAAGCGCAAAAGAAACGGTTCAAAGGATACTCGGCGTATGAAAAAGGCTCTTCTAGTATACTCCGGAGGGCTGGATTCCACCACCCTTTTGTACGAATACAAAGACAGCATCGCCCTTGCCGTCTCTTTCGACTACGGTTCCAAGCACAATGAAAAGGAGCTCGCCTTCGCCAGGGAGAACTGCGAAAGGCTCGGGATCGAGCATCTTGTGATTCCCCTGGAATTCATAGGAAAGTACTTCCGGAGTGACCTTCTCCTCAGTGGCGGCGAGATTCCGGAAGGGGCCTACAACAGCGAGAATATGGCATCCACCGTAGTCCCGTTCAGAAACGGGATAATGCTTGCCGTCGCAGTAGGACTTGCGGAGTCCAGGGACATCGACACGGTCCTTATCGCCAACCACAGCGGAGACCATGCAATCTACCCGGACTGCCGCCCTGAGTTCATCCAAGCTTTCGATGCAGCGGCAAAGGCAGGGACAGCCCCCGGAATCAGGATTGTCTCCCCCTACTGCAATTTGGACAAGAGGGCCATCGCCCTTCGAGGAAAGGAGCTTGGAATCGACTATTCCCTTACCTGGTCCTGCTACAAAGGCGGTGATATCCACTGCGGAGTATGCGGGACATGCACTGAAAGAAAAGAAGCACTGGCAGGGTTCGACCCTACCCGATACGAAAAATAAAGCATATGTACTACGTTTGTAAAAGACTCGAAATATCTGCGGCCCACAGTCTCAGGCTCTCATACCTGTCAAAGTGTGAGAACCTCCACGGCCACAACTGGATACTCAAGATCTACTGCAAGAGCGAAACCCTGAACGAGGACGGAATGGTGACTGATTTTACCCAGATCAAGAAGCTGATTTCCGACGCCCTCGACCACCGCAACCTCAACGATGTCCTCCCCTTCAATCCAACTGCGGAGAATATCGCAAAATGGGTATGTGATATGGTTCCCAACTGCTACAAGGTGGAAGTTTGGGAATCTGAGATGAATATGGCCGCCTACGAAAAATAGTCAAATGGAAAAGCGCTACCGGGTCAACGAGATATTCTACTCCCTCCAGGGCGAAGGACGCTGGACAGGGACCCCGATGGTGTTCCTCCGCTTTTCCGGATGCAACCTGGGATGTCCCTTCTGCGACACAGACTTTTCCGCTTTCGAGCCTATGGATGCGGAGACTATAGCGGCCAGGATATCAGAAAAAGCAACTTCCGGATGCAAAAGAGTTTGCATCACTGGAGGTGAACCTTTGCTTCAGCTGGATTCAGCACTTATCGACATCCTTCACGGAGCAGGTTTCACCCTGCATGTAGAGACCAACGGGACCCTGCCGAGGCCGGAGAACCTTGACTGGGTCACAATGAGCCCGAAGGGCTCCGTCCATCCCGGGATGGACCCGGATGAGATTAAAATTGTGTACCAGGCGGGCATAAGCGAAGAGGAGGTCGATGCCTGGCGCCGGTACGGAGACAAGAAGTATTACTGCATACAGCCCTGCGATACGGGAGATTCCGTCCTGAACACGGAAAACATCCGTTCGGCGACGGAATTCGTCCTGTCCCATCCCGCGTGGCGCCTGTCCCTGCAGACACATAAAATAACCGGAATAAAATGACCAACCATTACGATGTAATTATCATAGGAGGCGGCATTACCGGAGCCGGAACAGCCAGGGACTGCGCAATGCGCGGCCTGAAGGTCCTCCTTGTGGAAAGACACGACATCGCTACCGGAGCAACCGGCCGAAATCACGGCCTGCTCCACTCCGGTGCCCGTTATGCCGTAACGGACAAGGAGTCCGCAAGCGAGTGCATCAGCGAGAATATGATTCTGCGCCGAATCGCATCACACTGCGTTGACGAGACGGACGGCTTTTTCATCACCCTCCCGGAAGATGACCTCAACTATCAGGCAACGTTCGTTGAATCCTGCCGCGGAGCAGGGATAAATGCTGAGATAGTGGACCCGAAAGAGGCACTCCGGATGGAGCCTTCGATGAATCCCGACATAATCGGGGCCGTGAAGGTTCCTGACGGAAGCGTGGATCCTTTCCGCCTCTGCGCGGCGAATATGCTGGACGCGAAGCTTCATGGAGCTGACGTTCTCCTTTACACTGAAGTCACCGGCTTTATCAAGGACGGGGATACAGTAAAGGGAATATCGACATTTAATCACCAGAACAAGTCCCGAGAAGACTACTATGCGGACATAACAGTCAACGCGGCCGGAATCTGGGGCCAGAAGATAGCCTCGATGGCTGGCTGCCGGATAGGGATGTTCCCGGCCAAAGGCGCCCTCCTCATCTTTGCCCACAGAGTCAACAACATAGTCATCAACCGATGCCGTAAGCCCGCGAATGCTGACATTCTTGTCCCCGGTGACACAGTCTGCGTGATTGGTACGACCTCCGACAGGATTCCTTTCGAGGAATGCGACAACGTGTCAGTTACTCCCGACGAGGTCAATCTCCTGATCGAGGAAGGCTCCAAACTGGCGCCCTCACTTGCGAGCACGAGAATTCTCCGCGCCTATGCCGGCGTCCGTCCCCTGGTCAGTGCGGACGACGATCCCTCCGGCCGTAACATAAGCCGCGGAATAGTCTGTCTGGACCATGAGACCCGCGACGGAATCAAAGGCTTCGTGTCCATCACCGGAGGCAAGCTGATGACTTACCGCCTGATGGGCGAGATGGCAACCGACCTTGTTTGCAAGAAGCTTTCCCGTAATGTCAAATGCTCAACCGCAGAGGTTCCCCTCCCCGGATCGGAGGAAAAAAGCTACGAGGACGTGGCCAAAAAGATATGGGCTAACCCCACCACGGTCCAGAAGGCCGCTACAGGCCGTGCCGGAGGGAGGGTTGCCGGAATGGCTCTGGAATCCCACGCAGACCAGTCCCTCATCTGCGAATGCGAAGAAGTCTCCGTCGGTGAGATTGAATTTGCGATTGACAGGCTGGATGTCAGCGGTCTCGTGGACCTTAGGCGCCGTACCCGCCTTGGAATGGGCACCTGTCAGGGAGAACTCTGCGGCTGCCGGGCCGCCGGACTTCTTGCAAAGGCCCACGGCTGCACGGAGAGGGCCCGTACGGACCTGAAGGATTTTATGACGGAACGGTGGAAGGGAATGTTCCCTATCGGCTGGGGAGATACTCTCCGCGAGGCCGAATATACCCAGTGGGTCTATAAAAACGTACTTGGCCTATGAAACACGACGTTGTAATAATCGGCGGCGGTCTCGCCGGTCTCACCACGGGAATCCGCCTCCAGCAGAAAGGCTTTTCAACCGTAATAGTTTCATCCGGTCAGAGCGCCCTGCACTTCTTCTCCGGTTCATTTGACGGGGTTATCCCGGAGATTGCGGATGAAGCGGTCAGGATGTTCGGTGACTTCGGCGTCCGCCTGAAAAAGGGAGGATGGAGACTCACTCCTGCCGGAACCTTCAGGGAGAGTCCCCTCTCTCTCGAGGATACTGCCATTTTCCCGGAAGCTCACGCAGGGAAAAGCGCCCTTATCGTAAACTTCGATGGCTATCACGACTTCTTCACCTCCTTCATTGCCGAGGGACTTGAGAAAAACGGGAGCTCCACACGCGTAGTTTCCCTTAAAATGAAAGAGCTGGAGCATCTCAGGACAAGCCCCAGCGAAATGCGCTCCGTTAACATCGCCCGCGTAATGGACGGAGTATGGATGAAAGCGGCCCAGGAAATCAGGACGATGCGCCGGAAAGAGGAAAACGTAATTCTTCCCCACGTCTTCGGACTCAGGGACGGCTCCGTTACTGACAGGATCCGGGAACTCCTCCCTGGTGTCCAGTTCATCGGAACTCTCCCCCCTTCTGTTCCGGGGATCCGTCTCCAGATGACTCTGAGACGCGCCTACGAGTCTCTTGGAGGCGTGTTCCTGATGGGCGACAGCGTAGATTCCGCCGCGCTTTACGAAGGAACGGTGAGCAGCATAACGACGAAGAACCTTGGTACGGAACGTCTGTTTGCCGATACTTTCGTTCTCGCCAGCGGAAGCTACTTCAGCAAGGGTCTTTCCTCCTCCCCGTCGGGAGTTTCGGAGCCCCTTCTCGGGCTGGATACCGTATTCGAACCTGACAGGAATGCCTGGTACAGGAAGGATTTCTTCGATGACCAGCCATATATGGGCTTCGGGCTGAAGACTACCGGGGATCTCCGCGCCGTCAAGGACGGAAATCCCCTTGACAACCTCTACGTTGCCGGGTCCATACTCGGCGCAACCCGAAGTGACCTCGGAACAGCGGCGGGACTCTGCCTCGCTTCCGCAATCCGTATCGCCGACGCCATATGCACCCATAAAGAAGGAGAAGGGAAATGACACTGCAGGAATTCACTCAGAGCGCTCACAACTTCGAAGAGTGCATGAAATGTACAGTATGTACCGCCTACTGTCCGGTAGTACCGGTAAACCCGAACTATCCGGGTCCCAAACAGGCTGGTCCGGACGGAGAGCGGCTCCGCCTGAAGGACCCGTTCTTCTTCAACGCCGCCCTTAAATACTGCCTGAACTGCAAAAGATGCGAGGTCGCCTGCCCTTCCGGGGTCCACGTCGCCGACATCATCCAGGCCGCGCGGATTAAATACGACACCTCCAAGCCGAAACTTCGCGACACTATTCTCGCCAGTACCGACTTTATGGGCAACCTCGCCCGCCCCTTCGCGCCCATCGTGAACGGCGTCACGGCAATGCCCATAACCCGAAAGGTGCTTGATGCGACATTGGAGATAGACCACCGGAGGATATTCCCCAAATACTCAGGTCATAGCTTTGAAGGATGGCTGAAACGCCACCGCAAGCAGCAGGCTGCGTTCGAAAGGCAGGTAGCTTATTTCCACGGATGCTATGTGAATTACAACTATCCCCGTTTGGGAAAGGATCTCGTGAAGGTCCTTAATGCACTGGGGGTCGGAGTAAGCCTTCTTCCGGAAAAGGAGAAGTGCTGCGGAGTCGCCATGATAGCAAACGGAATGTCCAGGAAGGCCGCCAAAAACGGAGAGCACAACATCGCTTCCATCCGGAAGGCTGTGGAAAACGGGCTCAAGATTCTCACGACATCATCGACCTGTACATTTACGGTCAGGGATGAATATCCGAACCTTCTCGGTATCGACAATTCTGACGTTCGGGACAGCATCCTTCTCGCTACCCGCTACATCTATCACCTCATCGAGAGCGGCACGGCGCAGCTCCGCTTCAAGAAGGATTTCTCCCTCAAGGTTGCCTACCATACTCCCTGTCATATGGAAAAGATGGGCTGGGGCATCTACTCGCAGATGCTTCTCAAAATGATTCCCGGAGTGGAATTCACCCTACTGGACTCCAACTGCTGCGGTATCTCCGGGACCTACGGCTTCAAGAAAGAAAACTATGCGGCCTCCCAGGCAATAGGAAAGCCGCTGTTCGACCAGATTGAGGCCATTGCACCGGATGTTGTTGCAACAGACTGCGAGACCTGCAAGTGGCAGATTGAGATGTCAACGGGATTCCCCGTAAAACATCCGATTTCAATACTTGCCGATGCACTTGAATAGATTAACATAATACCTTATGGCAAAAGTTGTCACATTCGGCGAGGTGATGCTGAGACTCGCCACTCCCGGATACCAGCGTTTCTCTCAGGCGCATTCCTTTGACGCCACCTTCGGCGGCGGAGAAGCTAATGTCGCCGTATCGCTTGCCAACTTCGGTATAGAGGCCCATTTCGTTACCAGGCTCCCGAAGAACGAAATCTCAGCTATGTGCACCGCAGAACTTCGCGGGCTCGGAGTCAACGTGGATGATATAGTCTACGGAGGAGACAGGATGGGCATCTACTACCTTGAAACCGGGGCTGTCGCCCGCGGATCGAAGGTTATTTATGACCGGGCCCATTCTGCGATTTCTGAAATCGAGCCCGGGATGATTGACTGGAGAAGGGTTCTGGAGGGCGCTGACTGGTTTCACTGGACCGGAATCACTCCGGCCATTTCACAAGGCGCCGCAGATGCGTGCCTCGAGGCAATCCGCATTGCGAATGAGATGGGGGTCAAAGTGTCCTGTGACCTTAACTACCGGAAAAAACTCTGGAAGTACGGAAAAACTGCTGCTGAGGTTATGCCATCCCTTGTCGAGGGCTGTGAACTGATTCTCGGGAATGAAGAGGATGCAGAAAAGGAATTCGGCATAAAGCCGGAAGGGTTCGATCCTGAGATGAACGGCGGTGAGATTGACCAGACCCGCTTCGAAAGCGTATGCCGGCAGCTGATGTCAAGGTTCCCCCGCTGTAAGAGAGTTGCGATAACCCTCCGCGGTTCCGTAAATGCCAATCACAACACCTGGGGCGGCGTCCTTTACGACGGCAATACCCTTCTCCAGAGCCGCCGCTACGATATTACCCACATCGTTGACCGCGTGGGGGGAGGCGATTCCTTTATGGGCGGACTCCTGTATGGGCTCATCAACTGCCCTACAGACCAGGGGGCCCTTGAATTTGCTGCTGCGGCATCCTGTCTCAAACACACTGTCAGCGGGGACTACAACAGGGTTTCCAAGGACGAAGTGGAGAGCCTTGTCAATGGCGGCGGCAGCGGACGCGTTTCACGTTAAATCTTATGGACAATGGCAAAGTTTAGGAAAATAGACACGATTGACCTCATCCGGTCCACAGGGATAGTTCCCGTATTCTACAATGCGGATCCGGAACTTACAAAAAGAGCTGTCAAGGCTTGCTATGACGGCGGAATCCTTGCCTTCGAGTTTACCAACCGAGGCGACGGGGCTCAAAATGTATTCAAAGAAGTCAACCCTTTTGTACGCAGGGAATGCCCGAAAATGGCATTGGGCGCAGGTTCCGTCCTCGATGCCCCGACTGCGGCTATGTATCTCCAGATGGGAGCTGATTTTATTGTCTCTCCCTGTATCCTCGAAGATGTCATTCCCCTGTGTAACCGACGCGGAATCCCTTACCTTCCGGGCTGCGGAACCGTAACTGAGATTATACATTCTATGGAAAAGGGGTGCGATATCGTCAAGGTATTCCCCGCCGGCCCGATAGGAGGGCCCGCCTTCGTCAAGGACATCCTTGCGCCGGTTCCTTGGGCTCTTGTAATGAGCACAGGCGCAGTAGAGCCAGACGAGGATAATCTGTCAGCATGGGCAAAATCGGGCGTCGCCGCCGTTGGAATGGGTTCAAAACTCTTCAGCGAGGATATACTGAAGACTGGCCGGTGGGATAAGGTCACCGAGCTTTGCCGGAAATCCCTGGAGTGGTTTGGCGCTTGAATCAGAGCCTGTCTGCAATCTTTTTCCTGAGACCTGCTGAGAGGGGAAGGTTTGCATCGAAGGAATCCGACTGGTCAAGCCACTTCTGCGAAAGACGGAAATCTCCCATCACGTAGAACGCCGTAGCAATATTGTAAGCCGCGCAGGCCTTGTGCTCCGTATTCTTTGTGGACTCAAGAAGCTTTATCCAGCTGTCCACAGCCTCTTTCCACTTCATCCCATAAGCATACTCAAGCGGGGTTTCCCAATCCTCCGTGACAATCTCGTAGTAATACAGACTGCATCCTTCCGTTTTCCAAACGGAGAGAAACTTCCGGGACATAAGCTGCCCGATTCTGTCAGAATGGGACACAGCCTCCTCCGGCTCATCCATCAGCGAAGGACCTGTTATGCCCTTTATGACAGTACTTCCGTTGTGAGAGGCGAAAGTATCCTCCTTGCCCATACTGTCATAGGAATAGAGCTTTATCTTCAGGGGAACTGACCCTGCTGCATCTGCCTCGCCCCACTGCGGACGCTCCAGAAGGAATACCACATCCCCTTCCGTGTCCATCACGAGAGAATGCATGAAATCAAGGTCCACGGAGTCTCTCGACGGGACCATAAATACGTCGATAAGTTCTTCCCCGCCATAGTAATCCTTTTCCAGGGCACGGGCGAAACTGGATGCAGCATTTACGCTGAACACCGAATCAAGGGCGCAGGTTCCCTCCTCATATACAACCGAAACGGACTTTCCGGCGAGATCGATTCCGCTCTCCGAAGGATGGCGGAGGTCAAGGTAAACCGTAGTAGTAACCGGCATACAGGATATGGCGGAAACTATTGAAGCCGCAGCCGCGGCGATAATGGACCTCATTCGCATAATGACAAAGGTTTTGCTGTCAGATCATATTCGTCCGCGGAAGTGATTTCCACTTCGATGAATTCTCCCACGAGGGAATAGGGCTCCACACCCTCGAGGGCCTCCCTGTCATATCTGACGAGTATCTCACCGTCAACTTCAGGGCTTTCGAATTCACTCCGGCACACGAGGATTCCGTCCGTGAAATCATCCACGAGGACTTTCACCCGGGTACCTACGCGTGACTGATTATATGCAAGAGATATGCCTTGCTGGACCTCCATCAAGGTCTCCAGGCGTTTTTTCTTAACTTTTTCCGATATCGAATCCTCGAGATTCTCCGCTCCCCACGTTCCTTCCTCCTCGGAGTAAATGAAGGCTCCAAGTCTTTCGAAACGGGCTTCCCTTATAAAATCCACAAGGGTATTGAAACTCCTTGGTGTCTCTCCCGGGTGACCTACAATCATCGTGGTACGGAGGACGACTCCAGGGACCTTCTCCCTCATCTTCGATACGAGAGCTCTGGTCCACGCACCGGTAACCCCCCGGTGCATCTTTCGAAGGACTCCGTCCGAGATATGCTGGAGGGGGATATCGATATAGCGGCAAATCTTCGGGTTTTCCGCCATTTCGTCGAGAACATCCTCCGGAAAAGAAGCCGGATAGGAATAATGAAGGCGGATCCACTCGATACCCTCTACCTCGGAAAGCCGGTGGAGAAGGTCTCTGAGGCACCTTTTCCCGTAAAGGTCAAGGCCGTACCAAGTCGTATCCTGGGCGATAATCACGAGCTCCCTTACGCCCTTTCCGGCAAGGAACTCCGCCTCTTCGACGAGCTTTTCAATGGGGACGGAACGATGGGCTCCACGGATAAATGGGATGGCGCAGTAGGAACAGCGGCGGTCGCAGCCTTCGGATATCTTCAGGAATGCGTACGGACGGCCTTCGGATGTGATATATCGCCGGTTATCCGGTCCTGCCTTACATCCGAGGTACTTCACGAGGGGCTCCAACTCTCTGGCGCCGAACCAGGCATCAACCTCCGGAATGAGCGAAGGCAGCTGCCCGGCATAGCGCTGGGACAGGCAGCCGGCGACCAGAATTTTTTTCAGCTTGCCCTCGTCCTTGAGTCGGGCGAGATAGAGGATGTGATCAATGGCCTCGCTCTTGGCGGAGTCAATGAAACCGCAGGTATTCAGAACGCAGACATCCGCCCCCTCGGGATCGGGGACAATGACATGTCCCGCCTCCCGGACCAGGGCGGCCATCTGCTCCGTATTCGCCTGGAAGTTGAACAGGATCATCAGACCCAGCCCCACCGCCAGCAGCACCACGAACCGGACGGGCTTCCGCTGCCGGGCAGGGGGCAGAATGATCGCCAGGAACATGCCGTAGATGGCGATGCCCAGCG
>CALCEJ010000113.1 GCA_937900465.1 uncultured Bacteroidales bacterium | reverse complement strand
ATTAGCGTTGTAATACATGTTGAACGTATGGTTTGTACCCACGCGTATGGTGTTGTCGGCCTGTCCGTACTGGTCGAACAGTGGCACGATGTCCTGGTTGTTGATACCTGGTATGAACGCCTCCTCCTGGTTGTAGTTGTAGTACATCCCCACGATGCCGTTGATGGTAAGGTTTTTTATGGGGTTGTATACCAGTTGTATTTTGAGGTTCATGTCATACTGTCTGTTCTTCCCCGACATGGTGTTGACGAGCGACAGCGGGTTGCTCACGATGAAGTCCTCGTTTTCGATAGCCCCGAACCAGTAGCTGGCATAGGTATTGATAAGGTTTCCATACATATCACTTTGGTACGGGCTGAGCAGCGGTGCTTTCCTGTAAGCGGCGAGCATGGGGTTGGTCTCGAGCGAGAGTCCCTGCTCTTGGTATTGCCCTTTGAGGTAAGCCGTATTGATGTTGGCCCTTATCTCGAACTTTTTGCTTACGAGCACCGACGCGTTGATTTGTGCGTTATAGCGGTCGCTGTTGGTATTTTTGATAGTACCTTGGTCGCCCATATATCCGAGAGAGATATTGTATTTTGCGATATTGTCGCCACCCTCCACGCGGAAGAGGTAGTCCATCGTGGAACTGTTTCTGTAGATTTCATCCTGCCAGTCGGTGTCATACTGATAGAGGTACGACTTGTTGGCCTGCGGGTCGCTGAGGAAGTTGAAATCATTGAAGAAAGCCTCCATATTAGGGTAATACGTCAGTCCGATATCGCTGAGGTAGTTTTTGTATGCCGAAGAGTTCATCATAGGAATACGCTTTGAGTTCCAGTTCATGCCGGCGATAGCCGAGAAAGAGATACGCGTATTCATGTCAGAGGAAGTGGCTTGGTCGGTCTCTATCATGATGACGCCATTGGAGCCCATAGAGCCGTAGGCAGCCGCCTCGGCCCCTTTCAGCACTGTGATGTTGCGTATGTCGAGATTGTTGAGCGACTGGAAGAACGACCTTGAGTATCCCCCGATGATTTGGCTGAGGTTGGCATCAGGCATGTAGGGCACGCCATTGATTACGATGAGCGGTGAGTTTTCAGCCACGAGCGAGCGCACTCCCCTTAATTGCAGGAAAGCTCTCCGCCGGGCTTACGCGCTGCGTACATAATCTTAAGTGCAGAGCAGCGGCGCAGCTCCTGTTTTACGTCGGAAACGATACCCATGCGGACATCCTGGTCCACACGAAGGTTCACAGTCATAAGGGAACGGTCTGCTTCAGACATGGCATCACGCTCAGCGGCGATGAAGTCACGGATGTCGTCGATTGTCTTGAAAGAGTCGTTGAGCTGAATACGGGCATCAGTACCATACATACCCTGGAGGTGCCTCACAGGAGTACCGATGTTGATGTTAGCAGCAAGGTCCTTTCTTTCAAGCTTTGCAACCTCCGAGGCCTGGGGAAGCTGGACCATAACTTTGTTCTCAGTTTCCCTCAGCTGGGTTGTAACCATGAAGAAGAACAGGAGCATGAAGACGATATCGGAAAGGGAACCCGAAGAGATGCCGGGAACGTCCTTTTTACTGTTTGATCCACCGAATTTACTCATATCTGAATCCTCCTGTTATCTTTTTTTACCGATGTCCTTAGGCTCTGCCTCGGAAATGTTCTGAGGGACGGCCTTCTTGACAATGTTCTGCTGATCCTCATCAAGGGCGTGGAACCGCTTGCCGAATTCCCTCATCGAGAATTCGTCACGGAGTTCGTTAACCGCCTTCACAAGTTCGTTCTGGACTGCGATGTATGCCTGGTAACTGGTACCACGGTCATTCTGCAGGGAGATAACGCCCTTGGAAACCAAGTAGGTCTTTCCTTCGATTTCCTTCTCCTCCTTTTCAGGAAGTGCAGGGTCATTCGAAGGATTGGAGAGGAACTCCTTCATTTTGTCCTTGAGGAAGCTAATGTCCATGGCCTCGTTACCGGCAAACAGTTTGTCAGCTGAATTGATTCGCACAATGACGATATTACGCCTGTTAACCTGCTGGTCCTGAGCCTTTTCCGAATCCGGAATAGGGGGAAGACGACGCTGCAGACCCGACTGATCGCCCATGGTGGTCGTCATCAGGAAGTAGCAAAGCAGGAGGAATGCAATATCCGCCGTGGAGCTGGAGTTGATTGCAGGTGTTTTTTTCTTGCCCATGGATTATGCTTTTTTACCCTTGATGGAAGAGACTATCTCACCCACAATGATGGCAAGCACAGCAGCACCGCCAAGGATGTAGGTAAGGTTAAGGACCGTTTCTGTGAGCAGCAGATCGCCATCGGAAACAACCTTGTCATAATTGAGAGGCTGTGTTCCGGGGGCGAGCAGGACTGCAATCCCGATGACTGCGGCGGCGCCGACTGCGACAATCGCTGCGGTCACAAGGAACTTCGGATTCACCATTGCCCGGGTGACGAGCGCGAATCCGAAAATGGAGACGAGGGCGATGCCGATCATAATGTAAGTCCACGTGAGCAGCGCGGTAACGGTTCCGTTATCCTCCTGGCCCAGCTGAGGCCAGCCTTTAACGAATCCATAGACCACGAAGCACACACTTACAAGAAGCAGCGCCAGCGACAGCCATTTGAATATCTTTGCGTATAACTGTTTTTCCATTTTTATATTATTGCTGGATTGTTCTTTCTACTTTACCGGGGCTTACTTTGCCTGCTTGGTGAGGGTATCAACGAAGCGGATGGAAGCGTCCTCCATATCGATGGTAAGGTTATCGATCTTAGCGAGGATGTAGTTGTAGAAAACCTGAAGGATCATAGCGACGATAAGACCACCGACGGTGGTGATAAGGGCGACCTTCATACCTCCTGCGACAATGTTAGGGGAGATGTCACCAGCGGACTGGATAGCATCAAAAGCCTGGATCATACCGATAACGGTTCCAAGGAATCCGAGTGAAGGTGCAAGGGCGATGAACAGGGAAATCCAGCTCAGGCCGCTCTCCATGAGACTCATCTGGACAGAGCCGTAGGAAACTATTGTCTTCTCCACAACATCAAGACCCTGGTCCATACGGAGGAGGCCCTGATAGAATATGCTTGCCACCGGGCCGCGGGTGTTGCGGCAGACCTCCTTTGCAGCCTCGACTCCGCCGTTTGCGAGAGCCTCTTCAACTGCGTTGAGGAGCTTTGTGGTGTTGGTTCTGGAGAATGCCAGATACAGGATCCTCTCGATGGAGAGAGCAAGACCGAGGATAAGGCAGACGAGAACGAGTGACATAAAGCCTGCGCCGCCCTCGATGAACTTTGTCTTGAGCGCCTGGTTGAGGGGAACGTCATTGGTGGTGTCGAAAGGATTCACCTCTGCGGGTTCCTCTGCTGCGGGAGCTGCTACCTCTTCAGCTGCGGGAGCTGCATCGTCTGCATCCTGGGCGAAAGCGGCATTTGCGGAGAAGGTCATAAGACCTGCAACTGCCAAAAACAGGAAAAACTTTTTCATAATTGTTTTTGAGAAGTTAGTGTATTAAAATAGATTTAGAATAGTTCCCATATATTTCGGTGCAATTTAGCAAAAATATTTCAATCGACAATAATTTCTCCCCTTAAATTGCTTCCGAGGCTTCTTTTCACGTCAGAGTTATCGGGATACATTCCCATCAGGACAAACAGTTTTGCGAGTGCAGCCTCCGTGGTTGAATCGAATCCGGACACGACGCCAGCCTCCAGAAGGGACCTTCCGGTCGCATAGATGTTCATGTCAACGCGGCCGCTGGGGCATTGGGTGACATTAAGGAGGATCTTTCCGGAAGCGGCGGCTTCCTTCACCATCCGGGGGAACCATCCCACGGACGGGGCATTGCCGGAACCGTAGGTCTCCAGGATAACGGCCCTTGTCCCCTTTCCGGAGAGAATCGACCCGACAACCTCCGGTGTTATTCCGGGATGGATCTTCAGGATGGACACGGAGGTATCCAGTTCCGTATGGACCCGGAGGGGTTCGGGCGAAGGGCGGCGGATTATGTCGCGGTTGTAGCGTATGTTGATCCCGGCCTCCGCAAGGGGCGGGAAATTCGGGGTCTGGAAGGCGCTGAAGGCGTCTGAGCTCATCTTCGTCGTGCGGTTTCCCCTCATCAGCATCGAATTGAAGAAGATGCACACTTCCGGGACCATCGCATTCCCCTCCGGATCCTTTGCCGCAGCGATCTCAACGGCGGAGACAAGGTTTTCACGGCCGTCAGTCCGGGGCCGTCCGACAGGAAGCTGGCTTCCGGTGAAAATAACCGGTTTGGAGAGGTTCTCCAGCATAAAGCTCAGGGCCGATGCCGAATACGCCATGGTATCCGTACCGTGAAGGATGACAAAACCGTCGTAGGAATCGTACTTCTCCTTGATAAGCCTTGCCAGACTGACCCACAGGGACGGGTCCACGTCAGAAGAGTCTATCAGCGGATCGAAGGAGAAGGTATCTATCTTCACGGCGAATTTCCTCACCTCCGGAACAGCTTCCATTATTCCGGAGAAATCGAAGGGGCGGAGGGCACGGGAGGACGGATCCTCGGTCATGCCGATGGTACCGCCGGTGTAAATCAGCAGGATGGATGAATCAGCTGTCATATTCGGAACAAGTTTTCAGCGTTCGATGTGGTTACTGCCTCCACTTCGCAGAGAGGGACGTTTTTCAGTTCCGCGAGCTTTTCTGCTATCAGCGGAATATATGAACTCTCGTTCCGCTCGCCCCTGTAAGGGACCGGAGCAAGATACGGAGCATCAGTTTCAAGAACTATTTTCTCAAGGGGAATCTTTTTCACCGTCTCCTGCAAAGAAGCCTTCCGGAAGGTCACCACCCCTCCGATTCCGACGGAAAAATCCCCATAGCGGTTAACCCTTTCGAAGATTTCCGCACTTCCGGAAAAACAGTGCAGATTACCTCTCAGACCAAGGTGACGGCACTCCCCCAGAACGCCGATAAAATCCTCCCACGCATCCCTCAGATGGATATTAACAGGAAGATTCCATTTGGAGGCGAGCTCGAACTGGACTTCGAGCGCCCGCTTCTGCTCCAGGGCGAATTCCTTCCCCTCGTGATAATCAAGGCCTATCTCCCCGACCGCGACGACTCCCCTTTCCTTATAAGGAATCATCAATTCGATCTCTTTTTCCCAGTCCTTGCCCACCGAGCCCGGATACAGGCCCAACATCGGAAACAGCACCCCGGGATGACGCTCCACTATCCCGAACATGGAATCACGTTCAGACGAATCGATGTCCGCGTGGAGCATCTTGCCCACACCGGCAGAGACAGCACGCCTTATGGCATCGTCCGCCTCAGGAAGAAGGCGGGGATCGTTGAAATGACAGTGAGTGTCTATGAACATAGCACAAAAATAACGATTATCTCGCAATTATGGAATATCTCCCGAGCAAATCTGCCTTGACGAATCCGTCGCCCTCGAGAGTCGCCGTCAGCGAAGCGACGCTCGCATAAGGAAGGCCCATGTTACGGCACAGTTCATCAGCATTGATCCCCCGGTTGGCGGAAATCAGCTCCGCGCACGCAACAATCTGCTCAACATCCGGATGAAGGGCGTACGTCCTCCGGACGATATCCCGGAATACCGGGCTCTTCCCCCTCCTTGGAAGCTTCAGACCAATCCTTCCCACAAGATCGTAAGGGTCCGTGATAATCTCCGCCATACTGAAGCGGATAAGGGAGTTGCAGCCTTCCGAACGGACGTCATCCGCTTTCCCGGGAAGCGCGTACACGTCCCGGCAGTATTCATTGGCATACCTCGCCGTAAGGAGCGATCCCCCTTTTTTTCTCGACTCCGTTACGATGACAGCGCGGCTCAGACCTGCGATTATCCTGTTCCGTCGCATAAAATTCAGCGCAACCGGAGCCGTCCCCGGGGGATAGTCGGTCACAAGGGCGCAAAGTGGCGTTGTAGCCATCTTTCCCGCCGTCCGGGAATGCTGCCACGGGTAAACGGTATCCACTCCCGTAGCCATAACCCCCACCGTGGGCACTCCCCTTTCCAGCGCAGCCTCGTGGGCTATGATATCCGCGCCGAAGGCGAGGCCGCTGACCACGACCGGCGGCGTTTCCGTTTCCGTCAGCGCCAGCGTCAGTTTCCTTGTCCATTCCTTTCCGTACGGACTCAGGTCCCTGGTCCCCACTACGGCGACTCCGGTCCTCATTTCGAACACCTCCGACGGGCTGCTCACGGACCGGAAGAATATTCCAAGCGGTGCGTCGGGACATTCCAGAAGCAGCGAGGGATAGTCGTCATCCTCCTGCGTAATGAACCTCGCGCCGCAGGCTGCCGCCTTCCCGAGGTCTTTCTCCGCCTTTTCCAAAGCTGATATCCCGATCTGCCCTGTGAGAGCCCGGTTCCCTGGAACGCACTCATCTATCTCTTCCGGAGAGGCTCCGAACACCGCCTCCGCGGTTCCGAACCAGTCCACAAGTTTCCTCCCCTCCACCGGATTATAGCCCATAACAGTGTTGAGCGCGCACATACATACCTTGTCAGCAAAATCTTTCATAGCTTTTTTCCCGTAAAGATATGGTGTCCGGGAATAATAAAACACAGCTCCGAAGGTTCCGAAGCTGTGGTCTTACAACTATTTTTACGTTTCTTGCCGTTTTATCTTTTTTTTGTCTTTCTACTGGGCGAGGAACTGGTAAATGATGTATCCGTTCTGTCTGGAGGAGGCATCCCTTCGGATGTCGAAGCGGGAGCGGCGGGCTGCGGAAATCGCAAATTCCCGGAGGCGGGCATCCTTCGATGAAGCGGACTCATCAATCTTCGCATCGACTACCGTCCCCTGCGTATTCACCGTTATAATCACCTTTACGACGCCGCCGTAATACCCCTTGTAAGCCGGTACGGGAAGGGATGCCGCCCTTCTTCCCGTAAGTTCCCAGCTCAGTACCGAAGGGCCGCTGTATGGCTTGTCGTCACCGGACTTTTCGCGGGAGCGGTCCTGCTGCTTCGTAAACGGGTCTATGTAGTCCTCCTCTTCCGGAAGGCCCTTCCCGTTACGAAGGTCCTCGGCGAGGCGCTCGGCATCACGATAGAGCTTTTCCGCGTCCGTGTTCCTGTCGTCTTTCAGGGAAGACCTGTCTACGGTAACATTCTTCGGAGCCTCCGCAAGTCCCGCGGCTGCTATCATCTCCTCCAGCTTTTCGAGCGCGCCGGTCCGGAGATCCTCCTGCTTTTCCTTCCTCTCCTTTTCTTCCTGCTTTGAGAAATCGAGCACGAACGAATTCTCCTTCTGAATCGTATATCCTATCTGCGCGGCCAATAAGACGATTATCACCGCCAGATGTAAACTTGCGGTGACAATGATTCCTGATACCTTGTCCGGAGATAGTTTACGCATTCTTCGAAAAGGGATTATTTTTTCTTTTTCCTTCGTTTTGCCTGTTTCAGAGCCTGGTCGACAGTAGTTGTGAGGACGTCGATCGCTACCTTGTTGTGGCCTCCCTGAGGGACGATGATGTCCGCATAGCGCTTGGAAGGTTCTATGAACTGAAGGTGCATAGGCTTTACCGTCTCGCAGTAATGGTCTATGGCCATCTGGACGTCCCTTCCACGCTCTGCCACGTCACGGACGATGATTCTCATAAGGCGGTCGTCGTCGTCCGCATCCACGAATATCTTGATGTTCATCTGGTCCCGGAGTTCCTTGCAAGTGAAGATCAGGATGCCTTCCACGATGATTACGTCCGCGGGCTCCACGGTGACAGTCTCTGTCTGGGAACGGGAGCAGGTGATGTAGGAATAGACCGGCTGCTCGATGGTCTTTCCTGCCTTGAGCTCACGGATTTGCTGGCACATCAGTTTCCAGTCGATTGCATCCGGATGGTCGAAGTTGATCTTGTGGCGCTCTTCCATCGGCAGATGACTGGAGTCCTTGTAGTAGGAGTCCTGGGGAATCACGACGACACGGCCCTCAAGCTGGGTCGTGATGGTCTTCACAACGGTGGTCTTACCTGAACCGGATCCTCCGGCTATACCAATCACTAACATATTCGGGGATTAAAATTCTGCGTTTTTCGGGGTACGGGGGAACGGGATGACGTCACGGATGTTGGACATTCCTGTGACAAACAGAAGCAGGCGCTCGAATCCGAGGCCGAATCCGCTGTGGGGAACGCTACCGTAACGGCGGGTGTCGATATACCACTCGAGGTTCTTGCGGGACATTCCAAGTTCGTCGATTCGGGCCTCAAGCTTCTCAAGGGACGCCTCACGCTCGCTTCCACCGATGATCTCGCCGATGCCGGGGACCAGGCAGTCCATGGCCGCCACGGTCTTTCCGTCCTCGTTCTGCTTCATATAGAAGGCCTTGATATCCTTCGGGAAGTCGATGAGGATAACGGGCTTACGGAAGTACTTTTCCACGAGGTAACGTTCGTGCTCGCTCTGGAAGTCCGTTCCCCAGTGAACGGGATACTCGAACTTCACGCCGTCCGCAATTGCCTTCTCAAGGATTTCCACAGCCTCCGTATAAGTAACCCTCTGGAAGGGGATGCCAAGGACGCTCTGCATACGCTCTATGAGACCGTCATCATACTTGTCGTTAAGGAAGCGGAGATCGTCCATGCAGTTGTCGAGCGCATACTGGACAAGGTATTTGACAAACTCTTCGGCGAGTTCCATATCGTCCACGATGTCGTAGAATGCCATTTCGGGCTCAATCATCCAGAACTCCGCAAGGTGGCGCGGGGTATTGGAATTCTCAGCCCTGAAGGTAGGACCGAAGGTATATATCTCGCCTACGGCAGTCGCGCCCAGTTCACCTTCCAGCTGACCGGAAACGGTCAGGGAAGTCTTCTTTCCGAAGAAATCTTTCGAAAAGTCCACATTTCCCTTCTTGTCAAGGGGGATGTTCTTAAGGTCCAGGGTCGTGACCTGGAACATATCGCCTGCTCCCTCTGCATCGGATTCAGTGATAAGCGGGGTATGCAGATAGACGAATCCCTTCTCGTTGAAAAACTTATGGATAGCGAACGCCATGGCGTTACGGATTCTCAGAACGGCGCCGAAGGTGTTGGTCCTGAGCCTCATATGGGCTACGGACCTGAGATACTCGAGGGTCGTATCCTTCTTCTGGAGGGGAAACCGCATAGGGTCACACTCTCCGAGCACTTCGATTTCGGAGGCCTGGATTTCCACCGCCTGGCCGCTGCCGACAGATTCGACAAGCTGTCCCCTGACGGCGAGCGAGGCTCCCGTCGTAACACGGCGGAGGGTATCCTCGTCGATTACCGCGGTATCTGCAACGACCTGGATATTATTAATCGTTGAACCGTCGTTAAGGGCGATGAATTTGATCTGCTTGTTGCCTCGTTTTGTCCTTACCCATCCTTTTGCGAGTACCTCCACGCCCGGAGCTGAAGCGAGGAGCTGTTTGATTTTTGTCCTTTTCACCATATCTTCAATAATTCTTTGCTAGCGTATGAGCTTTCACGTCTTCCCAGCGGTAGTAGGGACCGCTGTAACTTCCAAGGCCGCTGAGGTATGCCTCTTTCTCGTTGTAGAGGAACTTCACCAGGACCTCACCCTTACTGTTCCGGTAGAATATCATCTGGAGGTTCGAAGCGAACGGAATCCGCTGGGGTCCGAACCACACGTCCCTGGCCTCGGTGGCCGTCAGCCTGTCGCCGACGCCCTCTATCCCGAGATATCCGACAAGGCCCATAAGCCCGTAATCGTGGCCGAACCGAAGGTCAGCGGCGTATGTACCTTTCTGGATAACCTCATCGGCCTTGCCTATAATATCCATCACAAGGGGCTTTCCCTCTGGCATTCTGTTATCGCCGTATTCGGCGGAATTGTTCTGGCGGAGATACATCTCCACGCTGTAGTAAGTGCAGAAATCATACACGACCTCGAAAGGGAAATGACGGAACGGGGACGGTGTCATCTCAAAAGCGTCCGCAGTACGGGCGACGTGAAGGAGGCGCTCCTGAAAATCCCTTGGGCTCTGAATATCCTTCCTTGCAGCCTCAGGATCCTTGAAAAGGGTTGAGAGGATAGTCGTAGTATCGGGATTGAAACTGTCCCGGAGTTCCTTGAGCTCCTTCTCGGATTCCTTCCAGGCCCACGGGGTCGCATCCGAAGAAATGTACTTCTGGAGCGTCTCGCCGGAATCCCAGTAGAAGTCGAGCTTCGGGCAGAGCTTGGAAAGACGGCTCGTAAAGCCCGTCATCGAGATAATGCAGCGGGGAGCGACGGAGGAGATGGAGCGGATTCGGTGATTTCCCCTTGTGAAGACGCGCCGGTAGCGCTTGAACATTCTCCGGGCGATTTGCTCGTGCTCACGCGCGCCCTTCGGGGTAAGCCGCCCGTTCATTCCGTTGTGGTTTGCAATGACGGTGAGGGTTTCTCCGAGGAATTCCTCGCCTTCCGCGGTGAGGTTACCCTCAACCTTTGCCTTTTCAAGGATATCCCTCACTTCCGCATAAGCCTCAGCCCACCAGTCAGACCTGGAGCCGTGCCGGCCGTAGTGACTGATATAGAAGGGTTTGAAGCCTCTTGGCGCCTTTGTGTCGGAAACGGGGTCAAACTCATAGGAATGAGTACTTACGCCTGCGCGGGAAAGGTCTTCCCTGAGGAGGCGCGCAAACTCCGGATTCTCCCTGTGCTGGGAGAAAGCAGTCCCGCAAAGGGCGGCCGCAAGGAATAAGATTGTAATCAGTCGCTTCATAGTACTACGGTCACTGTATTGTCAACCGGCAGATAATACTTGTAAAAAGCGTTGTCGCCGAGTTTTGAATATCTTGCCACAAGGGCGTTGATCTGGGGCTCGAGATAAGGAAGGGTTTCCTTCCACTCCTTCTCGGAAGCCTTGATTCCGTCCTTTGAAAGAGCGAACTCGCGAAACTGCGAGGCAAGGGAAACATCCCTGAGGAAACGGTCCATCTCCTCGAAGGAATCTATCGAAAGCAGCCTGTCGCGGTATTTGTCGAACATCGAAGAGGCGAATCTCATCTGGGTCGTCTTCCGGTTGCAGGCGACGAAAAAGGGCGTTGCCTTCGTCGTATCCAGGGGGACGAACACGTCCGGCATTATGCCGCCGCCTCCATAGACGACGCGCCCGGACCGGGTATGATGGACATCGCTGGTATCGAGCTTTACGCTGTCAGCGGAGAATACCTCCCCGTCCATATAGCGGTTGTATATGTCGTAGTCGTAATTATCGTAGGGTTTCTGGATGCATCGGCCCGAAGGGGTGTAGTAACGGGCGACGGTAAGGCGGATTCCGGAGCCGTCGATGAAATCGAGAGGTTCCTGGACCAGTCCCTTTCCGAAGGAACGGCGACCGGCGATGACTCCCCTGTCGTTATCCTGGATAGCTCCGGCGAATATCTCGGAGGAGGAGGCGGAATTCTCGCTTATGAGGACCGTAACCGGAATGTCCCGGAGAGAGCCGGAGCCGTCAGCCCGGTAAACTTCCTTTTTGCGGTGAAGCCCCTTCAGGTACACTATCGTATCTCCCCTCTCGAGGAATTCATTGGACAGGAGAAGGGCCTGGTTCAAATACCCTCCGTTATTGTCCCTGAGGTCTATGACGAGGCGCTTCATTCCCGAATTGAGAAGGGTTGAGGCTGCGCCTGTAAACTCAGAATAGGTCGTGCTGGAGAACTTCGAGACACGGACAAATCCGGTAGTGTCATTCACCATAAACGCGGCATCTACGCTGTGAAGGGGTATTTTCCCGCGGGTGATGTCGAAAGGAATAATCTCAGAATTACGTTTTACCGTTACGAGAACCTTGGTCCCGGAAGGTCCCTTCATACGGCGCACCATACTGTCCTGGGGGAAGCCCACACCGGCTATAACCTTGTCGTCAACCTTCAGGAGGCGGTCTCCGGGCTGGAGTCCGGCCTTTTCGGCAGGGCCGCCGGAGATAACCTCGAGGACGATGGCGGTATCCGCAGGCACATTGAACTGGATGCCTATCCCTTCGAAATTCGCGGCAAGCTCTTCCTGGGCTTCAGTGTGCTTTACGGGGGGAAGATATGTAGAATGGGGGTCAAGGCTCGAGAGCGCTGCGGCAACGGCAGCGTCCGTCATTCCGTTGACATCGATGGTGTCAACGTAGTTGTCTCCGACAAAGCCAAGGATATAGTTCAGCTTGTACCAGTCCCCGTAACGCGCCTCCACGATGTGACGACTCGCGCGGTAGCGTGTGACCGTAACGGTAAGGAGAACCCCGAGGACCACCCCGAGGAGGACCTCAACTATCCTTAGTATGACCCCGTCCCTTTTCATCAGAGGTCCACTTTTTCCACTTCAATCCCGGCCCTTCTGAGGAGGTCCACTCCGTCAGTGAGACGGTATTCGTCCGAATAGACCACACGCTTGATTCCGGACTGGATGATGAGTTTGGAGCACTCGAGGCAGGGGGACGCCGTGACATAGAGGGTCGCGCCGTCGCTGCTGTTCCCGGACTTGGCGACCTTTGTGATCGCATTAGCCTCCGCGTGAAGGACGTAAGGCTTTGTCACACCATCTTCCTCACACACATTCTCGAACCCGGAAGGGGTTCCGTTATATCCGTCGGAAATAATCATCCTGTCCTTGACCAGAAGGGCTCCCACCTGACGTCTCTTGCAGTAGGAATTCTTTGCCCATACGGATGCCATCTCCAGGTAGCTGCGGTCGAATTTTTCCATTTATCTCTGATACAGGTAACGTTTGATGCTTTTCTTGGGGGTACGCTCGAAATCCTCGGGCAAGAACTCGATCTTACGGATCTTGGCGTAGTTGGGAATCTCCTGATTGATCGCAGGAAGGGCTTCCTGAATGCGTTTTTTCAGGTCCTCCACGGTCATTCCGTCGAGTTCCGCCTGATGATAGTCCGGATAGATCAGGGCGGTAAGTCCGCCGTCATCCTCGATTACGAGCGAATCCACCACGTACGTCGCGGTATTTATCACCGCCTCGATTTCTTCCGGATAGATGTTCTGACCGGACGGGCCCAGTATCATACACTTCGAGCGCCCGCGGAGGAAGAGATATCCGTCGGAATCGAGTACGCCCATATCGCCGGTTTTGAACCAGCCGTCCTCTGTGAAAGCCTCACGGGTAGCATCCTCGTTGCGGTAATAACCAAGGCAGACGTTGGGGCCGGAAACCTGGACCTCGCCGGGGATATTCATAGGATCCGGGGAGTCTATCCGGATCTTCATCCCGAGGGCTGCACGTCCGGCGGAACCTACCTTTACTTTGTCCCAATGGGCATAGCCTATGATAGGGGCACATTCTGTCATTCCATAGCCCACAGTGTAGTGGAAGCCGATCCGGTGAAGGAATTTCTCGACTTCGGGATTGAATGCGGCACCGCCCAGGATGACTTCCTCGAACTTTCCTCCGAAGGAGCTCGTCAGTTCCTGGCAGAAGCGCTTTTCGATTACCTTGTCCACGATGGGGATTGCCATCAGGTACTTGTTCTTGTCGATTATGGGCTTCAGCTTTGACTTGTAAACCTTCTCGATAATGAGGGGGACGGCGATTATGATGTCCGGTTTGATCTCCGCAAAAGCCTTCATTATGATCTTGGGGCTCGGGGCGCGGGTAAGGAAATGGACGTGCATCCCTATCGTCATCTCGAACAGGAACTCGAACATCATTCCGTACATATGGGCGGTAGGAAGCATCGAGACTACGTTCATTCCGGCCTTCAGCATAGGACAGGCATCTTCAGCGGCGAAGTGTATATTGGAGTATAGCGCCCTGTAGGGAATCATCACTCCCTTTGAGAAGCCGGAGGTTCCGGAAGTGTAGTTGATGATGGCAAGCTCTTCGGGAGAGTCTTCGTAGTAGTTGACGTCCTCGGGCTCGAACCCCTTCGGGTACTTTCTTCCGAATATCTCGTTCAGGCGCGCCCGCGCCCGGGAAATCCCGTCAGAGTTGCAGTAGAGCACCTTTAGCGTATTAATCTGGATGATAGCGGCTATGGCAGGCATCTCATCAGGATTAAGCCCTTCCCATATAACCTCATCGACAAAAAGGACCCTGGCCTCTGAGTGATTGACAAGATAATGGATATTACCGGACTTGAATTCGTGAAGGATGGGTACGGCGACCGCCCCATATGTAATGGCTGAGAGAAAGCTTACGCCCCAGTTTGCCTGGTTGCGTGAACAAACGGCGATTTTGTCTCCTTTCTTAAGGCCGCATATCTCATATGCCGCGTGAAGCATCGCGACCCTTGTTGCGACGTCTCTGTAGAAGAGGGTAACGCCCTGATAATTGCTCAGGGCGGGAAGATCCCAGTTCTTTCGGAAGCTCTCTTCAAGGATTTTATTTACGGACTTGAACTCCATCGGGTATAGGTTTTCGGTTTTATTTCAATTTTATAGTGCGCGTCTTTCCGTCATAGCAGACCACGGTCACGGACTGACCTGATACGTTCACAGGGGAATCCGCCTTGATCATCTTTCCGCCCATATCCGTCGTGAGCGGTTCCCCGCCGTCAAAAGGATAGATAAGGGTTCGGATCGACGTCCTGACGACCCAGTAATTCTTTCCGGACACTTCCAGGAGTTCAGGAAGAGCCTTCACGGTCTCCTCCACCTTGATGTCCTTCCATCCGGAAGGCCTCTGTCCGTGGAGATTGTATCTGGCTATGGTATTGTCGCTGTGCAGCACGGTCACGGAGTAACCATGGGCCCCGGAGAAATCGTATACCGAAGGGCCCAGACGGACCTTCTTCCGGAGATTCACCGGGAATCCGCTCACAAAGCGCCCGAGCCTGTCTATAAGGTATAGGGACTCCCCTGCCGCGAACAGCCACTGTATCTTTCCGTTGTTGTAATAGTCGATGTCTGTCACGTATCCCGCGATTTTCTTCTTGAACGGGATACCCCAGACGCCCGCTCCCTTTTCATCCTTCAGGCACAGGGAAAGCTGGGAATTCTGGTAGAATGTATTCTTGGTGCCGGTTCCGCTGTTGGTGACGGTCCACGGGCCTTCGGGGACGACGACGGTTGTGTCGCGGTCCTGCATCCGGATATTGTCGCCCTTCTGGGCCTTTTTCTCAAGCGAGGCGGTCCACGATGCCGATGCCGGCTTGACCTGCATTACGAAGGGTGCGTATGCGGCGCCGTGGACAAAGTCCTTTACCGCAGCGGAAAAAGACTTCGAAAAGACCCTGTCCGCCTCCGCCGGGCTGTCGCTCAGAGAGGCGTAGACTACCGTTCCGCTGCCGGAGGATACGCCTGAATCAGACATCCTCTTCGAGAGGGTATAGCCGGGGAAATCAGCGGAAAGCAGCGCCTGGAGTACATTTCCGGGCCCATATGCGAGCCAGTGTGGGGCGACGGCGGCTTCAAGCGAATCCGTCACGGAGAAGTACGGCCCGAAAAGGGATGCGACCGCGCCGGGATTCCCGTTTTTTGCCGGAGCGGAGGAAACCTGAAGCGTCTTTTCCGTCCTGACAAGGACCAGCTCGCGGGATTCCCCTGCGAGATCGAAAGAAGCCTTCACGATTTCGCGGGGTTTCAGGGATGAGGCCCATTCCAGGGCTTTTTGAGCGGGCTTAACTTTTTTCCACGCAGTCCTTGCAGCTACATAAGCGTTGTAATCTTCAAAGGAAACCGACACCGCGAAATCGCAGTAGTATGGAAGGATTTCACCATAGAGGTTAGAATCCGGCTTCACCGAGGAGAAGGCCTTTAGGAAACTCTCGTCGTCACGTCCGGAGAATGAGCCTGAAAGGCTGATCTGCTCCGCGGAAGCTTTTTCCACCCTCAGGGCGGACCAGTTTCCAAGTGACTTTACGAATTCTGTCCTGGAATTCATCCGGGCAGAAGCGTAGACCTGGATAAGCTTGGATGCGTGACGGTTCGAAAGGAATATCGAAACGGGGGCGGCGCTGCCCTGAAGGGCGGCGAGGTCTTTGTCTCCGGAAAGGCCGGAGCCGGAATCTATGTGCCTTGTGCAGGAGCTTACGAGGGTCTGGGAAGAGGACACGATAAGGCATCCTCTGTAGAAGGACGCTTTGAACCCCTTCTTTTCCGCCGATTCCATAAGAGGAGCCACCGCTGTGGAATCCGAGCCGGTAACATCAGCGACAAGAAGAGGGACCAGCGATCCGTTGTTGTGGAGGGAGACAGCCGTGCGGCGGCCGCTCCTAAGGGTTTCCCCGAGAAACTCCCTGAGTCCCGGAGAGGAAGGGGTAAGGAATGCGGCAAGAAGCCCGGAAGGGTCTTCCGCCACATTCCTCGAAGCGTTTGAATCATTGAATACAGCGAGAGCCACCGCATCCGAAGGGATCGCCCTCATAAGGATGTCCTGGGATTTCTCCTCAGCCGCGGGGAGTTCCGCTTCCCTGTAGAGGCGGCTGACCGCGAACGCTATGCCCGAGAGCATAAGTGCCAGGGCAACCATCGATATTACTATTGCTTTCCGGTCCATCTCCCGCTGTTTTCAGTTATTTACTTTACGAAGGCGACTGCCTCTGCGATGGAATTCAGTTTCACATCGACAGAGTCCGCACGCGAGGCGAGGACGCAGGGAACCTTGGTCCCGACGAGCATTCCGGCCTGACGGACGCCGTCGCAGAGTTTTGTATTGGTCTTCCAGAATACGTTCGCGGACTCTATGTTCGGGAACAGGAGGCAGTCAGCATCTCCTGCAACGGGGCTGACAAGCTTTTTGATCCGGACGGATTCTTCGTCAATTGCGACATCCAGCGCAAGCGGGCCGTCACCGATGCATCCCTTGATCTGGCCGCGGTCGCACATCTTTGCAAGCATAGCGCCCTCGATGCAGGCGGGCATAGAGTCGAGCATCTGTTCGGACGCTGCGATGAACGCGATCTTCGGCTTCTCGATACCGAAGGATTGCGCGACCGAGGTGATGTATCCTGCCATCTTGACTTTCTGACGGAAGTCAGGCTGAGGGATAACGGCCATATCGCCGATAAACATAAGTTTGTGATATTTCGGGGTCTCGATGACGCCAACGTGGGAAAGCAGGCCCTTCGGGGGAAGCAGTCCCGTTTCCTTGTTGAGGATGGCGCGGAGGAATTTGTCGGTGGAGCACAGGCCCTTCATAAGGACGTCTCCCTCGCCGTCGTGGACCATACGGACAGCCTCGGCGACAGCCTTCAGCTCATCCTTGATGTCCACCACGGTGAACTTCGCGATGTCAATTCCGGCACCGTCGCAGACCTTCTGCATAAGGTCCACGTCTCCAACGAGCACCGCCTCGATGAATCCGAGGTCAACTGCCTTGGATGCTGCCTCAATGGTGTGGTCATCAACTGCCCATGCAGCGACCATCTTCTTGCATACGCCCTTAGCCTTGAGCTGGGCGAACAGATCGTCAAAAGTCTTAATCATTTCGTATGTGGTTGTTTACAGTTTCCGGACTATGTGCATTGTGTCACGGGCGATGACGAGTTCCTCGTTCGTGCACACTACGGCGGCCTTGACGGCTGAATCCGGAGTGGAAATAATGCTTGTCTCACCGTGGACTTCGTTAGCCTCGTAGTCAACCTTGAGTCCAAGGTATGAGAAACTCTCCAGGACGTGGCGGCGGAGCCTTCCGTTATTCTCTCCGATTCCGCCTGTGAAGACGATAAGATCGACTCCGTTAAGGGCTGCCACGTAAGAGCCCACGTTCTTGATTATATCGTAGGAGTATTTCTTGAGGGCGAGTTTTGCCTTAGGGTCTCCGCCTTCCGCAAGGGCGTCCAATTCACGGCAGTCGGAGGTCTTTCCGCTGATTCCGAGGAATCCGGACTTGCGGTTAAGGATCACGGACATCTCGTCGGGGGTTACTCCGAGCTTGTTTTCGAGATAGATGACTGCGTTCGCGTCGATGTTCCCCACGCGCGTTCCCATCACCATTCCCTCCAGCGGGGAGAAGCCCATCGATGTATCGATGCACTTTCCGTCGCGGATTGCGCATATGGAGCTGCCGGCGCCGAGGTGGCAGGTAATGATCTTGGAATTCTGGAGGTCGATTCCGGCGAGGGCGGCGCCCACTCCGGCAACGTACTGGTGGCTGGTACCATGGGCCCCGTAGCGGCGTACGCGGAATTTCTCGTAGTACTCGTAGGGAAGGCCGTACATATAAGCGTAGGAGGGCATGCTCTGATGGAAGGCGGTGTCGAAGGTGACGACCTGGGGGACCTTCGGAAGGACGTGGGTGATTGCTTCGATACCAAGCAGATGGGCCGGGTTGTGAAGGGGGGCGAAATCCGAACAGAAGGCGATCTTTCCGAGAACGTCCTCATCGACGAGGACGGATCCGGAGAAGAAGTCGCCGCCCTGGACGATGCGGTGGCCCACGGCATCGATGTCCTCAAGGGAGTTCAAGACGCCGGTGACGGGATCCGTAAGGGCCTCGAGGATGAGGGCCATACCCACTTTGTGATCCGGAATGGGAAGGTCCCTGACAATCTTGTCCTTCCCGGAGGGCGCGTACTGAAGGATTCCCGCAGGGAGACCTATTTTTTCCGCAATACCCTTGGCAATGAGGTCGAACTCATTGTCGCTCTGCATGTCGAGGAGCTGATACTTGATCGAGGAGCTGCCGCAATTGATTACCAGTATTTTCATATTGTGTAGTAGGTTTTATCACGTAAACGTACAAAGTTAACAAATATTTCAGTATTTTTACGCACAAAGTTGAGAAAGAAGCTATGAACTCATTTTCTCCGGGTCTCATGGCGCTTTCATTGACATTCACGGCCGGGGCCGCCGCAGGGCTTGCGTTTCCTGTCGGGGCCGGGTATTACGCTTCAGGCGCATTGGCGCTTGTCCTCCCGGGGTTGACTGCAATGGCGCGATACGTATCGCGGGAGGACGGCCGTACCCTGCTCCCGCTGCTTCCCCTGTGCTTTCTCGCCGGCTTCCTCTCGGGGTTCTGTTCCGGCCTTCCGTCACTGTATGGAGGATGGGCTTTGAACGGGGATTTTGGCGGGGGTTTTGGCGGGGATTTTGGCGGGGGTTTGGGCGAGGGTTTTGGCGGGGATTTTGGCGAGGGTTTTGGCGGGGCCGGAGGGGCTCTTGGATGGGCCGGAGGGCTACGGAGCTCTCTGGAACGCGCCGCTGCGGGCGTTTCCGCGCTGATTGACGGGATTCCGTTTCAGAAGGCCCGGACCGCAGGGCTTCTCCGTGCTCTCCTCATCGGGGACCGGAGCGGCCTCTCAGCAGTGGACAAAGCCGTTTTCTCCTGCTCAGGTGCGTCTCACCTCCTGGCCCTGTCCGGTCTTCATCTCGGGATAATCTACATGATCTCCAGCCTTATCTTCCGGCCTGTTGGAAACAGCCCCCTCGGGAAGGCCGTACGCGCCATCCTGACCTCCGTTCTCATCGTCGTATACACCCTTGCGACCGGTGCCTCCCCCTCAACGGTCAGGGCCATGCTTTTTATCCTTGGGAGGGAACTCCTCCCACTCACAGGACGGAAGCCCTCCTCCTGGAACATCCTTTGCGCCGCACTCCTTATCCAGACCGGGGCTGACCCTTCAGTGCTGAGGTCACTCGGATTCCAACTGTCCTATCTTGCCATCGTCGGAATCTTCCTCCTCTATCCCCAATCCCCATATTTAATAAAATTTTTTTTAATTAATTTAATAAAATATATTTTAAAATTAAAAAATTAAACATAAAAATAATTACATCAAAACGATTATAATTAATAATTTTTATTGTTTTATTTATATATATAATAATGAATTTTCCTCCGCATTATCCTAATTTCAATCCTCATGGACCCTATCCAGGTATGAATCCTCATGGAAACCAACATCCTCAACAACCCTCATATCCTCCTCAATATCCTTCTCAACAACCAACATATCCTCCACATTATGCGCCTCCTCAAAATCAATCTCAACCATCATCATATCCTCCACCGTATGCACCTCCACAAAATCCTTCTCAACAACCATCATATCCTCCTCAATATGCACCTCCACAACAGCCATCATATCCTCCTCAACAACAACCATCATCATATCCACCTCAACAACCACAACAGCCATCATATCCTCCACAACCTGGTTATGCTCAACAACAATATCAACCTTATCAACCATATGGATTCAGAAATGAAATAGTTGAATTGAGAAATAGATATAGAATGAATATTCCAGATGATCAAATTGATAATTCTGTAGAAGAGGCTAAAAATAGAAGAAGAATGTATGCTTTCCCTGAAAATGAACTCAATTATGTAAGATATGATGAAAAAGGGAAATCTTATATTGTTTCAACTCATGGATTTACATTTGCTCATCATGATAATAGACAATATTTCGATGAAAGAAATGATCCAAATAGTTATGATGGAACAGCAAAGCATTTAATCAAAGTTGCATGGCTTGATATGAAACTTAAATTCAATCATGTAAAACCAGGAAATTATCAATTATTCTTGAATCAATGTTTTGAAAGTAAAAATATAAAAGGACAAATGACATTCAGAGTTTTCGTTTGCGATAAAATGATATTAGAAGATAAGAATTTCCCTAATGATGAAATGGTAAAAGTAGATAGATTATCAGAATGTTATATAAGAGATATAAGAAGAGAAGATTTTGATATGAATAAATTAGATCAAAATGGAGATGCTGTTATTAGAGTTGAATTTTCAGGAAATAATAATGGATGGAAAAAAGATTGGGTAATTGATGGTGCTAAACTTTTATGCATGGACCAATCTTCTGCTCCTTCACAAAGTGGTTTCCAACCAGGTTATGCTCAACAACAAGGATATCCATCATATCCTCCTCAACAAGCCCAACCATCATATCCTCCACAACAACCACCATCATATCCTCCTCAACAACAACCATCATCATATCCTCCACAACCTGGTTATGTTCCACCACAATATCAACCTTATCAACCATATGGATTCAGAAATGAAATAGTTGAATTAAGAAATAGATATAGAATGAATATTCCTGAAGATCAAATTGATCAAACTATTGACGAAGCAAAAAATAGAAGAAGAATGTATGCCTTCCCTGAAAATGAGCTTAATTATGTAAGATATGATCAACAAGGTAGATCTTATATTGTTTCAACTCATGGATTTACATTTGCTCATCATGATAATAGACAA
>CALCEJ010000112.1 GCA_937900465.1 uncultured Bacteroidales bacterium | reverse complement strand
AAGGGACGCTGCCGAAGCCTTTAGCGTAAGCCTGTCCCCGGGACGGAACTTGAATTTGAAAGAATAATCGACCGGATTCCTCTCGCTCCCATATTCGTCCGAAACGGGCTGTTCCGTAACGGTAACGGGAGTCGATGTTCCATCTCTTTCCACGGAAGCCGTGACCACAGCTCCCCGGAGCCCGTCGGCTACGGAAATAGTGCTCTTGGACAGCTTCACGACGTGGACAGAGTCTGAGGTGGATATCTGAGCGTTCATAACGATCAAGGGCTCAGTCCCCGGAAAATCGAGGTATGTCGTATTCGTGCAGGAAGCGGCAATAAGGGCCGTAGACAACGATATCGTCAATATTTTAGTTTTCAGTCTCATATCCGTCAGAAATTATAGGTGTAACTCAGGGACGGCATTATAGGAAGGATTGTAACCGTCTGAAGGGCAAGCCTTTTGACATAATTACCTGTCGCTGGATTATAGACATAGTCATAGTCTACGAAGGCGAGGTTCGGGTTCATCCTGTTATAAACATTGTAGACGCTCAGGGTCCATACCGCCTCTCCCCTGGCCTTCATCTTGTGATAGTTCACACCAAGGTTGAGATGATGGCTGGGAGGGAGCCTGTAGTTGTTCCTGTAGCGGATGAACTCTGTCTGATAGCTGTTTCCGGAAGGTTCCGAAATAACCGTAGTCCTCTCCGGGACTGTAGTCATTCCACCGCTCATATAGGACCATGATGCGCTCAAATCCCATTTCTTCGATATGGCATAGTTCAGATTGACATTCAGGTTATGCCTCCTGTCGTACTTGTAGGGGAATCTTTTCCCGAGATTGATCTCCCCGTCGGGAAACAGGCGCTCGCTCTTTGCAAGAGTATAGGCAATCCATCCTGTCAGGTCCCCGGAAGTCTTCTGGATAAAAAACTCCAGTCCCCTCGCAAAGCCCTTTCCCATCTCCACCTTGTCTTCCCACCCGGTTGCGGAAACCAGCACCGAAGCGCCGTCCTTGTATTCAAGGATATTATTGAGCCACTTGTAGTAACCTTCCACGGAGAACTCCCATCCGGGAATCGCATCGTAATACACTCCGGCGGAAACCTGGTCAGAGGTAACAGGCTTGATGTTCTTGGTAATCGGAACCCAGAGGTCCATGGGGAGAGATATCTGGGTGGAACTCAGAAGGTGGACATATTGGGCCATCCTCGCATATCCCGCCTTGAAACTGAGGCCCATGTCAAACGAGAACTTGGCACTCAGACGGGGCTGGGCGTTGACATAGTGCCTGCCTCCGGTGATGAACCAGGAAAAGTGCATTCCGGGATTTACCGTAAAGTGATCCGTCACGGAGAAATCATCCTCCACATACATCGAAATCTCGTTTCCAAGGTAATTCTTTTCCGGGCCGATCCGGAAATCCTGCCGCTCCGAAGAATCCCCTTCCTCCTCGAGGATGATGGCGGTGGATGTCCTGGGATAGAAAACATGGAATGTATACCCGCCGCCGAATTTCATCAGATGCCGTGGCGAAGGCACGAAGTCGAAATCCACCTTTGCGCTCCAGTCACGGATCCCGGAATTGTAATTGAAGTCGAAATCGTACTTATAGACCTCGTCAATCACCATATCGTCATCGAAATCGTACTGTTCCTTCATGGTAGCGCCCATATTCATCAGCATACGGTAGCTGTTGTAGGAGACGGTCGTATTTGCGAACAGTCTCTGGGAGAAGATATGGTTCCAGCGCAGTGATACCACATTGTTTCCCCAGCCTATTCCCATTTTGGTCTTCTGGAAAGCGTAGGTCTCGCTCTGGGAGAATTTCACTCCGAGATGGTCCAGTCCGTTGTAAACCCCGAGATAGAACCTGTCCCTGTCAGAGTAGCGCCAGGAAATCTTTCCGTTTATGTCGTAGAAGTAATAGTTCCCGTAGGTGCTCGTCTTCGTTCCGGGATCAGAAATGGCATTCCCGAGATTGTATCCGAACAGGCGGATTACGGGATCGTACATAAGAGTATGCAGGCCCCTGGCGCTGAACGAGTAGCTCAGTTTGTCTTTGATGATGGGCCCTTCGATATGAAACTTGTCCGTAAGGACACCAACTCCGAAGCTGCCTTTTGTTTCCTTCATATTGCCGTCGTTCGTACGGATATCAACGATGGAGGATACCCTGCCGCCGTAGCGGGCCGGGAAAGATCCCTTGTACAGGGTTACCTTCTTGACCGCCTCGGTCTGGAATACGGACAGGATTCCGAGCATATGGTCCACATTGTAGATAGGATTCCCGTCAAGCAGGACGAGGTTCTCGTCAGGGCCGCCGCCGCGGACATACAGGCCGGTAAAACCTTCGTTTCCTCCCTGGACACCGGGCATCATCTGGATAGCCTTCAGGACGTCAGCCTCTCCGAACAGCACGGGAGTATTCTTGATATGGACAACAGGCACATCCAGGGCCCCGAGGAAAGTGGACTGGATTCCGGCATCCCTCTGGGCCACGACCTTCGACGCCTCAAGCGTCGCGGAAGGGTCCATCACGATGTTTATCGTAGTGTCCCTTTGAAGACGGATGTCCATCGTGATACTCTCATAGCCCAGATAGCTGAACTGCAGTTTAGTATTTCCCCGCGGAATCGTCAGAGTATAATAGCCATATACATTTGGAACTGCACCGAC
>CALCEJ010000111.1 GCA_937900465.1 uncultured Bacteroidales bacterium | reverse complement strand
CCCCGACGAGTTTCATCCAGGGGAATCCCTTTCTGAAGCACTCAATCTGGGCCTCTACTTCTCCAACGGAGGAGCCTCTCCCTTCAATTTGTTTGATGTCTTTGGATGTAAGCATATGTGGTCAGATAATGTAAAATTCTCTTCTGTAGCTGTATTCTGAACGGAGACGCTCGAATCCTCCGGGATTGGTACGGAACATGAAATCGTCCGTAAAGATAGGGTAATTGTACTGGAGATGGGCCGTAATCTCGCCCTGTCCCTTGCCCTTGACGTCAATTCCGACGGGGGTAAGGTCCGCTTCTGTTGCCGGAGCGAAGTGTTCCAGCGGCTTGATTCCGAACTCACGGGCGACGGCACGGACCGCCAGGGCGGTTCCGCTCTGCTTTCCCTGGAAGGAATACCCGGCGATATGGGGCGTTGCGATATCAGCGGCGTTAAGAAGGTTGAGGTTGATGTCCGGCTCATTGCACCACGTGTCGATGACGATAGCGCCAAGCTTGGGATTAGCTCTCAGAAGCGCCCCTTCATTCACGACTTCGCCACGGCTCGTGTTGATAAAGATCGCACCGGTTTTCATTGACTCGAAAAAGTGTTCGTCTGCCATTCCCCTCGTGGTAGGATCAAGCGGAGTATGGAGGGTTACGACGTCGCTCTTTTCGAGGAGTTCATCCAGTTCGACAAACTTCTCAGGACCTTCACGAAGGGCGCGGGGCGGGTCGCAAAGGAGGATGTTGAAACCCAGTTTCCTGGCCATTGTCTCCACCCTGGAGCCCACGTGCCCGACTCCTATGATCCCAAGCGTCGCTCCTTCCAGCTTGATCTTCTGCCTGGATGCCGTTCCGAACATCGCGGACACCACATAGTCAGCGACACCCCCTGCGTTACAACCGGCAGCGCTTTCCACCTTGATTCCGTTTGCCTCGCACCAGGGAAGGTCAATATGATCCGTACCGATGGTTGCGGTCGCTACCATCTTCACCGATGTTCCTTCCAGGGTCGATGCATCGCAGCGGGTACGGGTACGGACGATGAGCGCATCTGCGTCCATAAGGTCCTCCCGGGTAATCTCCGGTCCCTTTTTATATACCACCTCAGCATAGGGTTCAAATACGCCGTGGAGGAAAGGTATGTTCTCATCAGCGACAATTTTCATCTCTCAATTGTTTTTACTGCTGCGGCGACGTCTTCGAGAAGCCATTTGGGGGTTGACGTAGCGCCGCAGATACCCACGCTGGAAGCTCCGTCAAACCAGAGGGGGTCTATCTCCTCCGCGGAAGATATCCTGTGCGTGCAAGGATTCTCTTCGAGGCATATATTGCTCAGTACCTGTCCGTTCGAGGACGAAGCTCCGGATACGAAAAGGATTACGTCGTGATTCCTCGCAAATTCCCGAAGGGAACTGTGACGGGTACGGACCTGGGCGCATATGGTATCGTGCACGGAGAGCGGAGCCACGAGATAATTACGCAGGAAGTCGCATACCTCACGGTACCCGTCAGGGCTCTTTGTTGTCTGTGAGAATATTTCAGTAGGAGCATCCCTCACGATCCGGCCCCCGGAAGCGAGCTCTTTCAGTTCATCCAGGGAATCCACGACAAAGGAAAGTATCCCCTCCGGAACCTGGCCTTTCAGGCCCAGGACCTCCGCGTGACCGTGTTTCCCGAATATAATCAGCTGGCCTCCCCCGGAGGAAAGCCTTGCCGATGCCTCGCGTATCTTTCTCTGCAGTCCAAGCACCACCGGGCAGGTGCAGTCAATCAGGCGGAGCCCGAGTTTCTCAGCGGCAAGGTAAGTTGAAGGGGGCTCACCATGGGCCCGGATAAGGACGGTCTCCCCGTGCGGTACATCTTCAAGGGAATGGACGGTACGGAGTCCAAGCGACGACAGGCGGGAGAGCTCCGCCTCATTGTGCACGATGGACCCGAGGGAGAAAAGCTTCCGGTGGGT
>CALCEJ010000110.1 GCA_937900465.1 uncultured Bacteroidales bacterium | reverse complement strand
CCTGACCTTTTGAATGCCATTCAAACGCTCTACCAACTGAGCTAATACCCCATTGCGGACTGCAAAGGTATGGAGTTTTTCTGAATTTGCAAACTTTTTTTTTCATATCTTTGTAACTATGAACGGAAATGCATATGCGAAAAGGAACCCGGCGATAGACCGGCTTAGGGCACTGACAATGGTGCTCATGGTATTCGTGAACTACTTCTGGACAATACAGGGCGTCCCCAATGCCCTTGCCCATGCGGCTCCGGGAGTGGATTACATGGGCCTTTCGGACTATATCTTCCCTGCCTTCCTTTTCGTTATGGGCATGTCCATCCCTTACGCGGTTGAGAGCCGGCGAAGGAAGGGAGAAGCGGACGGGACGATACTTGCCCACGTGCTCCGGAGGACGCTGGCGCTGCTGGTGATGGGCGTATTTACGGAAAACGACTTTGGAACACTCCCGCTTGGGCCCCATTCACATTCACTCTACTTCATCCTTATGACCGTCGGAATCTTCCTCCTTTGGACCGACATCCCGAAGGACCATACTGACGGCGCCTACGGCAAATCCACCGCCAGAGGTATCATTACCGCTATCCTGCGCCTCGCAGGGACTGCCCTTCTCCTCGGGATGGCGATTGTCTGGCGCTCCCCCGACGGAGAAAGGTTCGCCCCGCACTGGTGGGGAATCCTCGGGCTCATCGGATGGACCTATCTGTTCTCAGCGGTGGTTTATCTGACGGCATCGGCCGGAAAATGGAATTCCGCGATCCTTTCCTCCCTCGCAGTCATCGCCGTACTCCTTGCCGTCAACATACTCAGCACCCCGAACCGGAGCGGCTCCTGCTTCCTTGAGTTGCAGAAACCTAACTTCTATAATTCCTTCCTCGACGTACTGCAGCTGCGAAACGCAGGGCATCACCTCCTCGCGATGGGTGGAATGCTTCTGTCGATGGTGAGCGCAGAAATCACCTCAGAATTCCCGAAGGGGAAACGGCTGGGCCTTGCAGCAGCCGCAGCGGCGGTCCTGATGGGCCTTTCTGAACTGGCCCATATCTGGTTCATCGCCCAGAAAAACGGCGCATACCTCCCCTGGATCCTCAGGACGGAGGCGGTGTGCGTGCTGGCGTATGGGCTCTTTACATTCTTCGACGGAACGAAGTTCCTCGCGGGAGCGGACAGGATTTTCAGCCCGGCGGGGAAAGCGACGCTTACGATGTATATGATTCCGTATCTGTGGATGGGGATAGCCGGACTTACGGGGTGGAACCTCTGGGGACGCTTCAGTGGCGTAGCCGGCCTTCTGTACTGCGCAGTCTATACGGCGGCTATACTGGGCCTTACCTGGGTCCTCACCAAGATTAACGTCAAACTGAAAATCTGATTATTTCAAAACCAGTTTTTTTACCGGACCCTCGAATCCGGAGACCTTGTCGTCGAAAAGGGTCTCGTCGCGAACGAACGCATTGATTTTCTCCACAAGGAGGTCCCCAAGCGGCAGAAGCTGGGACCGGACCATCGAAGAGGAAAGCGTTATATACAACGTCCCCGCCCGGAAGAACTTCTTGAGAGTAAACTCCCCCGCCCCCGACGCCTTATCCCAGGCTTCGAAGATAATCCGCGTATTGACGGGAGCAGACAGGCCCATGGACCTGATATAACGGCGGACGATGTCCTCCATAGGGACAGCCTCGCGGCGGTGGATACGGACGCTGCCTGTCATTCCCGGGTGAATGCCCCTCCCCTGGCGACAAAATATGCACTTTCGTCAGTTACGGCATCCACGATAGAACTGAGGCGGACCTTGTTGGAATCCGTGATGAAAATCTGGGAGAAGTTGTTGCCTGCGACCATTGCGACAAGGTTCGAAATCCTTCCCATGTCGAGTTTGTCGAAGACATCGTCCAGAAGAAGCACAGGGTTATAGCCGTAGGATTTCCCCATAATCTCATACTGAGCGAACTTCAGGGCGACGAGGAACGATTTCTGCTGGCCCTGGGAACCGACGCGGCGGATTGGGTGGCCGTTCATTGAAAACACGAAATCATCCCTCTGAAGGCCCACGGAGGTATAGCGGAGCATTACATCCCTTTCCCTCGAACGGGCGAGCAGCTGCTCGAGAGAACCCTTTTGGAGGTCCGAGCAGTAAGCGATGGAAACAGACTCATTCCCGCCGGAAATCATCTCATAGAACTTTCTGACGGGCTCAAGCATACGTTCCGCAAAAAGGCGGCGGCCTTCAAAGACAGGGACGGCGAAGGATGAGAGCCTCTCATCCAGGACTTCCAGGAGACCGAAGTCCACGGAAGGTTCTTTCAGGAGTTTGTTTCGCTGGGCAAGGACACGGTTATACGACTGGATTGCGGCAAGGTATTCCCGGTCCATCTGGGAGATGACGGCGTTGGAGAGCCTTCGCCTCTCTTCGCCGGAATCGCTTATAAGCGAGATGTCCCCCGGGGAGACCATAACGACGGGAAGGACACCGATATGCTCAGAAAACCTGGTCACCGGCTTGTCATCCCGGACCAGTTTCTTCCCCTCTCCTGATACCCTGATCGAAAAGCGCGAGTCAAGCCCATTCTCCATCGAACACGTCGCGCCTATCGTGAAAGAGTCCGTCCCGTAGCGGTAATTGAACTTATCCGGAGTAGGGAAAGCGCTCTTTGTCATTGACAGGTAATAGATTGCGTCAAGGAGATTAGTCTTCCCCTCCCCGTTGTTTCCGCTTATGCAGTTGACATTCGGAGAGAACTCCACTTCCTGGAAGGAAATGTTCCTGAAATCCTGGACTACTATTTTTTTAAGCCGTGGCATACCAAAGGCAAAGATACGCAATTTTTAGTTATATTTGCATTTATAACAATTGTAAGATTCTCAAATGTACGACCTTGCGATAATCGGCGGCGGTCCCGCCGGATATGTGGCAGCTGAAAGGGCCTCAGAAGCCGGTCTCAGCGTCATTCTCTTCGAAGAGAAAGAACTCGGAGGCGTCTGCCTCAACGAAGGATGCATCCCCACGAAAACCCTCCTGTACAGTGCTAAGATTTACGATTACGCCCGCGGCGGAGAACACTACGGCATCAGCGCCGAAGCTGTTTCGATGGACCTCAGGAAAGTGATGAAGCGAAAGGAAAAAGTGGTCCGGAAGCTTGTGGGCGGAGTGAAACTCAAAATGAAAAACGCCGGGGCGGAAGTCGTAAAGGCCACTGCCGTAATCAGGGGCAGGAATGAAGACGGCTCCTTCTGTGTAGAATATACCGCCGGGGACGGGACTTCCGCGGCGGCCGATGCTAAAAACATCCTCGTCTGCACCGGATCCGAGACCGCCGTCCCCCCTATCCCGGGACTTCGCGAAAGCAGCCGTGTCCTTACCAGCCGTGAGATCCTCCAGATTGAGGAAATCCCCCCGGAAATCGTCATTCTCGGAGGCGGCGTCATCGGGATGGAGTTTGCAAGTTTCTTCTCCTCGTCGGGATCGAAGGTTACCGTAATAGATATGCTTCCGGAGATTCTCGGGCCCATGGACCACGAACTCAGCGCCCTTCTCCGCGCCCAGTTCCAGAAAAAGGGAGTCACTTTCCATCTGGGGTCCAAGGTCGTCGGAATCAAGGACGACACTGTAGAGTTCGAGACGGCTGAAGGCGAAAGCGGAAGCGTCAGGGGCGATGTCATCCTCCTTAGCACCGGCCGCCGCGCCAGAACCCGCGGGATAGGCCTTGAGTCAATAGGAATCGAGCCCGGCCGCGCAGTCGCTACGGATTCTCACATGCGTACCTCCGTCCCCGGAATCTACGCCGCAGGCGACATCACCGGTTTTTCTATGCTGGCCCATACCGCCTCCCGCGAGGCTGAAGTCGCTGTCGCTGACATCATAGGGAAGGCGGAGGAGATGTCCTACCGCGCAATCCCCGGCGTCGTATATACGAATCCTGAGGTTGCGGGAACGGGTCTGACAGAGGAAGCCGCCACTGAAAAGGGTATCCCGTTTACCATCAAAAAACTGCCCATGGCTTATTCCGGCCGCTTTGTCGCGGAGAATGAAAGGGGCGAGGGCCTTTGCAAGATCATCGTAGGCGAAGGCGGCTCCCTGCTCGGGGTCCATCTTCTCGGGAACTATTCTTCTGAGATTGTTACGACGGCGGCTATGGCTATCGAAAAGGGAATGAAGGTGGACGATCTTCTCACAATTGTCTTCCCCCATCCTTCTGTCAGTGAGATTATCAAAGAGACGTTACACTAAGATTAAAAACGTATATTTAATGCAAGTTTGCAAGTTTGTTAGTTTAGAGAATCTTTTGTAAATTTGCGGACTTTTATAAGACTATAAAAAACAGAGAAAATATAATTATGGCAAAAAAGACACTTTCAGGAGAGGAAATGCGCCAGCAGAATGTCGCTGAGGCCGTTTCCAAGACAGAACTCTTCTTCCAGAACAATTCCAGGCTCATCTACACCTGCGTGGGTATCATCCTGGGCCTCGCCCTCGTGATATTCCTCTACACCCGTTTCTATCTCATCCCTAAGCGCGCTGAAGCAAAGGCTGAGATGGTACGCGCTGAGCAGTGGTTCCAGGGCGGCGAGTATGAACTCGCCCTCGCCGGTGACGACAACTTTATGGGCTTCGAGGAAATCCTCTCCAAGTATGGTGCAAAGGCAGGAAAGTCAGTCTATATGTACGCAGGTCTTTCCTATCTCCACACCGGTGAGTACGAGCAGGCTGTCAAGACGCTTAAGAAATATAACGGCAAGGACAACATCCTTCTCGCGCGCGCTGAGTCCGCAGTGGGTGACGCATACGTGAACCTGGGCGAGACCGCAAAAGCAGTCAAGTGGTACCTCAAGGCCGCAAAGACCTCCGACAATGAGCTTTCCGCAGGATATCTCGTAAAGGCAGGCACCGCCGCCGAGGCCGCTGGCGACAAGGCTTCCGCCCTCAAGTACTACACCCGCGCAAAGGAAGAGCACCCCGAGGCTTTCCAGTATCAGGGCGTTCTCCAGGGGACTGACATCGACAAGTACATCTCAAGGATCGGAGAGTAATACTATGGGAAGAGCATTTGAATTCCGCAAGGAGCGCAAGATGAAGCGCTGGGGCCATATGGCCAAGACCTTCACAAAACTCGGAAAGGAAATCACAATCGCAGTCAAGCAGGGCGGTCCGGAAGTTACCGGCAACCCCCGTCTTCGCGCCCTCATCGCTGAGGCAAAGTCCGAGCAGATGCCCAAGGAGAACATCGAGCGCGCTATCAAGAAGGCTACCGAGGCCAAGTCAGGAGACTTCAAGGAGATTGTCTATGAAGGATTCGGTCCCTTCGGAATCGCATACCTCGTAGAGGCTGCAACTGACAACAACACCCGTACGGTCGCAAACGTCCGCAGCTACTTCACAAAGTGTGGCGGCAACCTCCAGACCAGCGGCTCCGTCGCCTTTATGTTCGACCACAAGTGCGTCTTCCGCATCAAGGAAGACCCCGCGAAGCCCATCGACCTTGACGAGCTCGAGCTCGAACTCATCGACTACGGCGCAGAGGAAGTCTTCAAGCAGGAAGTCGAGGACGAGGATGAGAATGTTACCGTAGAGATTATGATCTACGGAGACTACACCTCCTACGGCCAGATCCAAAAATACATCGAAGAGAAAGGCTACGACCTCGTATCCGGAGGATTCGAGCAAATCCCCAACATCGATCTCAAGGAAGTCACCCCTGAGCAGAGGGCTACCCTCGACAAGCTTACAGGCCTTCTGGAGGACGACGAGGACGTCACCGCGGTTTATACCACGATGAAGCCCGCTGATGAATAATGAGTATCCAGACTGACAATATCAAGAAACTGGTTGAGCGCCGCGCTTCCGCCCGTCTTGGCGGAGGCCAGAGGCGCATTGACGCCCAGCACGAAAAGGGCAAGCATACCGCAAGGGAACGCATCGCGATGCTGCTGGATCCGGGTTCCTTCGAGGAATACGATATGTTCCTGCAGCACAGGTGCACGAACTTCGGGATGGACAAGTCTCACCCTGACGGTGACGGTGTCGTCACCGGATGCGGTACGGTAGACGGACGCCTCGTATATGTTTTCGCCCAGGATTTCACCGTCAACGGCGGTTCCCTGTCGAAGACGATGTCAGAGAAGATATGCAAGGTGATGGATATGGCGGCGCTTTCCTTTTTATTTTTACTAGTATTCATTTTAATCATTATCTTTTGCCTTAAAATATCACTATAGCTACTAGATTTTATTAAAGGTTTTTTAAGACTATTGAGTTTACTTTTACCAAATCTCATAAAT
>CALCEJ010000109.1 GCA_937900465.1 uncultured Bacteroidales bacterium | reverse complement strand
GGTCCTCGCGGGTCATGCCTTCCTTGCGGGGGGCGCCGCCGGAGGAGATGATGTATTTCGCATCCTTGAAGGCGACGGCCGGGTCGACGGTGGCGGTCAGGTTGATGCCGGGGAAGGCGCAGTGGTCCATTTCGGCGAGGACACCCTTCAGGCCCGGTTCGTAGATATCATACAGGCAGATGTTCGGAGTGAGGCCCAGCATCGCGGCGGTCTGGACCATGTTGGAGCCGATCATGCCGGCTGCGCCGACGATGAGGAGCTTTTCATCAGTGAGGAAATTCATGATTCTATGGTTAAAAATTCAACATTCCGTTACAGGCTCCGCAAAGATAGCAATTTCCCTTCAAAGATTGGTTTGCATTTTGAAAATTTCCACTATCTTTGCGGAGTTAATTGGTAACAAGCAATATGGAGCCTCCCAGTTCTGCCTTAGCTTTGAAAGGGGTCGTCAGTTCTGACGAACCTCCGTTGCGATGCAGTACATATCTGGAGTACCCGGCCTTTCGCGAGGATCCGGGCGCTGCGCCGTATCTTGTTCAAATCAACTTGTAATGGGACTATATCTTAAGAAGAAACTTGACAACGAAGCGGAAATCGGCGTCTGGCAGATTACCGAAAGCGAAGAGGAGCTGACGCAACTGAGCTCCACCCCCAGTGACGAGATGGAGGAAATCTCGTTCATCCGCAGCGAATCCCTGCGGAAGCAGCGGCTGGCCGTGCGCGCCCTGCTGAATACGATGTTCGACGAGAAGGTGTACCTGAGCCATCACGACAACGGGAAACCTTACCTGGAGAACAACCCGGTCAACATTTCCATCACCCATACCGAAAAATACGTCGCCGTCATCCTCCACGAAGAAGAGAATGTCGGCATTGACATCGAATCCCTGGACCGCGACTTCTCCGCCGTGGAGAAAAAGGCCCTCTCCGAGGATGAAATCGACGACCTCGAGGACGAGAAGCGCAACGAGCAGCTCGCCATCTACTGGTGCGCCAAGGAGGCCGTCTTCAAGCTCCTGAGCATCTACAACGTGGATTTTGCCGAGCAGATCGAAATCGAGCGTTTCCGCCCCCGCGGCGAAGGCGAACTCGAAGCAACGTTCATCAGCAAGAAGGACGAGGAAGAGGAGTTCGACCTCGAATACATCACCTTCGACCGCCACGTCCTGGTCTGGGTCGTCGGCGACTGAGCCTTACCGCAAAGGCTCCAAAGGAACGGTCCCGGGGATGTAGTCATCCTCGGGTTTTTCATGCAGGTAGATGATCCGCTGATTGGGACTGCCCCGGAACAGGAGGGTCGTGTCCCGCTGCTCCAGGATGAAGGGACCGTCCACGAGGACGTCCAGCCACGGCAGCATCTGGGCCAGGTGCGGATCGGCCTCGATCTGCTCCAGGGTGAAGCCGGTCCAGCACCAGATGGTTTTCGTGGTTTCCTGCTTGATGCGCCGGGCGAGCTCCGTGAAAGCATCGGCCTGATAGAAAGGGTCGCCGCCCGAGAAACTCACGTCGGACATGCCGTCGGCCTTGATGAGGTCCAGGATTTCGTCCACCTCCATCCACTCCCCGGCGTTGAAATCCCAGGACTGGGGGTTGTGGCAGCCCTTGCAGGCGTGCTTGCACCCAGCACAATAAACCGACGTCCGGAAGCCCGGGCCGTCGGCCATTGTCTGTTCAAGAATCTTGAGGACTCGGATTCTCATGGATACTACTCGTGGACGACGCGGTCCTTGAGCTCGGCCAGTTTTCCGGAGTTCCAGCGGTTGGTCGTTCCCACCAGGTAGCCGGTGATGCGCTGCAGCGTATCAATGTGGTGGCCGCGGCAGTTGGGGCACTCACGGAGATTCTCGTCGGCATTCTCGAAGCCGCAGTCCAGACAGCGGTTGCGGTTGTGGTTCACCGAGCCGTAACCGATGTCGTACTTGTCCATCAGGTCCACGATGTTCATGATTGCCTGCGGGTTGTGCGTGGCATCGCCGTCGATTTCCACATAGAAGATATGGCCGGCGTTCTCGTACTTGTGGTACGGGCCCTCGATCTTCGCCTTGTGCTCGGGGGTGCACTTGTAGTAGACGGGGATGTGGCTGGAGTTGGTGTAGTAATCCTTGTCCGTGATTCCGGGAAGGATTCCGAAGACTTTCTTGTCCCTCTTGGTGAAGCTTCCGGACAGGCCTTCGGCGGGAGTTGCAAGGAAGGTGAAGTTGTGCTGATAGGTCTCAGCGAAGCCGTTGATCTTCTCAGCCATATGGGCTACGATGCGAAGTCCGAGCTCCTGGGCCTCTTCGCTTTCGCCGTGATGCTTGCCGACGAGGGCGATAAGGCATTCGGCGAGGCCGATGAAGCCGATGGAGAGGGTTCCCTGGTTCATCACGGATTCGATAGGATCGTTGTCGTCGAGCTTCTCACTGCCAAGCCACAGGCCGTTCATCAGCAGGGGGAACTGCTTCTTGAGCGCGGTCTTCTGGAAGTCGAAGCGCTCGTTGAGCTGCTTTGCGGCAATCTCCAGCGCCCAGTCGAGCTTCTGGAAGAACTTCTGCAGGCGGAGGGACTTGTCGGACTCCTCGTTCATAGCCTCGATTGCAAGCTTGACGATGTTGATCGTGGTGAAGGAGAGGTTGCCGCGGCCGATGGAAGTCTTGGGGCCGAACTTGTTGCCGTAAACGCGGGTACGGCAGCCCATAGTCGCGACCTCGTGGACATAACGCTTGGGGTCGTCCTCCTTCCAGGCGTCATCCTGGTTGAAGGATGCGTCGAGGTTCAGGAAGTTAGGGAAGAACCGGCGTGCGGTCACCTTGCAGGCATACTTGTAGAGGTCGTAGTTCTTGTCGCCGGGGAGGTAGCTGACTCCTCTTTTCTTCTTCCATATCTGGATAGGGAAGATTGCGGTGGAGCCGTTGCCCACTCCTTCGTATGTCGTGTTGAGGATTTCGCGGATGATGCAGCGTCCCTCCGCGGAGGTGTCCGTTCCATAGTTGATAGAGGAGAAGACGACCTGGTTTCCGCCGCGGGAATGGATGGTGTTCATATTGTGAACGAACGCCTCCATTGCCTGATGGACACGGCCGACGGTCTGGTTGATGGCGTGCTGCTTGGCACGCTCGGCGCCCTGGAGGCCGATAAGGTCGTGCTTGAGGTAGTCGTCGATCTTGGCACCCTTGAGGTCGGAGTAGTCCACGTTCTGGAGCGCGCTGATCTTGTCGATCTCTTCCTCATAGGTCTTGCGGACGTAGGGGGCGAGATAGAAGTCGAATGCGGGGATTGCCTGACCTCCGTGCATTTCGTTCTGGACCGTTTCCATCGAGATGCAGGCAAGGACGCTTGCGGTCTCGATCCTCTTCGCGGGACGGGATTCGCCGTGGCCGGCCTTGAGTCCGTGCTCGAGGATAAGGTCCAGAGGGTGCTGGATGCAGGTAAGGGACTTTGTGGGGTAGTAGTCCTTGTCGTGGATGTGGATGTAATTCTTTGCGACAGCTTCGCGGACGTCGTCGGAGAGGAGGCACTCGTCCACATAGCTCTTGGTTGCCTCGGAGGCGAACTTCATCATCATTCCGGCGGGAGTGTCCGCGTTCATATTCGCATTCTCACGGGTGATGTCGTTCACCTGCGCGTCGATGATGGTCTGGAAAATGTCGTTGGTCTTAGCCTTACGGGCCATGGACCTCTTGTTGCGGTAGCGGATATACTCCTTCGCAACCTCCTTGCGGGGGCTTTCCATAAGTTCCGTCTCCACGCAGTCCTGGATTTCTTCCACGGACATTTCATCACGGTCCATCTTGGAGATGGCGTCTGCGATCTTCGCAGCCAGTACGATGTCTTCTCCTTCTTCCGTCACGTCCATTGCTTTCAGGATGGCGGAAACAATCTTCTGATTGTTGAATTCTACGCTTCTTCCGTCACGTTTAAGTACACGTTTTACCATATTAGGAGGGTGTTGAGGGTAGCGCCGGTTTTTCGCCGGTTGCCCAGGTTTCTATGTTGTCTGCAATTAAGTTTTAGCCTGGAGAAGGTCTGTTCTCCGAGGAACAAAGGTAATGTTATTGACAATATCTTGGAGCGTTTTTTTGAAAAAAAGTTTTCAACACGGTCGGAATTTTGTTGTTAATTTATTGACTGCCAGGAGCTTTCTATATGGGCCCAATTTATAATAATTCTAAATTGAAACATTTTTGTTGATTTTTCCGACGGTTATTAACAACAGCGTCGAAGTGACGGGAAAAATGCTAACTTTGTAGTATGATTTCACATCCGAACGTAAAACTGAACCTGGGCCTTGACGTCCTCCGCAAAAGGGAGGACGGATATCACGACATCGACACGGTGTTCATTCCTTTCCCGGGCATTTCGGATACGCTCGAGATTGTCCACGGCGATGCGTGGAATGAGACGCTGGCCCATATCCGCAGCGCTTACTCCCCCCAGGAGACGGCCCAGTCCATCACCCCCGACGGAAAGGTAATGATAACGATAGCGAAGCGGGGCGGCGTGGGATGGGACCCGCTGAAGGACCTTACGGTGAAGGCTTGCGGAGAAATGGACCGGATACTGCCGAAGGGACTGCCGCCGGTGAAGATCGTGCTGGAAAAGACGTCTCCCGTTGGCGCCGGGCTCGGCGGAGGGTCCTCCGACGGGGCTTTCGCCCTCAGGATGCTCCGGGACCTGTTCGCTCCGGAAGTCACAGACGGGACCCTCGCGGAGCTTGCGGGCCGCCTCGGCAGCGACTGCCCCTTCTTCGTCCATAACAGGCCTATGCACGGGATGGGTCGCGGCGAAATCCTCTCCCCCGTCCCGGACCCTGTCCCCGACGGATATGAAATAAGGGTCATCACCCCTGAAGGAATCGCCGTCTCTACCGCCGATGCCTATGCCGGAATCCTCCCTTCACTCCCGAAAAGGCCCATAATGGGCATTATCCGGGACGATATCCGGTCCTGGAGAGGCGTCCTTAAAAACGATTTCGAAACAACGGTGTTCCGGAAATATCCGGAACTTAAGGGTATAAAAGAAAAACTCTACGCAGAAGGCGCCGTGTACGCATCTATGACAGGAAGCGGATCCTCCGTCTTCGGAATATTCGAAAAGAAATGACAGAAGCAAGTGGAAGGATAAAATCTGTGGACATATTCAGGGGCCTTACCATTGCCCTTATGATCCTCGTCAACAACCCCGGAAACTGGGACACCGCCTTCGCGCCCCTCAGGCACGCCCCCTGGAACGGCCTTACCCCCACCGACTGCGTGTTTCCCTTCTTCCTTTTCATTATGGGCGTGTCTATGTTCCTGTCGCTCCGGAAGAGCGGATTCCGTCTCAGCTGGAGGGCCCTCCGAAGGACACTGCTGCTTTTCGCCGTGGGGCTTACGCTGAACTATATCGGCGGGGTGGTCTTTGGTGGAGACTGGGCTGCTTCTCACCTTCGAATTATGGGCGTTCTCCAGCGATTCGCCCTCTGTTACGGTATTACGGCGGTTATTGTCGCAACTGTGGACCACAAGTGGCTCCGATGGATTGCGGCAGGGCTTCTCGTCGGGTATTCGGCGCTTCTTCTCGCCGGAAACGGCTATTGCTATGGGACTGACAATATCCTGTCGCGGGTGGATTTTGCCGTTTTCGGAGAGAAACACCTGTACAGCGACGGCGGAATCGAGCCGGAGGGTCTTCTCTCGACAATTCCCGCCATCGCCCATACGATCATAGGATTCCTCGTGGGAAAGATGCTCGTGGAGGGCGACCTCAGGAAAATGGACGTGGCAGGATGGGCTATGGTGATGGGAGGGTTCCTTCTGATGTACGCGCTTCCGATAAACAAAAAGGTCTGGTCCCCGACGTTCGTTCTTGTCACGACGGGCGCCGCTACGCTGATCCTCAGCCTTATCCATTATCTCGCGGACGAAAAGGGCATATGGAGGCGTACCGGCTTCTTTATGACGTTCGGCAGCAATGCGATATTCTGCTATGTCCTGTCGGACATCGTGGCATGGACCTTTATTGGAACCGGGCTGCAGCGGACGGTGATGGGCCTTCTCCCGGAGGGGCCGGTAAGTTCCCTTCTGTGGGCTCTCGGCTGCATCCTCGTCGTTTATCTCCTGGCCCTTCCGCTATGGAAAAAGAAGATTTATATCAAGTTGTAAATTTTTTCGCTATATTTGTAGGTCACAGAAACTAACCAATCTCTATAAAAAATGGGTAAATTTGTCATTACAGTAAGGAAGAACGGAGAGTTCCAGTTCAACCTCAAGGCCACCAACGGCCAGGTTATCCTCACCAGCGAGGGATACACCACAAAGGCAGCCTGCCTCAACGGCGTAGAATCCGTAAAGAAGAATGCTCCTATTCCCGAGCGCTTCGAAGTCAAGGTCGCAAAGAACGGCAAGCCTTTCTTCAATCTCAAGGCTTCCAACGGACAGGTCATCGGCGCAAGCCAGATGTATGCTTCCGAAAGGACTATGAAGGCCGGTATCGCTTCCGTCGCAAAGAACGCCCCGGACGCCCCCGTGGTAGAGGAAATCTAAGGATTCCTTACATAATAAATGCGGCCCGGATTGCTTCGGGCCGTTTTTTTATTTCGATACTGAGAATGTGACCCGGAAAAGGGGCTGGCGCGAAGGCGCAGACGGGCCGTTCATAATTCCGCGATAGTAGCGGTCCTTGTCCAGCTCCGTAGTTGTAGTCGTGTTGGACGAGTTGGCCTGGGCGTTCATAAGCTGGGCCATCATAAGGTAATTGTAGTAGTTCGAATAGCCGTAGCCACCGTAACCGCCATAGCCGCCATAACCGCCGTAACCGTAGCCGCCATAGCCGCCGTATCCGCCATAACCGCCGTAGAGGTTGTTGTAATAGTTGGCATATATCAGCTGCTGGAGGTATTCGTTATAGGAGTTGTCCGTTGCGTTCTCGACTGTTTCAGTGTGGACGGTAAGGAGCCAGATGTCGCGGTCGCCTGCGGAGAGGGTCTCGTCATCGGCGGAAAGGACTTCCTGGAGGTGGAAGGTGATGTCCGGGGAATAACGGAGGTTGGAGCGGTCGATCGAACCCTGGTTCTCCGAAGAGACGCTGGCGTCCGTAAGACCTGCGAAGGTGACAATGCCGGTTGTCGCGTCCTGGATCCGGATTGTGGGCGAAACGACCGTAGGGAACAGGTCGAGCTCCGTATAATCTGCGGGCATCTCGAACGGGAGGACTATGGTTGCCTTGTTGACGATGGCCTTGTCGACGCTGCCGCCGCGGGCTTCGATTATGGACCTAGTCTTGTCGCGGAGTTCGCGGGCGGAGATGACGGGTTTTATTCCGCCGCCGCCTTCGATGAAGATGTTCGCTCCGGCTGCGCCTGCAACGGACTCGTGAGTCGTGGAGTTGAAGGCGTACTGGTAGAAGCGGGTGTTCTCATCTATCGCCTTGGACTCGTTGACGAATTCCATCTCTCCGGGGATAAGGTAGAATGAGGTATCCTTCCTGACGCCGTTGTATTCAGAATTGACCGTTATTGCGGCTATGTTGTAGTTGCGGTAGAAGCTTGATGAACCGGATCCGGAGGTCAGCGACAGGCAGGAGAGGTTGAACATCGAGATCCTTCCGCCGTTACCCTTCGGGGTGTCTGTCTCAAGATATACACCGGGCATCTTCCCGACAAAATCCTTGAAGCGGTTGATTTTCAGGCTGCCGTCCTGAAGGGTGTCCCGGCAGATGAAGATTCCCTCATCACCGGAAACTTCCTTCATCGCCGCAAGGAAACGTGAAGCGTATTCGTCAGTGAATTCGACGCGGAGGGAGTCTGTTCCGTTAATCATAGGGACTCCCTTTGCGATGCTTTCGCTCTTATGGGGCGGAATACGGTCCGTACCGGTTTTGACGACGCTCAGCGAGTCTGAAAGCTCACGGACAATGATACTTTGGAGGATTGAGGCTTCCGCAGGGTCTGCGCAGGAGACGGAATCCGCCTCAAAGGTCATCCACATCCTTACGGCGACTGGGTTCTTTCCAAGGTAGACAGTGTCGAGGGCGGGAATCAGTGTGAACGCGCTGGAACGGGTCGTAAGGCCAAACACGTCGTCGCGGATTGCACCGAGGACTATTCTCGTGCTGGAATAGCCGGAAAGGTCCCCTGACTTTTTCATACTGATGTCAGTAAGGGGAAACTCAACCGTATATGTATCGAAAAGAAAGCCGGGGTCCACAAGGGACTTCCCCAGCTCAGGATCTGTCTTCACACAGGAGGCGGCCGCAAGAAGTGTCACAAGCGCCGCTGTCACTTTCCGTAATCTCATCTATAGCTTGTCGTAAAAGCTGTTGTAACTGTCTATGTAACTTCCGTCCCTGTACAGGTTGTCTATATAGGGGAGCGAAGGAACCGTAAGGATTGAACAATACCGCTTCAGGACAAGGGGAATGTTCGGGCTCGCGATAATTATTCCGTCCGCGTACTTCGCGGCGAATTTCGCAAGTTCCGTGCCATCCACATCCTTTCCAAGTCCGGTATCTTCAGGTTTCATCCCGCCGAAGCAGACGGTCGAGGCGAAGTCCGGGCCGAATTTCTCCTGGGGCACGTCATCATACAGGGACAGGACCACCTTGCTGTTCGAGAAGATCGGATCTTCCTTATAGGCCTTTTTCAGGTAGAAGGGGAGGACGTGGGAAATCCATCCGCTGCAATGGATTATATCCGGGGACCAGCGGAGTTTTTTCACGGTCTCCAGGACGCCGCGGGCAAAGAAGACGGCCCTCTCGCTGTTGTCCGCGAAGAATTTGCCGCTGTCATCGCGGTAAAGCTGCTTGCGGCGGAAGTAATCTTCGTTGTCGATGAAGTAAACCTGAATCCTTGCGGATGCGATGGATGCAACTTTTATGACAAGGGGACGGTCTACATCTGATATGATGATGTTGATGCCGGAGAGGCGGATCACTTCGTGAAGCTGGTTCTTACGTTCGTTGATGCAGCCATAGCGGGGCATAAACGTACGGATCTCTCTCTTACGCTCCTGAATACCCTGGGGGAGGTCCTTGCCGATGGTGGCAAGGGGACTGTCCGGCAGGTAGGGAACCATCTCAGAGTTCACGAACAGTATTTTCTTCGCAGAATCTCCCATATTACAATGATTTAGCATACAAAGTTAAGAATTTTTTTTCAAATTGGCTCGCTTTCACTAACTTTGGGCCGTAATCCGGTGTATTATGTCAGCTAAAGCAAGCTCGGGAATGAAACGCAGACTGGTGAGTTCGTGGATATCCACGGTCATCAGCATTTCGCTGGTTCTGCTCCTTGTCGGTGTGGCATCCCTGCTGCTTGTCAACGCCAGGAAGGTCAGCGATTACGTCAAGGAGAATATGCAGATTTCCGTGATGCTGGTCCAGGAGGCGTCTGATCAGGACGCGGAGAAGCTCGCTGCATCCCTCGGAGAGATTCCTGGCATTAAAGGGACAAGGGTTGTCTCCCGGGAGGAAGGCATCGACGAGATGGCGTCTATGCTGGGCCGCGACTTCCTCGACGTGTTCCAGGAAGCTCCGATCCCTGTTTCCATCGACCTGAATCTCGAAGCGGCTTATGTCGGGGCTGACAGCATCGCCGTCGTCTCCTCCGCCGTCCAGAAGTCTCCCCTCGTGGAAGAGGTCGTATATCAGACCTCCCTCGTGGAGGCCCTGAATGCGAATATCGAGAAGATTTCGGTGGTGATTGCGGTGCTGATCGCGCTGCTGCTGTTTGTCTCGGTGGTCCTTATCGCGAATACCGTACGGCTGAATGTATTCGCAAAGAGGTTCGTAATCCATACGATGCAGCAGGTGGGCGCAACGAGGAGTTTCATCCGTTCTCCCTTCGTCCTCCAGTCCGCATTTCAGGGGACATTCGCCGCGCTGATCGCGATTTTTATGCTGCTTGGGGGGCTGTTCGTCCTCAGGAGCGAGTTCTCGCAGCTGTTCGCGATGTTCCCGAGGAACCTTCTGCTCCTTACGATGGGCATAATGGTCTGCGCCGGAATACTGATATGCACCGTCAGCACCTGGATTGTCGTCACAAAGGTGCTCGGTTATGACAAAGACAGACTTTACAGCGAATATTGATATGGGCAAGAATTCGGAAAAAATGGCGGTTACGCGGAAGGGGCTGATGCTGATCATTGCGGGGCTCCTTGTGATGGTGGCCGGGTTCATCCTCCTTTCCGGGGGAGGCTCCGACGATCCCGCCGTTTTCAACTATGCTATGTTTGATGCGAGGCGGCTCGTCGCCGCTCCGGTGGTGATCGTCGCCGGTATTGCGGTAATCGTCATTGCGATTATCCGGAAGCCGTCGGACAAGGAGGAATAAGATATGGATTGGTGGCAGGCGCTTATTCTCGGTATCGTCCAGGGACTGACCGAATTCCTTCCCGTTTCTTCGTCGGGACATCTCGTCATATTCAGGGAGCTGCTCGGGGTTGACCCGGACGGATTCCTCGACTTTACCGTAATGGTCCATCTCGGAACAGTCATCAGCACCATCATCGTGTTCTGGAAGCTCATCCTGGACCTCGTGAAGGGACTTTTCAAATTCCGCTACAACGATGAGACGGACTATGTCCTGAAGCTCGTCGTGTCCATGATTCCGGTTGCCATCGTGGGCTTTTTCTTCAAGGATTTCGTGGAGGGGCTTTTCGGTGAGTCGCTTGTTGTCGTGGGTGTCTGCCTCCTCGTGACGGCGGCGCTTCTGCTGCTTTCGGACATCGCTACTCGGAAGGAATGGGTTAAGCCCAACAGCTACAGGAACGGCATTTCGTATTGGCAGGCTTTCGTCGTTGGCATAGGCCAGGCGCTGGCCGTCGCTCCGGGCCTTTCACGCAGCGGAACCACCATCGCAACGGGCCTTCTTACCGGCGTCCGCCGCGAGAAGATGGCCGGATTCTCGTTCCTGATGGTCCTTGTGCCCATCATCGGCGAGCAGCTGCTTTCCATCGTGAAGAGCCTCCACGGGACCGGAACGTTTTTCTCCGGTGATGTTTCGGGGCTTTCCCTCGCGATCGGCTTTGTCGCGGCGCTCCTCTCCGGGCTGTTCGCCTGCAAGGCGATGGTTGCCCTTGTCAAGAAGGCGCGTCTTGGATGGTTCTCCCTGTACTGCGCGATTGTAGCGATAGTGATTTTTATCCTGGCGTAGCTTTTTGGCGGTTTGACTTTTTGGCGGTTTGACTTTTTGGCGGTTTGGCGCGGACTCTGACATATTTCGTTTCGGATGTACATCTTGGGCTTGAGGTCAATAACCCTTCAGACCGGGAGGCACGTTTTGTACGTATGCTCCGTGGAATTCCCGCCTCTGAAACGGAGGCGCTGTATCTTCTCGGGGATATCTGGGATTTCTGGTACGAATATAAATATGTCGTCCCGAAGGGATATGTCCAGGTTTTTGCCGCTCTTGAGGACCTTATCGCCGCCGGAGTCAAGGTATACTTCTTCCAGGGGAATCACGACATATGGGCCTATGATTATTTCGAGTCGATGGGGATAGTCCCCCTGAAGCAGCCGTACGTGGTCCGGATTGGGGACGTTCGCTTCTGCCTCGGACACGGGGACGGACTGGGGCCCGGACAGAAGGGGTATAAGTTTATGCGCGGCGCGTTCCATAACAAGGCGCTCCAATGGCTCTTCTCCACTCTGCATCCAAGGATTGCGTTTGCCCTTGGCCGCGGATGGAGCCGCTCCTCACGCCTTGCAAAGTCCATCTCATATACCTTCCGCGGCGAGGACGAGCCTCTCTACAAGTTCTGCCGCGACTTCCCGGAGCCCGTGGATTATTTCATTTTCGGGCACTATCACTGCTTTGCGGACTTGGAGATAGCCGGGCGCGGGAGCCGGCTCCTTCTTCTGGGGGACTGGATTACTTCTTCCAACTGGATCGTTTTCGACGGGACATCCCTTACCCGGGTCGTCGAATGATATCTCCGGCTAAGAATCGGACTCCCAAGTAAGGGTACGGGAGGAATCCGGATTTACGCTGATATGGACCTTGAGGGTTTCTTCCGGGAGGATTGAATCTATGTTCTCCGGCCATTCCATAAAGCAGAGGCATCCACTGTCCAGATAGTCGTACAGGCCTATGTCGAGGGCTTCGGCGGTGTTTTTCAGCCGGTAGAAGTCAAAGTGGAAGACAGGCTCTCCGGAGCGGGTGCGGTATTCGTTCACAATAGCGAAAGTAGGGGAACTGATTTCCTCCTGGGGGACGCCAAGGGCGCGGCAGACCGCGGTAGTGAAGGTCGTTTTTCCGGCTCCCATCGGCGCGTAGAACGCCACGAGAGTCGAGCCTCCTATCTTTGACAGGAATTCTTTGGCGGCGCGGTCGAGATCCCCAGTATTTGCTATGGTCACACTTCTTTTCATCGGCACAAAGGTAACGAAAAACCACCACACAAAAAAAACAGCACATTTATTCACGTTTCACCGGGACTTCCGGAGTAATTGTTTTTACATTGCCGGCAAAAACGGAGGAAAAGATGCTGGTATATGTAAAAAGCGCGAAATGTATAGGAATCAATGCAGTTCCGGTAACTATCGAGGTAGATATTACCTTGGGGATAGGGATTCACCTGGTCGGGCTCGCGGATGCGGCGGTGAAGGAAAGTCTCCTGAGGACAGTCACGGCGCTCCAGTCGAAGGGGTTCCATATTCCGGGGAAGAAAATAGTCATCAACCTGGCCCCTGCGGACCTTCACAAGCAGGGAAGCGGGTATGACCTCCCTATCGCCCTTGGAATCATCGCCGCTTCCGGACAGGCGGAAGTCCCGAGGCTTGGGGATTTTCTGATTTGCGGGGAACTGTCCCTGGATGCGTCCATAAGGCGCGTCGGAGGGGCGCTGCCTATGGCGGAGATGGCGCGGGGGTCCGGGTGTTCGGGGTGTATTTTCCCTGTTGAATCCGCTGTCGAGGCTGCGGAGTATGAGGAAGGGGAAATATACGGCGTATCCAATCTGGACGAGGTGCTGAGGATACTCTCAGGGGAGGTCTGCGAGGACCTTCTGATCCGGAATTCCGAAGCATGGAAGCTCAGGGAGGATGATTATGGGCCCGTCGGGGGGAACTTTATGGACCTCAAGGATATTGTGGGGCAGGAAGGGGCGAAGCGAGGGATTGAAATTGCCGCGGCAGGAGGGCATAATGTCATTATGGTCGGGAGTCCTGGCAGCGGAAAGAGTTCGCTTGCAAAGGCGATGGCGGGGATTCTCCCTCCGATGTCGCGGGAGGAGGCGGTCATTACGTCGAAGATTTATTCGGTGGCGGGAAAGGGCAGGCTCTCTGCGGGGCTTATGCGCGCCCGGCCGTTCCGCGCTCCGCATCACAGCTGTTCGCAGGCAGCGCTGCTTGGCGGCGGGTCTGGCGAGAATATCGTTCCCGGCGAGGTGAGTCTCGCAAACGGGGGAATCCTGTTCATGGATGAATTTTCGGAGGCGCCGAAGGGCGTCGTCGAGGCGCTCAGGGGGCCGCTGGAAGACAGGAAGGTCACGGTGTCGCGTCTGAAGGCTAAAATTGATTATCCGGCGTCGTTTATGCTGGTCGCCGCTTCGAATCCATGCCCGTGCGGGTACTACGGCGAAGACGACCGCTGTTCGTGCTCTCCGGGACAGCGCGTATCCTATCTTCAGAGGCTTTCAGGGCCCATCCTGGACCGCATCGACATACAGCTTTATATGCGCAGCGTGCCCGCGGGAGTGCTGGTAAGGGGCGAAAAGGGAGAGTCCTCCGCGGCGGTGGCGGCAAGGGTTCGGGCAGCAAGGGAAATCCAGCTCGAAAGGTTCCGCTTCGAGCCGTTTTTCACTAACGCGGAAATGAACTCGTCCGCGCTCGAGCGCTACTGTCCCCTGGATGACGAGAGCAAGAATATGCTCGAGGGACTTATTGACAAACTTGGTCTGTCCGCCAGGGCGTACACCAGGATTGTAAAGATTGCGAGGACTATCGCCGATTTGGAATGTGTGAGCGGGGCACCCGGGGGCGCCGGGGGTGCGGACGGAGGCATTGCGCCCGGGGGTGTTTC